>NZ_JAUXYO010000349.1 GCF_030694325.1 Allobosea sp. | reverse complement strand
CTCGGCAATCTCTTGGCGATGGTCGCAGCCAAGGCGAGTTCCGGAACCGATGCAGGCTGGGACGACGAGCCGGCCAAGGCCGCCGCCAGCAAGCCGGGCCGCGACGTGGTCCTGCGCATTGCCCCCGAAGCGGACCTTTTCCGTCGGGTGATCGAACCGCGCGTCGTGTTTGCCTCGCTCCCGGCCGAAGACATCGTCTCGATCGCCTGCGATCTCAGCCATGTGCCTCCGCTCGAGACGATCGACGTCTCGGACTGCTTCATGCGCTTCGTCGTGACGATGCGCACCCAGCTGTCGATCGAGGAGATCTGCAGCCGGTTCGACTTCACGCTGGCGACCGAAGAGTTCCAGATCGAGGTCCTGGCCGATACCGCCAGCGCGCCCGCCCCGGCGTCTGCGCCGGCTCCTGCGGCGGCGCCTGCCGCCAGCGGCGAGGTTCCCGGTTCGGTCGCGGCCGATCTGTCCGCCATCCTCGCCAAGCTCGGCCCGGCCCCGGCGGCCGTCGCGACGCCCGACATCCAGCCGGCCGCGGCTGCGCCCGTGGCACTTCCGGCGCCCGCCGTCGAGGCTCCGATCGCCAAGGCCGCTCCGCGCGCTCCGGCCAACGACGCGGCCGCTGCACGCCAGCGCACCGCCGTCAGCGTGCGTGTCGACCTCGACCGCATCGACAAGCTGATGAACCTGGTCGGCGAAATCGTCATCACCCAGTCCATGCTGGTCGAATGCGTCCGCTCGCTGCCCTATGACGTCTACGCCAAGACCGCCGAAGGCATCCTGACGCTCTCGCGCCAGACCCGCGAGCTGCAGGACCACGTCATGGCGGTGCGTGCGCAGCCCGTGAAGGCCGTGTTCCAGCGCATGCCGCGCCTCGTGCGCGAACTCGCCCAGACGCTGGGCAAGGAAGTGCGCCTGGTGCTGGAAGGCGAGAACACCGAGGTCGACAAGACGATCATCGAGGAATTGGCCGATCCGCTGACCCACATGATCCGCAACTCGATGGATCACGGGCTCGAAACGCCGGAAGACCGCATCGCCGCCGGCAAGAGCCCGGAAGGCACGATCAAGCTGATCGCCGAGCACCGCGCCGGGCGCATCGTCATCTCCGTCACCGATGACGGGCGCGGCATCGGCCGCGAGAAGCTGCTGGCGAAGGCGAAGTCCCGCGGCCTCGTCGGTGCCGACGAGAAGCTCGCTCCGGAGGAGATCGATCAGCTCATCTTCGCCGCCGGGCTGTCGACGGCCGAGGTGATCAGCGACGTGTCGGGTCGCGGCGTCGGCATGGACGTCGTACGCCGGAACGTCGAATCGCTCGGCGGCCGCATCAGCGTCGATTCCGAGCCGGGCCGGGGCTGCAAGTTCACCCTCGCTTTGCCGCTCACCCTGGCCGTCCTCGAAGGCATGGTCATCCGCTGCGGGTCCGACCGCTACGTCATCCCGATCGCCAGCGTGATCGAGACGCAGCACCTCGCCTCGACGCCGATCGAGCACCTGACCTTCGGCCAGGAGGTTCTGCGCTGGCGCGGCGAGATCACCCCGCTGCACCGTCTCGGCGCCGTGATGGGCTCTTCGGGCACCCGCAACGAGAATATCATCATCATCGCCGAGACCGAGCGCGGCGACAATGTCGGCATCGCCGTCGACGAGATCCTCGGCCAGCAGCAGGTGGTCGTGAAGAGCCTCGAAGGCAATTACGGCACGGTCCACGGCGCCTCGGCCGCCACGATCCTGGGCGACGGCCTCGTCGCGCTCATCCTGGACGTCGACTCCATGCTGCGTCTCGCCGCCTCCGGCGAACGCCATCCCGCAACCGAACTGAAACTGGCTGGATAATCCAATGACCCTGCAACTCGGCGAAAAGCATTTCTCGTCGGCGCAGCCGGAATCGGCGGCGCGCCGGATCGTCACCTTCAAGGTCGGGGACCGCACCTTCGGTATCGATGTCGGCATGGTCCGCGAGATCAAGGGCTGGCAGGCCACGACCCCGCTGCCGCATGCGGCTCCGCATGTCCGCGGCGTGCTCAACCTGCGCGGCGTGATCCTGGCGGTCTACGACCTGCGCACTTCGATCGGACTGGGCACCACCAACGCTACGGCGACGCATGTGATCGTGGTCGTCGACGTCGAGGACAAGGTCGCCGGCCTGCTGGTCGATTCCGTCTCCGACATCGTCGACGTGCCCGTCAGCGCGGTTCGCCCGGCGCCCGATCTGGAGCGCGACGAGCACGGCCTGATCGAGGGCCTCGTGCTGCTCGACACCGACATCGTCGCCCTGCTCGACCTCGCCGCGGTGATCCGCGACGGCGGCGCCGAGGGCCAGGCGGCGAAGGTCGCCCGCGCGAGCTGAACGACACAAACAAGACGGGCCCGAGGAGTGGCGTTGCTGGAAGCGCGGGCCGAGCAAGAAACGACATCACAAATGGGCAGCGCCCTCGGTCCATCAACACGAACCGGCTTCGAACTGCCGCTGATGCTCGCCGCCACGGTCGCGGTGGCGGCCGGTACGGCGGGCAGCCTGGCCTATCACGCCGCCCTCGGACGCCTCGACGCGATCTCCCTCACCGGCCTCGGGGCCGCGGGCCTGTGTGGCGTCGGCTTCTGCGCCTGGATGGCCGGCCGTCACATCCAGTCTCCGCTGCGGCGCTTGCGCGAGGCTGTCGCGCAGCTGCAGGCGGGTGATGACGTCGCCGTCGCTGGAATCGCGCGTGGCGACGCGATCGGCGATCTCGCCCGTTCCTTCAAGGCCCTGCACGACTCGGGCGAAGAAGCGGCACGCATCCGCGCCGCGCTCGACGGCTGCCGCACCAATGTGATGGTCTGCGACGCCGAGGGGCGCGTGGTCTATGTCAACGCCTCGCTGTTGCGCTTCTTCGGCGAGGCCCAGGAGGATTTCCGCCTCGCCTTCCCCGGCTGCTCGGCGAAGGACATGCTCGGCCGAGTCATGGAGAGCGTCCAGGCGCAGGCCGGGCTGCAGACGGGTGGCCAGCAGGCGATCCGCTTCGCGCTCGGGCGCCGGACGGTCTCGCTGGCGCTGTCGCCGGTGACCCAGGCGAATGGCCGCCGGCTCGGCACCGCCGTCGAATGGGTCGAACTGACCGACGAACTGGCCGCTGCCGCCGAGGTCGCCGACATGGTGGCGGCTGCCGTCGAGGGGGATTTCTCGCGCCGAGTGCCGGTTGCAGGCAAGCCCGATGGGCTGCAGCGCATCGCGGAGGGCATGAACGAGATCAACGCGGTCGTCGAGAGCGCCGTCGGCGAGTTCGCTCACGTCGTCGGCGGCCTGGCCGAGGGCGATCTGACGCGGCGGATGGGCGGAGACTATCGCGGCCGCCTCGCCGAGCTGAAGGCCAGCCTCAACGACGCCCTGGCGCATCTGGGCGAGACCGTCGCCACGATCCAGGGCACGGCCGGCCATGTCGCCCGTGCGGCATCCGAGATCGACTCGGGTGCCGGCGACCTCGCCGAGCGCACCGAGCAGACGGCAGCCAATCTCGAGGAGACCGCGGCGACGACCGAACAGCTGGCAGCCTCGGTGAAGCACAGCGCCGGCCGGTCGCGGGTCGCCACCGACCTCGCCAACGAGGCGATGGGCGTGGCGCAGGATGGCAAGACCGTCGTGGCGCAGGCCGTGGGCGCGATCGAGCGGATCGAGAGCTCGTCGGTGCGGATCTCCGAAATCGTCTCGGTGATCGACGACATCGCCTTCCAGACGAATCTGCTCGCGCTCAACGCCGCTGTCGAGGCGGCCCGCGCCGGGGATGCCGGTCGCGGCTTCGCCGTGGTGGCCTCGGAGGTGCGCGCCCTGGCGCAGCGCTCGGGGCAGGCGGCCAAGGACATCAAGGGGCTGATCGTCAGCTCCAACGAACAGGTCGGCGAGGGCGTGCGCTTCGTCCGTTCGACCGGCGATGCGCTGGAACGGATCGTCGAGGCTACCGGCAAGGTCTCGACCACGATCGTCGAGATTTCGCAGGCCGCCGCCGAGCAGGCCCACGGCATCGAGGAAATGAGCCGCGCGGTCGCCCAGATGGACGAAACCACGCAGCAGAATTCGGCGCTGGCGGAGCAGAGCGCCACTTCCGCGACCGAGCTGATGGACGAGATCGCGACGCTGCGGCGGCTGGTCTCCTTCTTCCGGGCCGAGGGTTCCGCCATGCCGGTCGTGTCGCGCGGCGCCGCCGAACCGGCGCGGATCCCGCGCGCCCCGGCGCCGGTGGTGCCGGCCCGGCCCATTCCGAAAAACAATGACGTCCGGCGGCCCGAACCGGCGATGAAGACCTGGCAGGAGCCCCGTCGGCGTGTCGCCGGCGGCGGACGTGCCGATGACTGGGCGGAGTTCTAGTGGCCATGTCGAGATCCAGCGCAGCCCTCGCGCAACCGCAGCTGACCGACGTCACGCTGACACGCGACGACATGGGATTCATTTCCAAGCTCGTCTACGAGCATGCCGGCATCGTCATCCGGGAGCACAAGGAAGCGATGACGCGCGGGCGGCTGGCACGCCGCGTCAAGGCGCTGGGCCTCAACTCGGTGGCCGAATACTGCGCCTATCTGAAGACGCCGCAGGCGGCCGACGAAATCCCGGAACTGATCAACGCCGTCACCACGAACCACACCTCGTTCTTCCGCGAGCGCCACCATTTCGATCACCTCCGCAAGGACGTGCTGCCGCGGCTGGTGCAGGAGCGCAGCGGGCGTCGGGGCCGCATCCGGATCTGGTGCTCGGCGGCGTCGTCGGGCGAGGAGCCCTACAGCATCGCCGCGGTGTCCCGCGATGTGCTCGGCAACCGCAGCGACGTCGACTTCAAGATCCTGGCGACCGACATCGACACCGACATCCTCGCCAAGGCCGAGGCGGCGATCTATTCGCCCGATCAGTTCGACCGCCTGCCGTCGGACGTCAAGCCGCTCCTCAAGCTGGAGAATTCCGGCCGCGGCGAAGCGCGCATCAGCGACGATCTGCGCCGGATGATCGCCTTCAAGCGGCTGAACCTGATCGAGCGGTGGCCGATGAGCGGCCCGTTCGACGTGATCTTCTGCCGCAACGTCTTCATCTATTTCGACACCCAGACCAAGGCCTCGATCCTCGACCGCTTCGTCACGCTGCTCGCTCCCGGTGGCTTCCTCTATCTCGGCCATTCGGAATCGCTGCCCCAGCCTCACCCTCAACTCCGGCTGATCGGCCGCACGATCTATGAGAGACTGCCATGAGCGTCGCGCGTTCCTCCCGCCGCTATTTCGACCCGCGCTTCGAGGCCACGATCATCACGGTCGCTCCGGGCGAGCATGAGATCACGGCCGCCAAGGACGAGATCGTCGCCACCGTGCTCGGATCCTGCATCTCGGTGTGCATGCGCGATCCGCAAGCCGGGGTCGGCGGGCTCAACCATTTCCTGCTGCCGAAGAACAACGGCGCCTCCGACTCCAGCGCTGGCGAGCGCTATGGCGACACGGCGATGGAGGTGCTGATCAACGGGCTGTTGAAACGCGGCGCGAGGCGCGGCAATCTCGAGGCCAAGGTGTTCGGTGGTGCCCGTGTTCTGTCCGGGGCGACGATGCTGGCGATCGGCGACGGCAACATCGCGTTCGTCACCGAGTTCCTGAACCGCGAAAGCATTCCGGTCGTTTCGAAGGATGTCGGGGGTACCCGGTCTCGGCGCATTCACTACCAGCCGTCCACCGGGCGGGCCTGGGTCCAGCATGTCCAGTCGACGGCGCGCGATCCCGAGCACCAGCAGGAAGTCGCCTATCTCAACCGGCTCAAGACGCAGCCCGTGGCCGGTGAAGTGGAGGTCTGGTGATGTCGATCGGTACGCCTTCCGCCGCCAACCCGGTCAAGGTTCTGGTCGTCGACGATTCCGTCCTGATGCAGAAGCTGATGACGCAGATCATCGACGGAGCCCCGGGCTTCAAGGTGATCGGCATCGCCGGCAGCGCCGAGGAAGGCTGGGACAAGATCCAGGAACTGCGGCCGGACGTGGTGACGCTCGACCTGGAGCTTCCCGGCCGGCACGGGCTCAAGCTGCTGGCGCGCGTCCTCAAGCAAGACCCGCTGCCGGTGCTGATCGTCTCGGCCTTCGGTGGGCCCGGCGCCGACAACACCATCCAGGCGCTCGAGCTCGGTGCGATCGACTTCATCGAGAAGCCCGACGGCACGACGCATACGCTCGACGGCTTCATGAAGCATCTGGTGGGCGCCCTTCAGCGGGCCTCGGCCAGCCGCCGGATGTTCGCCTCCCGGCGCGAGAGCGTGCCGGCACGCGCAACTGCCCCGCGCGAGCCGGCCCGGATGGGCGGCAAGGCCTCCTTCATCGCCATCGGCGCCTCGACCGGCGGCGTGCCGGCAGTGCAGGTGGTGATGCGCGATCTGGCGCATCTGCGCCTGCCGATCGCGGTCGTCCAGCACATGCCACCGGGCTATACGGCGAAGTTCGCGGCGCGGCTGGCGACGGCTACGGGGCTCGACGTGCGCGAGGCCAGCGACGGCGACAAGCTCAAGCCCGGCATGGCCGTGGTCGCGCCCGGCGGGCCGCGCCATCTCGAGATCGAGGAGCGGCGCGGCGAGTTCGTCTGCATGTTGCGCGAGGGGCCGCTGGTCAGCGGACATTCTCCCTCCGTCGACGTCATGTTCCACTCCGTCGCCCGCAGCCTCGGCGCCAACGCGATCGGCATCCTGCTGACCGGGATGGGGCGCGACGGCGCTGAGGGTTTGTTAGCCATGCGCAAAGCCGGGGCGGAGACGTTAATCCAAAGTGGGGAAACCTGCGTGGTAAACGGGATGCCGAAAGCGGCATTCGAAATCGGTGCCGCCGACCGGGTTGTCGCGCTCGATCAGATCGGAGCTGCGGTCAGCAACCTGCTCGGCGAGCGGTCGCATCTGCGGACCGCATAAGGAGATCGTGATGAAGGCGAGAAGCGAGTACAGGATCCTCGTGGTCGACGACCAGAAGAGCATGCGCGGCCTCGCGACGTATTTCCTGAAGCAGATCGAGTTTCAGGACATCGACGAGGCCGAGAACGCGCGCGAAGCGCTGATGAAGATGCAGACCAAGCGCTATGATCTGCTGCTTCTGGACTGGAACATGGACGGCATGAGCGGCATCGACCTGCTGCGCGCCATCCGCTCGGTGCCGGAACTCAACCAGATCAAGATCATCATGGCGACCTCCGAGCGGTCGGTCGACAAGATGGACGAGGCGACGTCCAACGGCGCCGACCATTACGTCGTGAAGCCCTATGAGCTGCGCGACCTCGAGGTCCGCGTGAAGAAGGTGCTGGCGCTCAGCTCCTGACCCGCGCCGGAGCGAGGCCCCGCGCCGCGTCCAAGTGACTGTTCGGATGTGCCCCGCGCCGGAAGGCCGCGGGGCACATCCATTTCGGGTTCGACGTCGTAGATGGCATGATCGCGTGATCCGGAGGGGGGCGGGCCCCCGGCAACCAGGAGGGATCGTGTCATGACCATGCGGCGTCGAGACGTTCTGGGATGGCTGGCCGGCGGCTGCGTCCTGCCGGCGATGGCAGGCCAGACCCTGGCGCAGGGCGTGCCTTCGGCGTCCAGCTTCACCTTCGCACGGGTCGGCGGCGGTCGGTTTTCGCTGGCCGATTACCGCGGACGGCCGGTTCTGATCGTCAACACGGCGACGAATTGCGGTTTCGCGGGCCAGTTCGCTTCGCTGGAGCAGCTCTGGCAGCGCTATCGCGCGCGCGGGCTGATGCTGATCGCCGTGCCCAGCAACGATTTCGGCGGGCAGGAGCCGCTGGAGGGCGCCGCCATCGCCGAGGCCGCGCGGCAGACCCATGGTGCGACCTATGCCTTCGCCGAGAAGAGCGTGGTCAGGGGGCCGGAGGCGCATCCCTTCTACCGCTGGGCGGCTGCGCAGCGCCCGACCGAGACGCCACGCTGGAATTTCCACAAATATCTCGTCGGCCGGTCGGGCGAGCTGCTCGGCGGCTACTCCTCGATCACCGATCCGATCGGGCCGCAGCTGGTGCGGGCGATCGGACAGGAGCTGCAGGCAGGCTGACGACGCAGGCGGGGCGAGCGCCGCGGACATGGGCGCGGGATAGGCGGCTGGCACCGTTTTCGCTAAGCCGCGTCGTCGCCCCCGCCTGCCGCCGAGGTTTTCCATGTCCCGCATCGTGACCGTCGCCGCCGCCCAGCTCGGGCCGATCCAGAAGGCCGAGACGCGGGAGCAGGTGGTCGCGCGCATGCTCGCGCTGATGGACGAGGCGAAGGCCAAGGGCGCGGACCTCATCGTCTATCCGGAACTGGCGCTGACGACCTTCTTCCCGCGCTGGTATCATGAGGATCGTGCCGAGGCCGATGCCTGGTTCGAGGCGGCTATGCCCAATCCGGCGGTGCAGCCGCTGTTCGACCGGGCCCGCGCGCATGGCATGGGCATGAGCTTCGGCTATGCCGAGCTGACGCCGGAGGGCCAGCATTTCAACAGCTCGATCCTGGTCGACAAGAGCGGCGCCATCGTCGGCAAGTACCGCAAGATACATCTGCCGGGGCATGTCGAGTACGACACGACGCGGGCGCATCAGCATCTCGAGAAGCGCTATTTCGAGCCCGGCGATCTCGGCTTCCCGGTCTGGCGGACGATGGGCGGGCTGATGGGCATGTGCATCTGCAACGACCGCCGCTGGCCCGAGACCTATCGCGTGATGGGGCTGCAGGGCGTCGAGATGATCGTGCTCGGCTTCAACACCCCGTCGGTCAACGGGCACAAGGCGAAGGAGGGCATGGCGCAGCGCCTGTTCCATCACCGCCTCTCGGTGCAGGCGGGTGCCTATCAGAACTCCTGCTGGGTCGTCGCGGTCGCCAAGGCCGGCAGCGAGGACGGCCACCATCTGATGGGCGGCACGCTGATCGTGAACCCGGACGGCGAGATCGTCGCCGAGTTGGAGGGCGAGGCCGACGGCATCATCGTCCACCCCTGCGATCTCGACGACACCCGCTTCGGCAAGCAGACGATCTTCGACTTCAAGATGCACCGGCGGATCGAGCATTACGGGCCGATCACCGGCCAGGTCGGCGTGGTCGAGCCGGAGTGAACCGATGAGCGCCTTCACCGTCGCCTTTTCCGAACTCGCACCGCGCGACCGCTACAAGCTGCTCTGCGCCAGCGTGACCCCGCGCCCGATCGCGCTCGTCACCAGCCTGTCGCCCGACGGCGTGGTCAACGCCGCGCCCTTCAGCTTCTTCAACGTCTTCTCCGAGGACCCGGCTCTGATCGTGCTCGGGCTGCAGCACCGGCTGGGCAACAATCCGAAGGACACCACCCGCAACATCGCCGGGGCGGGGGAATTCGTCGTCAACCTAGTCGATGAGGGGATGGCCGAGGCGATGAACATCTGCGCGGTCGATTTCCCGCCCGAAATCAGCGAGATCGACGCGGCGGGCCTGACGCTGAAGCCCGGAATTTCGGTCGGCGTGCCGCATATCGCGCAGGCGCCCTTCGCGCTCGAATGCCGCAAGACCATGTCGCTGGTGTTCTCGCCGACGCGCGAAATGCTGATCGGCGAGGTGGTCCGCATTCATGCCCGCGAGGGCCTCGTCGATCCCGCGACGCTGCGGGTCAGCCTGGACGACTACAAGCCGGTCGGGCGGATGTTCGGCGACGGCTATGCGCGCCAGAACGACCGCTTCGATCTGACGCGCGGCACCTATGCGGAGTGGCTGGCGCAGCGCGGGAGCTGACGCCGGCTACTCGACCTTGCCGATCTTGCGCGTCGCCTCGATCAGGCGGGCGCTGTCGGCCTCGACGAAGCGGGTGAAGTCGGGCGTGTCCTGATAGGCTGGCGGACTGCCGGCCTTCTCGAAGATCTGCCGCACCTCAGGGTCCGCCATGGCCGTGCGCATCGCCTCGCGGATGCGGGTGGCGACGGGCTCGGGCAGGTTGCGCGGGGTGAAGAGCCCGGCCCAGATGTAGAACTCGACATCGGCATAGCCGAGCTCCTTGAAGGTCGGCAGGTCGGGGAAGCTCGGCACACGGGCGGCGCCCCAGTTTGCGAGCACGCGCAGCGCGCCGGAGTCGACATGCGGCTTGAGGACGCCGGGCGCCGATGCCAGCGCCTGGATCTGGCCGGAGAGCAGGTCGGTCAGGGCTGGGCCGGCGCCGCGATAGGGCACGTGCAGCAGCTTGAGCCCAGCGGAGGCCGCGAACATCTCCATCGCGACATGCAGCGTGCCATAGGAGCCCGACGAGCCATAGGGGATCGCGCCAGGGCGCGCCTTGGCGTCCTCGACGAAGTCCTTCAGCGTCTTCCAGGGCGAGGCGGCGGGAACGGCCAGCAGCGTCGGGTCGGCCAGAACCCGCGCGACCGGCGCCAGTTGTGAAACCTCGTAAGGCGGAGTGCGGGCGAAGAGGCGCGACGATTCCGGCAGCACCGCCAGCGAGGAGAGCGTCATCAGCACCGTGTAACCGTCCGGTTCGGCCCGGGCCACGGCCGCATTGCCGAGAGCGCCGCCGGCTCCGCCGCGGTTGTCGACGACGACGGCGGCCTTCAGCAGCTTCTCAAGCGCCTGGGCGATCGGACGCGCCGCGAGATCGGCCTGTCCGCCCGGTGGAAAGGGCACGACCATGGTCATCGGGCGCGAGGGCCAGGGTGCCTGTGCGCGTGACGGCCTTGTGAGAAGGGCCCCAGCCGACGTCGCGGCGAGGCCGGCGAGCATGTCGCGGCGTTTCATCATCATCCTCCAGATGCCGGCTCTTCTCGACCGGCGTGTCATCGACGCCGTGACCGGCGCTCGATGCGGATGATGGCGGAATGCGGGGCGCTTTGCATCCTCGTCCCTGCATGCGGGCCCTGCGCGCAGGCACGGCTCCGACGGGGCGGTGGCGTTCAGGCCTTTGGCTTCTGGCCGGGACGGAAGGCGACGATTACCGCCGGATCGGTTTCCAGATAGGGGCCCTCGATCAGGTCGATGCAGTAGGGGATCGCCGGCATGACCGCATCGAGGCATTCGCCGATGGCGCGCGGGCGGCCGGGCAGATTGACGATCAGGCTGCGGCCGCGGATGCCGGCGGTCTGGCGCGAGAGGATCGCGGTCGGCACCTTGGCGAGGCTGACCTGCCGCATCAGCTCGCCGAAGCCCGGCATCGGCTTCTCGACGACATCCTCCGTCGCCTCGGGCGTGACGTCACGCGGCGCAGGCCCGGTCCCGCCGGTGGTGACGATCAGGCAGCAGCCCTCCTGGTCCGCGAGTTCGACCAGGGTCCTGGCGATCAGGGCGCGGTCGTCGGGGATGACGCGGACGACCGGCGTCCAGGGCGAGATCAGCGCCTTCTCGAAATAGGCCGCGATGGCGGGGCCGCCTTCATCCTCGTAGATCCCGGCCGAGGCGCGGTCCGAAACGGTGACGATGCCGATCCTGATGCCGTCGTCCATGTCGTGCCCTCCACTGCGGTCGGGCGCAGATGTGGCCGATCGCGGCGGTTCACGCCACCGTTTTCGCTCTCGCTCGCTGCAGCCGGTCGCGGAGCAGGCGCAAGCCCTGGCGCAGACGGGCCGCGCCCTCCGGCAGGCCCGGCTCGGGCTCGCCGAGCCGGATCAGGACATTGCCCATCGCCCGGCGCTCGCCCCAGACATAGGTGCCGGCATCGACGCCGTCGCCCGCGCCGCTGTCGAAGAGGGCCGGTGGCGTGCCGGCGAAGTCCGCCTGCAGCATGGCGATGGTGAGCGCCCGGCCAGGGGAATGACGCGCCTGCGCCTCGTCATAGGCGATCTTGAGGAAGTGGCGGGTGCCGGCGCTCTCGACCAGAAGCCCCATTGCGAGGGGGCGGCCGTCGAGCCTCAGGATGTCGAGCTGGAGGGCGTCGCTGGCGGCGAACTGAGAGGCGAGGCTGTCGAAATAGGCGCCGGCCTGGGGCAGGCGGGCGATGGCCGTGCCCGCCTTGCCCTTCCAGCCCGCCGCCTCCAGTGCCAGGAAGTGCGGCAGCGCGTCCCGTGCGGCGGCGCCCCGGAGGCGCTCGAAGCTCACGGTGCCGTGTCGCGCGATGGCGCGAAACTGCTGCATCCGTTTCTTGTAGCTCTGGCCGAGCGCGCGGCGCAGATAGCGCTCGGCGTCGTCTCCGGGCTGCGGCCGCATCACCGGGCGCTGCCAACGCTCGCTGGTCGAGAGGCGGCTGCCCGTGGCGCGGCAGGCCTCGCGCAGCGCCTCGAAGGCTGGCCCTTCCAGCGGCAGCAGCGGCAGCGAGAGGGTGCGGGGCAGGTCGCCGGCCGCCAGGATATGGCGCAGCATCGCCAGCATGACGTCCTCGGCATGGTCGGGATCGAGGACCGGCAGCGAGGACACTTCGTAGAGTGGCAGGAGCGGGGCGGTCAGGGCGGCGGCGAAGCCGGTGCGCCAGTCACGCTTGCGCCGCAGCGCCCAGAGGCCGGTCAGCCGCTCGGACCCCAGCGCCTCGCTGAGCCAGGCGGTGAGAATGACGATCCCGTCCTCCGGCACGACGATGCGGGCTGCACCGACGGCCGCCGGCGACATATGCGGGTTGGGCTCGCGCGACCGCGCGGCCAGCGCGGCGAAGCGTGCGCCGTACGCCGCGTAATCGGCGGCCCTGACGCGCCTGACGACGATGCCGGAGGTCAAATCGAACCGCCCTCGCGCCGGGGCCGGCCGAACTCGCCGCGCAGCGAGAGCACGAAGGCGATGACCTGAGCCGTTGCGCGATAGAGCTCTTCGGGAATCTGGTCGTCGAGTTCGACCGCCGAGAGCGCCTGCGCCAGCACCGCGTTCTCCTCGATCGCGACACCGTGCTCGCGGCCGGTCTCGACGATGCGCTGCGCCAGCTCGCCGCGGCCCTTGGCGGTGACGCGGGGTGCGTTCTGCCCGTCATATTCGAGCGCGACGGCGATCTGTCGCGACGGGGGCCGGGCTGGTGGCGGGGCGGGGGCTCTGGTCATGACATCCGGTCCAGGAACTGGCCGGCGGTGGGCTGGACGGTGCGTGGCTGACCGGTGTGGATGTCGATGGCGCGGTTCTCGAAATGGGCATCCGCGAGGGCCGCGTCGAGGCCTGACGAGGCGCCGCGCAGGAGCCGGCTGGTGTCCTCCCGTTCGGCCCAGAGCGTGATGCCGACGCGGCGGCCCTGCAGCGTGACGATGCCCTGAAGCGGCCCGAGCGGCTCGACGTCGAGCGCGAAGCGGACGCGCCAGAGCGGGCCGGCCGCGGCATCAACCTCGCGCCGGGGCGGCTCGCGCTCGACCTGGAGCGGCAGGATCGCCGTGCCATTGTGAAAGGCGAGGGGGATCTCGGTGAGCCAGCGCTGGCCCTGCTGCGCTTCGGCCCGTGCGCCCTCGGCCGGCAGGGAGGCGTATTGCGACAGCGTGATGCGGTCGATCGCGGCCTCGGTCTGGTCCAGCAGGGTGCCGAGAATCGTAATCGGCTTGTCGCCGGCCGAAAGAGTGGGCTCGGCGATCGGCTGCGGGACAGGTGCGCCGTCGCGGCGCGGCGGTGCCGTCTTCGCTGGCGTATCCCCGCCAAGTGGCTGAGCCGACGCGGCCAGGGATGCAGGCACGCTGACGGCCTTGCTGGTCGTAGGCGAGGATGCCGCCTGGACGAGCGGGAGAAGATGGTCACGCAGCGTCTGGAGCGCTCCCTTGAGGTCCGTCTGCGGCTGGGCTGGCGCGCCCCGCGCCAGGTGTGCCTCGTGGAAGAGCCCGGAGTTCTGCATCGCCCCCTGCAGGACGGGCCCGGTCAACGCCTTGCGCTCGACCGGCAGTGCGCGGAGAAGGACGCGATCGGCCAGTGCCAGCAGCGGCCGTGGCAGGGTGAGCGCGACCGCTCCATCGGCGACGGCGCGCAGATTGGCCAGGAGGGGGGCCAGCGAATCCTGTCGCGCCAAAGCGGGGCCGAGCAGGGGCCCGGCCATGGCCCGTGGCGAGGCCGCGCCCGCGGTGGGATCGGCGCGCGCGGCCACGGGCCGGTTCGACCCGGACATCGCGTCGGAACTCGCGGCCGCTCCCGCTGCGCTCGGGATCGGACCGACCACCGGGTTGGGTGTGGCGGCTGCCATCGGGGCTCCCGGCGCCATCGCGGTCGTGGCAGTGCCCGCCGGCCCTGCGCGAGGCGCCAAGGGTTGGCCCGGCATCGCCGGGGTCTGCGCTTGTGCGGAGGCAGGTGGCGTCGGTGCAGGTCGGGCCTGCGGCGTCTGTCCGGGCGCCGTGGTGCTCGCCGTTCCGGGCGGCAGCATCGACTGGGCCGTCGCCAAGGCGGCGCGGGCCTGTTCGGGCGTCGGCGGGCGGACCTCGACCAGCGTCGCCGTCAGGCTTCCCCCAGCCGCGCCCGAGGGGGCCGGGTCGAGCTTCAGGACCAGCATCGCGCCCGGCAGCAGCGCGGATTGACGGGCTGCGGGCCCCGCGAGCACGAGAGAGAGGGTCTCCTGGCCGAGCTGCGCGGTCGCGGTGCCGTCGCCGGCGACCGCGAGCAGGCGCGCTTCCACCGTCCGGCCCGCGACGAGGCCGGTGGCGGGCGCGAGCGCCTGCAGCAGGGTGGCCAGCGTCTGGCTCTGGGCGAGCGTGGCGGGATTCATCGGCTCCGGCCGTGATGGCAACGCGACCAGCCTGACAGCAAAGGTTAAGCATTTCCTTGCGGTTAGGCGCTGCCGGCCGTTCCCGTCATCCGGGATGGCGCAGCCTGCAGGGGGCTTCTGCGCGCAGATGGCTGGCGCGACGGGCGAGGCTGGGGCAGGTTTGCCCGACGGACGGGGCGCATGCCGGGCACGGCCGGCCGATTGCAGGGGCTATATCGATGGAATACCGCCAGCTCGGGCGCTCGGGCCTGAAGGTCTCGCCGATCTGCCTGGGCACGATGATGTTCGGCGGCGCGACCGACGAGGTCGGCTCGCGCGCGATCGTCGACCATGCCCGCGATGCGGGGATCAACTTCATCGATACCGCGGACGCCTACACGGAGGGCCGTTCCGAGGAGATCACCGGGCGGGCCATCGCGGCGCACCGGCACGACTGGGTGCTGGCGACCAAGGTCGCGAATGCGATCGGCGAGGGGCCCAACCGCGCCGGGCTCTCGCGCAAATGGGTGCTCCAGGCCTGCGACGACAGCCTGCGCCGGCTCGGCACCGACTTCATCGACATCTACTACCTGCACAAGGAAGACCACGCGACGCCGCTGGCGGAAACGGTCCGCGCGATCGGGGATCTCGTGCGGCAGGGCAAGATTCGGCATTTCGGCGTCTCGAACTACCGTTCCTGGCGGGTCGCCGAGATCTGCCGCCTCTGCGACGAACTCGGGATCGACCGGCCGGTCGTCAGCCAGCCCTATTACAACGCGATGAACCGGATGCCGGAGGTAGAGCATCTGCCGGCTTGCGGCCATTACGGTCTCGGTGTCGCCTCCTACTCGCCGCTGGCGCGCGGCGTGCTCACCGGAAAATACGAGCCCGGCGGCACACCTCAGCAGGGCACGCGTGCGGCGCGTGGAGACAAGCGCATCCTGCAGACCGAATGGCGGCAGGAGAGCCTCGTCATCGCCCAGACGATCAAGCAGCATGCCGCCGCGCGCGGCATGACGCCGATCCAGTTCGCCGTCGGCTGGGTGCTCAACAACCGCCTCCTGACGGCCGCCATCGCCGGGCCGCGCACGCTGGAGCAGTGGCAGGCCTACCTGGCCGCGCTGGAGATCGAGTTCACCGCCGAGGACGAGGCCCTGATCGATTCGCTCGTTCCAGCGGGACATCCCTCGACGCCGGGCTACAACGACCCTGCCTATCCGATCGAGGGGCGGCCGGCGCGCACGGCTGCGTGATCGGGCGGCGCGGCATTTGCCTTGTCGCTGCAGCGCACCTAACTGAGCCCGGTTGCGCCGGGCGGGCGGCGCCGTTCTGGGAGGGCGGATAGATGGCAGCCGAGGGTCTCACCGGCGATCTCATCAAGGTGGTGAGCCTGCTTGGCGCCGGCGTGGTCGCCGTGCCCCTGTTCCGGCGGCTCGGGCTCGGCTCGGTGCTGGGCTATTTCACGGCCGGACTCGCCATCGGCCCCTATGGGTTCGGCCTGTTTCCCAACCCCGAATCCGTTCTGCACGTCGCCGAACTCGGCGTCGTGATGTTCCTCTTCATCATCGGGCTGGAGATGCAGCCCTCGCGGCTGTGGAACCTGCGGCGCGAGATTTTCGGCCTCGGCCTGGCGCAGGTCGCCCTCTGCGGCGCGCTCTTGACCGGCGTCGGCTATGCCTATGGACTGCCGCTCCCGGCCGCCTTCATCGCGGGCATGGGCTTCGTCCTCTCCTCCACCGCCGTCGTCATGCAGATGCTGAACGAGCGCGGTGAGAGTTCGACCCCGCAGGGCCAGCAGGCGGTGTCGATCCTGCTGCTGGAGGACCTCGCCATCGTGCCGCTCCTGGCCGTGGTGGCCCTGCTCGCGCCGGTGTCGTCGGCGCAGAGCAATGGCTGGCTCTCGGTGGGGATCGCGGCGGTTGCCGTGGCGGGGCTCGTCCTCGCCGGCCGCTATCTGCTCAACCCGATGTTCCGTCTGCTGGCGCTCGCCCATGCGCGCGAGGTGATGACGGCCGCCGCGCTGCTGGTCGTGCTCGGCTCGGCGCTGGCGATGCAGCTCAGCGGGCTGTCGATGGCGATGGGCGCCTTCCTGGCCGGCGTGCTGCTGTCGGAATCGAGCTTCCGACATCAACTCGAGGCCGATATCGAGCCTTTCCGCGGTATCCTGCTCGGGCTCTTCTTCCTCGCCGTGGGCATGTCGCTCGATCTCGGCGTGATCGCCAGCAACGGGGCGCTGATCGGCTTCGCCGTGCTTGCCTTCATGAGCGTCAAGGCGCTCGGCATCTTCGTCGTCGCCAAGCTCTCGGGTTCGCGGACGCGCGAGGCGGTGACGCGCGTGGCGCTGTTCTCGCAGGGCGGCGAGTTCGCCTTCGTGCTCTATTCTGCGGCGGCCGCGGCCGGCATCTTCGACGCCCAGACCAATGCGGTGGCGAGCGCCACGGTGATCCTGTCCATGGCGCTGACGCCGCTGCTGGTGCTGGCGCTCGACCGCTTCCTGCCGCACGAAGAGACGTCTCTCGACGGCGTCGACCGGGCGGATGGGCTCGACGGCCGCGCACTGATCATCGGTTTCGGCCGCTTCGGGCAGGTCGCCTCGCAGGCGCTGCTGGC
>NZ_JAUXYO010000346.1 GCF_030694325.1 Allobosea sp. | reverse complement strand
AGATAGGCGGCGGCGATGGCGCCGACCGTCCCGAGCAGGAAGAGCACGAGCTTCATCTGCGTCGCGCGGCTGGCGAAGGCGACGTCGCCGGCCTCGACCTTCGGGTATTTGTCGAGCAGCCGCGCGACGGCGAGGTTCTCGGCGACATCGCAGAGCCCGCCGAGCAGCCAGCCGCCGCCGCACAGGGCCGCGAGCCACAGGGGCTGGCCGCGCATGGCGAGGCCCGCGATCAGCATCCCGCCGACGATCGCATAGGTGAAGGCGAAGGCGACATCGGCCGGCAGGACCCGATTGCGATAGCGGGAGCGGTGCGTCTCGCCATAGAGGGCGAAGAGCTTTTCCACATCGGCCGCGTTGTAGCCGTTCCAGTCGTTCTCGAGCATGCGCGGCACGCCCTGGCGGCTGGACCAGATGCCCGCGGCCCAGAACAGGACCATCACCAGCACCGGGCCCCAGACGAAAAAGGCGAGCGGAATGGTGTCGGGGTAGAAGGCGACGGGGTCGATCATCAGGCGGAGGCTCTCGCGGCGGGCTCTGCGGTTCGGCGACAGGGTAGCGGGCGCCCTTGCGGGCGCCAAGCTCTATGAGTCCAAGCCCCTGGCAGATGGTCGCACGAAAGCGACCTCACCCGGCTGGAAGGATCTCCTGCTCGATCGCGCCGAAGATGGAGTGGCCGGCGGGGTCCTTCATCTCGATGCGGACGCTGTCACCGAAGCGCAGCGGCTGCTCCTGCGGCAAGGCGACGGGCCAGGCCACGATCGTGCCCGCCTGCAGCGCCTGCCGCCCCGCCGCCTGCGCCAGCAACTCGCCCGCCGCCACGGTGCCGGCCGCTTCGCCGCGCTGGAGCGGCTGCTGGTTGACCCGGCACAGCAGGGGCAGGTCGAGGCGTCCGTCGTGCCAGGCGGGACCGATCTCGTCGGGCGTCACCACGACCGGCGAGAAGCTGCAGGCCACCTCCCGTGCGACATCGCCGCCTGCGCCGGCCGTCTCCATCACCCGGCAGCCGAGCATGACGAGCCGGATCAGGCTCGAGGCCTGTGCAGGGCCGGCCAGCGCCGGAACGTCTCCCGCGATCACGGCGAGACCCGCCTCGGCGACGAGACCGGCTCGCTCATCGACCGCCCGGACGGGCTGGCGTGGCCCCAGTGCCCCGGTGGAGCGGGCGGCCGTCGGTTCCGCGACGCCGTCGCGTCCGACAAAGCGCCCGAACGCTCGCGGAAGCGGCGCCGAGCAGTCATGCTCGTGGAAGCGGAAGGAGGGCACGGAGCCATGCTCCAGCCCCTCCGCCAGATCGGCCAGGCGGGGCGCGAGACGGTCCCAATCATCGAGCGCCGCCTGCAGCGTCGGCACCACGGGAAAGGCGTCGGTGGCGCGGGTCAGATCGCGCGAGACGACGACCAGGCGGCCATCCCGGCCATGCATGAGCGAAGCGAGTTTCATGTCTTTCCAATCCGCGCGCGACACGCCAATAAGAGTTCAACAAGCCCGTGGGAGGATCACCTTATGAAACGCCGCGACTTTTTGAAAACAGGGGCGCTCGCCGCCGCCGCGACGCCGGTCGCGATGCCTGCGATCGCGCAGTCGCAGCCCGAGGTGAAGTGGCGGCTGACCTCGAGCTTCCCGAAGTCGCTCGACACGATCTTCGGCACGGCGCAGCAGTTTTCCAAGCTCGTCAGCGAGGCCACTGACGGAAAGTTCCAGATCCAGGTCTTCGCGCCCGGCGAGATCGTGCCCGGCCTGCAGGCGCTCGACGCGGTCTCCTCCGGCACGGTCGAATGCGCGCATTCGCCGACCTATTTCTACATCGGCAAGGACCCGACGCTGGGGCTGGGCACCGGCATCCCCTTCGGCCTGAATGCCCGTCAGCAGCACAGCTGGTGGTATTTCGGCGGGGGCGAGCAGATCGTCAACGGCGTGCTCGACCGCTTCAACGCCTATTCGATCCCCTGCGGCAATTCCGGCTGCCAGATGGGCGGCTTCTTCCGCAACGAGCTCAAGGGCGTGGACGACCTCAAGGGGCTGAAGTTCCGCATCGGCGGCATGGGCGGCGCGGTGCTCGCCAAGCTCGGCGTGGTGCCGACCCAGATCGCGCCCGGCGACGTCTATCCGGCGCTGGAGCGCGGCACGATCGACGCCGCCGAATTCGTCGGCCCCTATGACGACGAGAAGCTCGGCTTCATCCGCGTCGCCAAATACAACTACTATCCCGGCTGGTGGGAGGGCGGCGCGATGCTGCACCTGATCATCGGCAAGGAGGCCTGGGCCAAGCTGCCCAAGCACTACCAGGCGATCGTCCAGCAGGCTTGCGAGGCGGCCAACAACTGGATGCTGGGCAAATACGACTTCGTGAACCCGGGCGGCCTGCGCCGTCTCGTCGCCCAGGGGGCGCAGCTTCGCCCCTTCCCGCTGCCGGTGATGGAAGCGGCGCTGAAGGCCGCCGAGGAATACTACGCCGAGACCTCGGCCAAGAGCGCGGACTTCAAGAAGGGCTATGATTCGATGGTCGCCTTCCGCGGCGAGAACCTGCTCTGGTGGCAGGTGGCGGAGTTGTCCTTCGACAGCTTTATGAACCGGCTGAAGGCGCGCTGAGCGCCCGGCCACCGGAGGCTTCTGCCAGCCGATGACGACGAAGCCCCCCTCTCCCCAGCCGGAAGCGCCGCTCCGGCTGGAGCAGTTCCTGCCTTATCGCCTGAATGTCGTGGCCTTCCACTCCGCGCGCGCGCTCGGGCGGATCTACGATGCGCAGTTCGGCATCGGCATTCCCGAATGGCGGGTGGTGGCGCAGCTCGGTGAGTTCGGCAAGCTGACCTCGCGCGACATCGGCGAACTCGCGCAGATGCACAAGACCAAGGTCTCGCGCGCCGTCTCGGAGCTGGAGAAGCGCGGGTTCGTCTCGCGCGCCGAGAACCGCCAGGACCGGCGCGAATCCTTCGTGGCACTGACGGCGGCGGGCGAGCGCATCTACGCCCAGATCGTACCGTTGGCGCTGGCCTTCCAGGCACGCTGGACTGAGGGGATCGCGCCCGAAGAGCTCAAGGTCTTCGAGCGCGTGCTCTCGACCCTGACCGAACGCAGCCGCCACCTCGCCGGAAGCTATCGCGACGACGAGGGGTGAGAGGGGACGGTCAGGCCCGCCTCCCTGCCCAACCCTCTGCGGTCATCCCGGACGCAGCGTAGCGGAGATCCGGGATGACCCGCGTCCTTTGATGATCGGCCAGAGCTGAAGATCAAAAAAACCGCGCGAGATTCCTGCGGATGCGCTCCAAAGGCGGCTCGTCGGCCGGGGGCGGCACGAAAGACTGGCCGGTGATGGTCTCGTAGGCGCGGACATAGACGTCCGAGGTCTGGGCGATCAGTTCGGCGGGAATCGGCGGCAGATCCTGGGTGTAGGGATCGCAGCGGGCGACGACCCAGTTGCGAACGAAGTCCTTGTCGAAGGAATCCGGCTTCTCGCCCGCCTCGAAACGCGCCGGATAACTGCCGGCCATCCAGTAGCGGCTGGAATCGGGGGTGTGGATCTCGTCGGCCAGCAGGATCGTCCCGTCAGCGTCCGTGCCGAATTCGTATTTGGTGTCGGCCAGGATCAGCCCGCGCTGCGCGGCCATCGCCTGGCCGCGTGCGAAGAGCGCGAGTGCATAGCGGCTGACCGTCTCCCACTGCTCGCGGGTCAGCAGGCCCTCCTCGACAATCTGGGCGGCCGAGAGCGGCTCGTCATGGCCGCCGTCGAAGGCCTTGCTGGTCGGGGTGATGATCGCCTCCGGCAGGCGCTCATTGTCGCGCAGTCCGTCGGGCAGGCTGACCCCATACATCTCGCGCCGACCCTGCTTGTACATCGTCAGGATCGAGGTGCCGGTGGTGCCGGCGAGATAGCCGCGCACCACGATCTCGACGGGAAGGATGTCGAGCCGCTTGCCGACCACGACATTGGGATCAGGGTATTCGAGCACGTGGTTGGGGCAGATGTCGGCGGTCTGCTCGAACCAATGGCGCGCGGTCTGGGTCAGCACCTGGCCCTTGCAGGGGATCGCGGCGATGGCGCGGTCGAAGGCACTCAGCCGGTCGGTCGAGATCAGGATGCGGCGCCCGTCCGGGAGATCGTAGTTCTCGCGCACCTTGCCGCGATAATAGTTCGGCAGCTCGGGGATGAAGGCGGCTTCCAGCGCCAGAGGAAGGGTCATGACGGCATCGCCCGGTCGCAACGCCGGCGCGACATGCGCGGGCGGGTGCGAGCCTTCTAGACAGTCGGAGCGCGCACGCCAACCGCCTCCCGATCCCACAGCGCGATCCACGAGCGCGCGCGGCGCAGCGATTGCCCGGCGGGGGCGAATATGGCATTCGGACCCGACATCTTCCGGTGCACGGCAGGCATCGCTCCTTAGTTCCGTCGCGTTTGGAGGCTGTTGTCGGCGACGGGGACGAGCCGCCAGCCCGGGGCAAGGACCGTCCGGCATTCGAGACCGACAAGCAGGTGACGTGATCCGACTCCCGATGACATCGAGATCCTCTCCTCCGCGGCGCTTTCTCCGCCTGGTGGCTGCGCTCGTGGCCCTGGGCGCCATGGGCGGCGTCGCGGTGGCGCAGTCCCCCGCCTGCAACGCCTGGCGCTCGGAACTGGCGACTCTCCAGGGCCAGGGCGGCGGCGATCCGCGCGCCGCGCAGATGGCGCAGCGCGTCGGCTCCCAGCTCGCCCAGGCGACGAACCAATACCGGGCGATGGGCTGCGAGCGCGGCGGCTTCACCTTCTTCGGCGAGGGGCCGCCACGCGAATGCGGGGGCTTGCGCGCGCAGATCGGACAGTTGCAGGGGCAGTATGCGCGGCTGCAGCAGATGGCCCAGGGCGGCGCGCTGGAACAGCGCCGGGCCCAGCTGGTGGCGGCGATCAATGCCAATTGCCGGGCGCCGCAGCAGCGCGGCTTCTTCGAGACGATCTTCGGGCTCGAGCCGCGCCGCGGCGAAATCGATTCGACGCTGCCGGAGCTCGACCCCGAACAGCCGCTCGAACCCGAGAAGCCGCGCCTCGGCGGCCCGCAAACCGTCTGCGTACGGACCTGCGACGGTTTCTTCTTCCCGCTCGCCAACAACCCCGGTGGACGCGACAGCTCGGACGAGATGTGCCAGGCGCTCTGCCCGGGCGCGCAGACCTTCGCCTATGGCATGAGCAATGGCGGCGAGATCCAGAACGCGGTCGCACGCTCGACCGGGCAGCCCTACGCCTCGCTGCCCAATGCCGGCAAATACCAGCGCAGTTTCGACGCGGCCTGCACCTGTCGCGCCCCCGGCCAGAGCTGGGCCCAGGCGCTGAAAGAGGCCGAGTTCCTGCTCGACAAGCGCAAGGGCGACGTCATCGTCACCGAGCAGCGTGCGGCGGAGCTTTCGCGCCCCAAGGAGGCGAAGCCCGATCCGCGGCGCCGCGGCGCGACGCCGGCACCGCAGCCGGCTGCGGTCGACATTCCCGACGAGAAGCCGATGCCGTCGGAGAACTCGCCAACGGCCGGCACGGAATCCGCCGGCGTTGGCCCGGCCACGGTCGGCGAGCGCGTTCTCGACAAGGGCGACGGGCTGAAGCGGGAGACGCAAAGCGTCACCGGCGAACGCCGCACCGTCCGGATCGTCGCGCCCAATCTGGCGCCGAACCTCGGAACCGCGACGATCAGGCCCTGAACGAGCCTGCGCGAGACTCCGCGCGTCTCAGGCGCTCTCGCCCCTGAGACGCCGCAGCGCCTTGTCCCGCCCGATCAGCGGCAGCAGCGCCGCGAGTTCGGGGCCGTGATCCTGCGCGGTCAACGCCTGGCGCAGCGGCATGAACAGGGCCTTGCCCTTGGCGCCGGTTGCCGCCTGTACCGCGCTCGTCCAGCTCTTCCAGGTCGTCGCGTCGAAGGGCTCGGGCGGAAGCACCGAGGCCGCGGTGGCGGCAAAGGCGGGATCGGCGATGACCGGCCTGATCGGCCCGCGCACGACGTCGTCCCAGAGGCGGGCGTCATCGAGCTTGGCGAGATTGCCGCGGATCGCGAGCCAGAACGCCTCCCTCCCGCCGATGCCCAGCGCCGCCAGCCGGGATGAGACGGCCTCATAGGGCAGCTGGTGGAGGGTGCGGGCGCTCAGCGTGTCGAGATCGTGCTCGTCGAATTTGGCCGGCGCGCGCGAGACATGGGCGAGATCGACCAGCCCCGCCAGTTCATCGAGACTGGCGACCGGGCGCACCGCGTCCGACGAGCCGGTCAGGGTGGCGAGCGCCGCCACCGCCAGGGGCTCGACGCCGGCCTCGCGCAGGCCGCGCAGCGAGAGATGGCCGAGGCGCTTGGAGAGCCCCTCGCCGCTCGCCGTGGTCAGGAGGTTGTGGTGGCCGAAGGCCGGCAGCGCCGCGCCCAGCGCCTGGAAGATCTGGATATGCACCGCCGTGTTGGTGACGTGGTCCTCGCCGCGGATGATGTGGGTCACGCCGGTCGCGGCATCATCCACCACCGACGGCAGGTGGTAGAGATAGGTGCCGTCCTCGCGGATCAGCACCTGGTCGGAGAGCGAGGCGCAATCGACATGGGCGTCGCCGCGGATCAGATCGCTCCAGGCGACCACGCGCGGCTCCAGCAGGAAGCGCCAATGCGGCCGGCGGCCTTCGGCCTCGAGCTTCGCCCGGTCCTCTTCGGTCAGCTTCAGCGCAGCGCGGTCGTAGATCGGCGGCAGGCCGCGGGCGAGCTGGCGCTTGCGGCGGCGGTCGAGCTCGTCGGCGGTCTCATAGCAGGGATAGAGCCGGCCGGCAGCGCGCAGATCCTCGGCGGCCGCATCGTAGAGCGAGAGCCGCTGCGACTGGCTGATGACGAGATCGGGCGTGATGCCGAGCCAGGCGAGGTCCTCGGCGATGGCGGCGGCATATTCCGGCTTCGAGCGCGCGAGATCGGTGTCGTCGAAGCGCAGCATGAAGCGCCCGCCATGGCGGCGGGCATAGAGCCCGTTGAAGAGGGCCGAGCGGGCATTGCCGATATGGAGATAGCCCGTCGGCGAGGGCGCGAAGCGCAGGAGCGGCGGGCGGGACGGCGCGGGGCTGGTCATGGCGGCGCTTATGGCGCTTTTGGCCCGCAGCGACAATCGCCTGTGGCGGTCATGTCCTGAAAGCATGATGCAACGCGCAGGCATCTATTGCGATGCAGCATGATCCATGGCTGAATGATGGCATTCGAACGGACCCGGTGAAAATCCGGGTGGCTCTTCCGGCCGCCGATCCGCCGGACAACCCAACTGCCGATCCATCTGAAGCCTGCGTGCGCCGCGGGCTCCGATCGCTCATGGGTTCAACATGACAAGACTTTCCGCCTATCGCCGCGAATGGTTCTCCAACATCCGGGGGGACATCCTCTCCGGCATCGTCGTGGCGCTCGCCCTGATTCCGGAGGCGATCGGCTTCTCGGTGATCGCCGGCGTCGACCCCAAGGTCGGGCTGTTCGCCTCCTTCGCCATCGCCTGCGTCTCGGCCTTCGTCGGGGGACGGCCGGGGATGATCTCGGCGGCGACCGCCGCCACCGCCGTCCTCATGGTCACGCTCGTGAAGGAGCACGGCCTGCCCTATCTCTTCGCGGCGACGATCCTGATGGGGCTGATCCAGCTCGGGGCCGGCGCGCTGCGTCTCGGGCGCCTGATGAGCTTCGTCTCGCGCTCCGTCATTACCGGCTTCGTCAACGCGCTTGCGATCCTGATCTTCATGGCGCAGCTGCCGGAACTGATCGGCGTGCCGTCGCTGACCTATGCGATGATCGCAGGCGGCCTCGCGATCATCTATCTCCTGCCCTATGTCACCAGGGCGATCCCCTCCCCGCTCGTCGCCATCGCGGTGCTGACGGCGCTGGCCTGGGGGCTCGGGCTCGATCTGCGCACCGTCGGCGATCTCGGCGAACTGCCCTCGACGCTACCGGTCTTCGCACTGCCGCAGGTGCCGCTGACCTTCGAGACGCTGCGGATCATCTTCCCCTATTCGGTCGCGCTGGCGGCGGTGGGGCTGCTGGAGTCCCTGCTCACCGCCCAGATCGTCGACGACATGACCGAGACCACGAGCAACAAGAGCCAGGAATGCTACGGTCAGGGGGCGAGCAACATCGCCTCGGCGCTGATCGGCGGCATGGGCGGCTGCGCCATGATCGGCCAGTCGGTGATCAACGTGACCTCGGGCGGGCGCGGCCGGCTTTCGACCTTCGTCGCCGGGGCCTTCCTGCTCTTCCTGATCCTCGTGCTCGACGATCTCGTCCGGATCATCCCGATGGCGGCGCTGGTCGCGGTGATGATCATGGTCTCGATCGGCACCTTCTCCTGGCGCTCGATCCTCGACCTGCGCAGCAACCCGCTGCCCTCCTCCATCGTGATGCTGGCCACGGTGACGACGGTGGTCGCGACGCATGACCTCGCCAAGGGCGTGCTCGTCGGCGTGCTGTTGTCGGGCGTGTTCTTCGCCGGCAAGGTCGCGCGCCTCGTCGCGGTCGAGAAGCGCGACAGCGCGGAGGGCAAGGCCGTGACCTATGTCGTGCGCGGCCAGATCTTCTTCGCCTCGGTCGAGAGCTTCCTGCGCGGCTTTTCCTTCGAGGAGCGCCCGGCGCAGGTGACGATCGACCTGACCCATGCCCATTTCTGGGACATTTCGGCGATCGGCGCGCTCGACAAGGTCGTGCTGCGCCTGCGCAAGAACGGGGCGGAGGTCGAGGTTCTCGGCCTCAACGAGGCCAGCGCCACCATGGTCGACCGCTTCGGCCGGCACGACAAGGGCGACGCCGGGCCGGCAGCCGTCCACTGAGGCCGCGGCGAGCGGGCTTCAGAAGTCGACGCTCTCGCCACCGCTGAGGCCGACACCGCGGACCAGCGCGGCATCCGGCTCATGGACCGGCTCGCCGCTGTCGACGAAGCCGTGGCGCGGCGGCTGGCGTGGCCCCTCGGCCGTCAGATTGACGCCGGGCGCGGCAAAGCGGGCCAAGGCCCGCCTGCGACCAAGCTCCTCCTGCAGAGCCAGCACCATCTCGCGGGCATGGCCGTCCGCGACGAACTCGGCGACGCGCCGGCCTTGCCCGAGAGCGGACAGGATCTCGTCCCGCTGCGGATCGGGACGCTGTGCGAGCCACGCCGCCGGGACGATCGCGTCCTCGGGCCCGAGCGCCCCGGCGGGCTTCCAGCGCTGGCGCAGTTCACAGAGGCGGGCGATCTCGCTGGCCGAGAAAGGCTTCACCGGATCGAAGACATCCACCGTCGGGGCAGCGGCCGCGGTCGCTTTGGTCAGAAGGGTGAGGTTCTCCTGCGCCGCCAGCGCCGCCAGCAGGGCGCCGCGAGCGGCCGCCAGCGCTGCACTCGTCGGTTCGATGCCCTGGCCCAGTGTCTCGGCCAGGATCGCGCCGAGCGGCGCGACCGGCACCACCCGGCACGGGATGCCGAGCGTCCGGGCGAACGCCTGACTGTCCGCGAGCGCCCGATCCTCAGCGCCGGACGTCAGCACCACCGCACGGACGCGCTCCGGCCCGACGGCATCGACCGCCATCATGGCATCGAGTGCAGCATCCGGCCCGTCGAGTGCGAGCAGGATTCCGGCGGATCCCACCCGGCGGACATGGTCGCGCAGACCGAGCACGCAGGCGGCATAATCGGCCGCGTCTGCCGTCGGCACGGTCGCGATCTCCCCCGGTTCGCTGCGCCAGGCGCCGCGCTCACGCCGCCACGGCATAACTGCGTGCGCCTCCGCAAAGGCAGGCAGATGGAGCGTCAGGTTCCGCTCGTGGTCGAGCGCGAAGGAGGCGCCATCGAGGACGTCCTCATCGTGTCGGCCAACGGCGTTGAGCCAAACCAGCGGCAGCCCCGTCTCGACGACGCGCGCGACCGCCTCGTTCATGCGGACGTCACCGCTGCCACGGTGATAGGCCGAGGAGGCGGCGACGAGGAGCATCTCGGCGCCCGTCTCGGCCAGGCACTCCGCCACCTCCTCGTCGGCGATGTCGGCGCCGATCGCCAGCCCCAGACGGACCCGCCCGCGAAACGGAACCGGCCCCGGCAACGGCCCCGGCGAGAACACCCCCGCCTCGTCATAGGCGCCGCCCGCGCCCAGGCGGACCTTGAAGCGCACCGCCTGAATCACGCCGCCATCGAGCAGCGCGAGCGCATTGTAGATCCGCCCCCCCTCGACCCAGGGCAGGCCGAGCAGAAGCGCGGGTCCGCCATCGGCCGTCTCGCGCGCGAGCGCCTCGCAGCTGCGGCGGCAGGCGTCCTGGAAGGCCGGCAGGAGCGTGAGCCCGGCAGCCTGTCCGCCCGCCAGCATGAGTTCGGGAAACAGGACGAGATCGGCGCCGGCCCGCGCCGCCTCGTGGCGCGCGGCCCGGACGAGGTCGGCATTGCCCGCGACGTCCCCGAGCAGGGGGCTGATCTGTCCGAGGGCAAGGCGGAAGGAGTGTTCGGTCATGGCCGCGGCTGTAACGCGGCCGGACCAGCCGGGCAATGTCGCGCGGGCGGCCAGCAGCGAGCGGCGTTTAACCTCACGTTAGGGTTAAGAGCGCATGAATCGGGCACGAGCCGCTTCCGCTAGAGCGCGGCCGTCGTTCGGAGAAACGACCATGCGTACCCGCTTCATCTCTCGACCGGCCGCAGCCCTGGCCGCAGCCACCCTGCTGGCCGGCACCGTGACCGCAGCGTGCACCGCCTCGGCGGCCGATTATCCGGTTCTGCGCGGTTCGCAGATCGACGACGCGCCCCCTGCGCCGGAATTCGACAGCCGTGCGAACTGGTCGGGCTTCTATGTCGGCGGTGGCGCCGGCGTCTCCTCCACGAAATTCGAGCCCGGCAACGGGCTGCAGAACCTGGCGAATTTTGCCTTCCGGAACACCGTGCTGGGCAACGAGATCAACATGGGCTCGCTGGTGAGCAACCTGCCCTCGAAAACCGACAGCGGATCGACCTTTTTTGGCTTCGCCGGCTACAATTTCGCCTTCGGCGATGTGATCCTCGGCCTGGAGGCGGACTATACCAAATCCAATCACGAGTATCTGATCAGTGACTTCATCGGCCGGCGCTTCACGACCTCCGACGGCACCGTCAACGATTTCTCCCTGACGACCCGGCAGGGGGCCGAGCTGAAGGACTACGCCACCGCACGCATCCGGATGGGCTGGGCCTATGGGCGGATCATGCCATTCGCCACGATCGGCGGCGCCGTGGGACGTTTCGACACGACATCGACGATCGATGCGACCTGGCGCTTCACGCGCACCAACCCGGTATCCGGCGCCTTGGAGAACAATGTCGTCGCAGCAGGCTATCCGCTGCGTGTCGGGGAGACCAAGCGCAACGTCTACGGCTTCGGTCTGACGGCCGGCGGCGGCATCGACATGGCGCTCACCGACAACCTGTTCCTGCGTGCGGAATACCAGATCATCCGCTTCGCCGATGTCGAGGGCACCACCACGACGATCAACACCGGTCGTGTCGCCGCCGCGCTGAAGTTCTGACGCCGCCGGACACTCGACCGGCATGAAAAAAGCCGGGGCGCGCGCGCCCCGGCTTTCCTGTTTCAGCGCCTCGGAAGGTGGCGTCTCACTCCGCAGCCTCGACCTCCGGCCGCGCCCTGCCCGCCCGCTCGCGCTTGACCAGTTCGGCCACGAGGAAGGCGAGCTCCAGCGCCTGCTCGGCGTTGAGGCGGGGGTCGCAGACCGTGTGATAGCGGTCGTTCAGATCCGCATCGGTCATGCCGCGCGCGCCGCCGGTGCATTCGGTGACGTTCTTGCCGGTCATCTCCAGATGCAGGCCGCCGGCATGGGTGCCCTCGGCCTGGTGGACGGCGAAGAAGTTCTTCACCTCGGTCATGATCAGGTCGAAGGGCCGCGTCTTGTAGCCGCTGGCGGCCTTGACGGTGTTGCCGTGCATCGGGTCGCAGGACCAGACGACGTTGCGCCCTTCCCGCTTGGTGGCGCGCACCAGGGCCGGCAGCGTGTCGAAGACCTTGTCCGCACCGAAGCGGCCGATCAGCGTCAGGCGGCCGGCCTGGTTCTGCGGATCGAGCACGTCGATCAGCTTCAGCAGACCGTCGACCGTGGTCGAGGGACCGCATTTCAGACCGATCGGATTACGGATGCCGCGGAAGAACTCGACATGGGCATGGTCAAGCTGGCGCGTGCGGTCGCCGATCCAGACCATGTGGCCGGAGGTGTCGTACCAGTCGCCCGTCGTCGAATCGACGCGGGTCATCGCCTGCTCGTAGCCGAGCAGCAGCGCCTCATGGCTGGTGTAGAACTCGGTCGAGCGCATCTCGGGATGCGTCTCGGGGTCGATGCCGATGGCGCGCATGAAGTCGAGCGCCTCGGTGATGCGCTCGGCGACTTCATTGTAGCGCGACGAAGCCGGGGCATCCTTGACGAAGCCGAGCATCCAGCGATGGGCATTGTCGAGATTGGCGTAACCGCCGGTGGCGAAGGCGCGCAGCAGATTCAGCGTCGCCGCCGACTGGCGATAGGCCTCGAGCTGGCGGCGCGGATCGGGCGTGCGCGCCTCCGGCGTGAAGGCGTTGTCGTTGACGATGTCGCCCTTGTAGCTCGGCAGCTCGACGCCGTTGAGGGTCTCCGTCGGAGCCGACCGCGGCTTGGCGAACTGGCCGGCGATGCGCCCGACCTTCACCACGGGCGAGCCGCCGGCAAAGGTCAGCACCACCGCCATCTGCAGGAAGAGCCGGAAGAAATCGCGGATGTTGTCGGCCGAGTGCTCGCCGAAGCTTTCGGCACAGTCTCCGCCCTGGAGCAGGAAGGCCTCGCCGCTTGCGACTTTCGCGAGGGCCTTCTTCAGCTTGCGCGCCTCACCCGCAAAAACGAGGGGCGGAAAGCCGGCGAGCTGCTGCTCGACCGCCCTCAGGGCTGCCTGGTCCGGATAATCCGGGATCTGCTGGACGGGCTTGGCCCTCCAGCTCTCGGGCGTCCACCGCTCCGACATGGTTCCTGCTCCTGACTTCACTCCGCGCCGGTTAATCTGTTCGTAAGCGCGAAGGCGCGCCTATACACCCAAGGCGCCGCGAAGGCCACCACGGCGAGCTTGGCCGACGGAGATCGCCGGGTTCTCGGCATGGTTAGCGAAAGCTGAATCGGTCCAGCCACTTGCCGGTCAGTGCTCGCAGATCGAATCAAGTTCATCGCATCGCAGGTGAAGGCGATGACGTCGCGATTCAACCGGGTCTAGCGCTGATTCAGCACCGATGGCGGGCGTCGTGCGCCTGCCCCGGGTCAGGCCGGCTCGATGTCCGTGCGGCTGAAGTCGTCGCCCTTGAACAGCAGCCGGGCCTTCAGATGCCGGGCCGTGGCGTAGGAGAAGCAATCGCCCATGTTCAGGATGCCGGGGCGACCGCCACCCAGGCCGTAGCGCTCGGCGGCCTCGACCGCGAGCGCCGTGATCGCCATGTCGGGCGCGACAAGAGCCATGCCTGCGGAGCGCATGAAGTCGTCGGCGATCTCCATCGCATCGGATCGGGAACACACTTTCCATCGGGCAATGGCACAAGCTGTTTCCCAGACCGATATCGTCGAGATCGATCGATTTGAGTCGACCGCCAGGCGCCTAAGCAGCGCTTCGGCATCAGCCTCACCGGCGAGCATCGAAACCACTGCGGACGCATCGACGACGATCAACGGCGCTCGTCCTCGCCGTTGATCTCATCGTAAAAAGCACGATCCGGAACCGGCCCCCGATCAGGAAGGGCGGCGAGCCTCGCCCGGATCGGCGCGAGCTTCTCCCACAGGGTCGGCTCGGCATCCTCGCGCTCGGCCTTCTCGCGCAGCGCGTCGTGGACGATCTCGGTCAGGCCCTTGCCGTGCTTGGCGGCGAGCCTGCGGGCGAGCGCCTCGACCTCGTCGTTCTTGATGCTGATGCCCATGACGACGGTCCTGTTCTAGAAAACCCGTTCTCACATTCTAGAATAGGCGCGACACTCCCGCGATGCAATCAGCCCGCCCGCGGCGTCCGCATCGTGACCAGTTCCTCGGCCGCGCTCGGATGCAACGCGATGGTGCGGTCGAAATCGGCCTTGGTCGCGCCCATGGTCACCGCGATGGCGACGGCCTGGATGATCTCGCCGGCGTCGTGGCCGAGAATATGGACCCCGAGGACCTTGTCTGTCTTCGCGTCGACGACGAGCTTCATGTAGACGCGCTCGTTGCGGCCCGAGATCGTCGCCTTCATCGGCCGGAAGCCGGATTCGAAGATGCGCAGTTCGTGACCGGCCGCGGCCGCCTGGACCTCGGAGAGGCCGACGGTGCCGATCTCCGGGGTGGTGAAGACGGCCGAGGCGATCAGGCCGTGGTCCATCTGCCAGGGCTTGTTGCCGAAGGTCGAGTCGGCGAAGGCGTGGCCTTCCCGGATCGCGACCGGCGTCAGGTTGACGCGGTTGGTGACGTCGCCGACGGCATGGATCGAGGGCACGCTGCTGGCTGAATTCTCGTCGACCAGCACCTCGCCCAGAGAGCCGAGCTGGACGCCGGCCTCGGCCAGGCCGAGCCCCGCCGTGTTGGGACAGCGACCGGTCGCGACGAGAATCACATCGGCATCGATCGGATCGCCGCTGGCGCAATGGGCGCGGCGGCAGCCATCGGGCAGCAACTCGATGCTCTGGACCGTGCAGCCCAGCCGGAAGCGGATGCCGGCATGCTCGAGCGCGTCGCGCAGGCGATTGCGGATGTCCTCGTCGAAGCCGCGCAGCACGTTGTCGCCCCGGTGAAGCACCGTGACCTCGACGCCCAGGCGCACGAAGAGGCTGGCGAATTCGAGCGCGATGTAGCCGCCGCCGACGACGAGCATGCGCTTGGGCAGGCTGGGCAAATGGAAGATCTCGTTCGAGGAGATGCCGAGTTCGCCGCCGGGGATCGGCGGATCGAAGGAGGGCCAGCCGCCGGTGGCGACGAGGATGTGCCGCGCGCGCACCGTCTCGCCGCTCTTGCCCAAGCGCACCGTATGGGCATCGACGACGGTGGCACGCTCCTCGCGAATGGTGACACCAGCGCCGTTCAGCCCCTTGCGATAGAGGCCGGAGAGGCGGGTGACCTCGTTGGCGACGGCATCACGCAGCGTCGGCCAGTCGAAGCCGGGTTTCTGGACCGTCCAGCCGAATCCGGCTGCGTCCTCGACCTCCTCGGCGAAGCGGCTGGCATAGACGAAGAGCTTCTTGGGCACGCAGCCGCGGATGACGCAGGTGCCGCCGATCCGGTCCTCCTCGGCGATCATCACGCGGGCGCCATGGCCGGCGGCGATGCGGGCGGCGCGGGTCCCGCCCGAGCCGGCTCCGATGACGAACAGATCGACGTCGAACTCAGCCATGATGCGCCTCTTCAGCTTCGGTTGGCGGTGATGCGATGGCGTGGGGCCACGGCGCGCAGAGCCAGAGGGTCGCGGCCGCGAGCGCGGCGATCCACCAGCCCTGCCAGGCGCCGTGCGCGACCGATGCGACGGCAAAGGCGCCGGCGAAGAGCGCCAGCCGCGGGGCGAGATCGGCCGCCGCGAGCCGGCGCAGCCGTGCCAGGCAGGCCAGGCCGGCGAAGGTCAGCAGCAGCGCACCGAACGCGCCCGTCTCGACCCAGGCCTGCAGCGGCGCATTGTGCGGATGGCCGACGGCGAGAAGCGTGCGACGGGGCGGCGAAACCTCGGCCGCGACGGGGTGACGGTCGAGCGTCGGCGAGGTGCCGAAGCCCGCGCCCAGCAGCGGCTGCGCCAGGGCCGCTTCGCCGAAGGAGAGCCAGATGTCGACCCGATCGCGCGAGTGGGAATTGGCGAGGCGCTCGTGCACGGACGCAGGCAACACGGCATCGACCACGCGGCCCGCCACGGGAGCCAGCGCCAGCGTCATGGCGAAACCCGCCGCAACGGCCAAGAGCGCGAAGCGCGGCGCGAACCAGGCCAGGGCACCGACGCCGATGCCCACCAGGAAGCCGAGACCGGCCGCGCCGCTATCGGATCCGAAGGCCGCCCAGCCGACGGCCAGGACGAGCAGCCCGGCCAGGGCGAGGTCCCATCGGGTCGAGGTTGCCCCGCCACGGAGCAGGGCAAAGGCCGCCGCCGATAGCATCAGGCCGGTAAGTACCGGGCGGTTGAAGATGTAGCTCTGGTACCGGCCGATCTCGAGCGTCGCCCGCAGCGACAGCCCGGTCGCCAATTCCGCCATCATGAAGATGATCGCGGCGATGATCGCCCCTGCGAGGGCCCGGACGAGGCGACCGTCCGGGCAGAACCGGCCCGAGGCCAAGATGGCCGCGCCGCAGGCCACGGGCAGCGCGAACTCGCCCCACGCCGTCAAACTCGCAATCGGCCTGTGGCTCCAGGCGATCGTGACGAGAGACCAGAGCAGAAAGCCGCCGAGGGCGAGCCCGATCGGGCTGCCCACCATCGCGACCAGGCGCTGCCAGGCGGGACGCCAGCCCTCGGCCGTCAGGCCCGAGGCGACGAAGGCGGCCGCGGCGAGCGCCAGCACCAGCGGCGCGGAGCGGTTCGCGATCCACATGACCAGCGGCATTGCGACCAGCAGACCGCAGCCGAGTGCCGCCAGCCGCGTCGGAACGGGGCCGTCGATGCGCCGCAAGCCCGGTGCGGGGAGAACAGTAAGATTCATGCCCGCAGCGATTACGCCATCGCTCCGGGTCCCACCAGTGCTTCGCGCCTTGTCGGGCGGCTGGGCTTAAGGTTCCGGCATGCCGCCGCCGCGAAATATCTTGACTCGCGATTGTTCAATCAGGCGCAATTGACGGAGGACGCGGCGAAGTGCCACTGGCGGCGTCACCCAAGAATTGCGCGGACCAATCCGCGAGCGGAGGAACACCATGTTGCCATCCATTCTCAAGCGCGGCGCGCTCGTTGCCGTCGCCGTTGCCGGGCTCTCCACGGCCGCCTTCGCCCAGATCGAACTGAAGATCATGGCACCGGCGTCGCCCGGCGGCGGCTGGGACGGGACGGCACGCTCGATGCAGCAGGCGCTGACCGCTTCGGGCATCGCCAAGAGCGTGCAGGTGACCAATGTCACCGGCGCCGGCGGCACGATCGGCCTGGCCCAGCTCATCGGCGCCAAGGGCGACGGCTCGCAGCTGATGGTCAACGGATTCGTCATGGTCGGCGCCATCCTGCTGAACAAGTCGCCGGTAAACCTGTCGCAGGTCACGCCGATCGCCCGACTGACCGCCGAGGCGCTGGTCATCGTCGTGCCGGCGGATTCGCCGATCAAGAACGCCAAGGACCTCGCCGAGCGGGTCAAGGCCGATCCCGCCAAGGTGACCTGGGCGGGCGGTTCGGCCGGCGGCGCCGACCATATCCTGGCCGCGCTCTTCGCCGAGGCCGCGGGCGGTGACCCGAAGAAGATCAACTACATCCCGTTCTCGGGTGGTGGCGAGGCGCTGGCCGCCATGCTCGGCGGGCGCGTCACCGCGGGCATCTCCGGCTATGGCGAGTTCGAGGGCCAGATCAAGGCCGGCAAGCTGCGCGTGGTGGGCGTCTCGTCCTCCGCCCGTCTGGCCAACGCTCCTGATGCCCCCACCCTCAAGGAAGGTGGCGTCAACCTCGAGCTGATGAACTGGCGCTCGGTCGT
>NZ_JAUXYO010000338.1 GCF_030694325.1 Allobosea sp. | reverse complement strand
GACCGCCGTCGATGCCCCCGATCAGGGTCGCGGGCGAGGAGGCGGTGCTCGGCCGGGTGCTCAGGCACAATGGCGCTGCCGGCGAGGCGGTCTTCGAGAAAATTGCGGGCGGCTTTGGGCTGAAGCTGACCGCCGACGGCTTCCAGTCGGGCAATCTGGTCGAACCCTGTGCCGTGTCCTTCGGCGACGCGCCGATTCCGGTCACATCGCTGGGCCGGCCGGCAGGCGTGCCGCGCTACCGGCTCGAGGCGCCGATCTGCCCGATCGTATTCGATGTCCTCGACGGTGCCCTTCTCGTCGTCGAACCGCCCCAGCCTTGTGTGGTGGAGGCGGCCGCCTGCCGCATCGATCCGCGCGGCCTCTGGGGGCCGGATGCGCGCACGCTCCCCGCCCGTGCCAAGGAGATCGAGGCCGCGCGCGGCACCGCCGAACGTGCCGTGCGGGAGGGTTATCGGGCGCTGACGGCCCGCGCCGATGCCGTCGAGCAGCGCGCCATCACCCGGGAGCAGGCCGGCTTTTCGGCGGAGCGCGAACTGGTCTGCCGCTCCTTCCTGCGCGAGGGCCAGTTCGGCTTCTGCGGCGCACGCCTGACGGAAGCCCGCGCCGCATCGATCCGGGCGCGGCTCGGGCTTTCGAGCGAGCCGGTCAAGGCCGCGCCGCGGCCGGCCCGGCCGAGGCCGGCACAGGCGCCGGCTGGCGGATCGGGCCCGCTGCAGCTGACGCCGCAATAGCGCCACCGTCGCTTGCAGACTGTCGCAGGCGACCCATAGCCCTGAATGGCGGGCCGCCACCCTCACTGCCTTGTCATTGGCATTGAAGAGCGCGATCCGTCACTGATCGCGGCCAGTCGAGAGGATGAAGACTCGGATCATGGCCTATCCACTCACCCGACAGCTCTGGCTCAAGGCGGTGCTCGCGCTGGCCCTGCTCGCGCCCGCCCTGGCGCAGGCGGCGGAATCGTCCGCCGTGACGAGCCCGCGGGTGACGGCGACGCTCCTGTCCAGCCGTGAGGCCGTGGCGCCGGGTGAACGATTCCAGGTCGCGCTCGTCCAGAAGATCGCGCCCGGCTGGCACACCTACTGGGCCAATCCCGGCGATTCCGGTGAGCCGACCCGCATCACCTGGGCGCTGTCTCAGGGCGCGACCGCCGGCGAGATCCAGTGGCCCGCGCCGAAGGCGATCCCCGTCGAGCCGCTGGTCAATTTCGGCTTCGAGGGCACCGTCCTGCTGCCCGTGGAGATCACCGTCCCCACCGAGGCGAAGATCGGCGAGCGCCTGACGCTGCAGGCCGCCGCCACCTGGCTCGTCTGCGAGAAGATCTGCATTCCCGAAGAAGGCACCCTGACGCTCGACCTGCCGGTTGCGCCGGCCGCGGTCGTCGCCGAGGCGGCCCAGTCCCGGATCGAGGCCGCCCGCGCGCAGCTTCCCGCCCCGGCCGGATTCCGCGGTCGTCTCGCCGGCGATGGCGAGGGCCTCGCCCTGACGCTGCCCGGCCTGCCGGCGGGCGCGACGGAGCTGCGGTTCTTCCCGCTCTCGGACACGCTGATCGACCATGCCGCCGCGCAGGAGATCCGCCGGGCCGGCGATGAGGCCACGGTGCGCCTCGCGCGCTCGACTGCTTTCAAGATCACGGGCGATGAGATCACGGGCGTCCTGACCTATCGCGAAGGCGCAGTTTCGCGGGCGCTCGGCGTCGCAGCCGATGTCGAGCCCGCTCTCGTCGGGGCAGCGGCTGGCCCCGCGACCGCGCCGGCTACGGTCAGCATTCCCCTGCCGGCCGAGGGTGCCGACCTCACGCTCTGGGCCGCGCTGCTCTTCGCCTTCGCCGGCGGGCTGATCCTCAATCTCATGCCCTGCGTGCTGCCCGTGCTCTTCATCAAGGCGCTGGGCTTTGCCCAGCACGCCCAGGCCAGCCGCTCGCAGGTCCGCGAGCAGGGGCTGCTGTTCCTGGCGGGCGTGCTCGTCACCTTCATGGCGCTGGCGACGCTGGTCATCGCGCTCGGCGCGTTCGGCACCAGCGTCGGCTGGGGTTTCCAGCTGCAGTCGCCGCCGCTGGTGATCGCGCTTTCCGTGGTGATGACGCTGATCGGCCTCAACCTGCTCGGCGCCTTCGAGATCGGCACCTCGGCGGCCGGCGTCGGGCATGGGCTCGCCAGCCGGGGCGGGCGGCTCGGGGCCTTCATGACCGGCGCGCTGGCGGTGGTGGTCGCGACGCCCTGCACGGCGCCCTTCATGGGCGCGGCGATCGGCTATGCGGTGACGCAGCCTCCCCTGCTCGGGCTGTCCGTCTTCCTGTCGCTGGCACTCGGGTTCGCTCTGCCGGTCGTGGCGCTGTCCTTCGCGCCGGGCCTGCTGCGCCTGCTGCCGAAGCCCGGCCGCTGGATGCTGATCCTGAAGCAGGCCTTCGCCTTCCCGATGTTCGCCACCGCGATCTGGCTGATTTGGGTCGCCTCGGTGCAGGCGGGTCCCGGCGGCGTGCTGGCGGCCTTGGTGGCCGTGCTGGCGGCGGGTTTCATCGTCTGGCTCGTGGGCGTCACGCGCGGCAGCGGCCGCGCCCGGCTTGCCTCCTCGCTGGCTGCGGTTCTGGTCGCCGTCGGCGCCGGCTGGTTCGTGGTCCAGAGTGCCGTGCCGGAGGTGGCGCAGGCGCGCGCGGGCGACGCCCAGGCCTGGTCGCCCGAGCGCGTCGCGGCACTGCAGGCGGAAGGACGGCCGGTCTTCGTCAACTTCACCGCGGCCTGGTGCATCACCTGCCTCGCCAATGAGCGCGTCGCGCTCTCGCGGCAGGAGGTCAAGGACGCTTTCGCGGAGCTGAAGGTCACCTATCTCAAGGCTGACTGGACCAACCGCAACAGCCAGATCGCCATGGCGCTGGCCGAGCAGGGCCGCGCCGGCGTGCCGCTCTATCTGTTCTATCCGGGGAGCAAGGGCGCCCAGCCCGAGATCCTGCCGCAACTCCTGACGCCCGACATGGTCGTGACCGCCGCGCGACGCGCCTCGGGCAAGGAGATCAGGACCGCGACCCGCTGACGCCGTTCATCCCACGCAGACCAAAAGGAGACAGACGTGAAGGCTAAACTGACCCGCCAGACCTTTATCGCCGGCCTCGCTCTCGCCGGGTTCGCTCTCGCGGCGGCGCCCGCTTCGGCCCAGTCCGCGGCCAAGATCGGCGCGCCGGCTCCCGCGTTCGAGGCGGTGGATTCCGACGGCAAGACCCGCAGGCTGTCCGAGTTCGCCGGCAAGACGGTGATCCTCGAATGGACGAACCATGACTGCCCCTATGTCCGGAAGCACTACAACAGCGCCACCATGCAGACGCTGCAGAAGGACATGGCGAAGGAGGGTGTCGTCTGGCTCTCGGTCATCTCCTCGCCGGTCGGCGAGCAGGGCCATGTCGACGGCGCGAAGGCCAACGAGCTGACCAAGAGCCGCAACGCCGCACCGGCCGCCGTCCTGCTCGACCCCAACAGCAAGGTCGCACGCGCCTATGGCGCGACCACGACACCGCATATGTACATCGTCGATCCCAAGGGCACGCTCGCCTATATGGGCGCGATCGACGACAAGCCTTCCGCCAGCGCGGCTAGCATCGAGGGTGCGAAGAGCTATGTCCGTCAGGCCATGGCCGAGCTCAAGGCCGGCAAGCCGGTCTCGGAAGCGAGCACCAAGGCCTATGGCTGTGCGGTGAAATACGCGCCGGTGAGCTGAGGACTGGCGTTCTCACTCAAACGCGCCGTCATTCCGGGCGCAGCGAAGCGGAGACCCGGAATCCATCATAGAGCATGACGCCCTCCGATGGATTCCGGATCAGCGCCGCTTCGCGGCTTGTCCGGAATGACGGTGTGGTCTTGCCAAACGAAGGCGACGTTCAAACCCGCCCCAGCCGGACGCCGGTCATGCTGTCGAAGACATGGACGCGGTCGGGATCGACCGTGATCCAGATGCGGCCGGCCTGGGCCGCGACGACGTCGGTCGCTGCCTGCATCACGAAGGGCAGGCCGGCGAGCTGGCCGTGGAAGAGCTGGGTGGCGCCCAGTTCCTCGATGAACTCGACGTCGAAGGGCAGGGAGCCCGCCTCGCCCTCCGAGGCGATCTCGACATCCTCCGGCCGCAGGCCGACCTCGACCGCCGTCTGGGCCGGCAGGTCCTGGCGCAGGTCGCGCGCCTCCAGGATCGCATCGCCCAGCGCCACGATGCCGGGACCGTCGATCGTGCCGGGCAGGATGTTCATCGGCGGCGAGCCGATGAAGGTCGCGACGAACTTGCTCGCCGGCTTCTTGTAGACGTCGGCCGGCAGGCCGATCTGCTCGACCTGGCCGCCATTCATCACGACCAGCTTGTCGGACAGCGTCATCGCCTCGACCTGGTCATGCGTGACGTAGATCGCGGTGACGCCGAGCGCGCGCTGCAGCTTCTTGATCTCGACGCGCATCTGCACGCGCAGCTTGGCGTCGAGTTTGGAGAGCGGCTCGTCGAACAGGAAGACCTGCGGCTTGCGCACGATCGCGCGGCCCATCGCGACGCGCTGGCGCTGGCCGCCCGAGAGCTGCTTCGGCCGGCGCTCCAGCAGCCCCTCGATGGCGAGGATGCGCGCCGCTTCCTTGACCCGCCGGTCGATCTCGTCCTTCGGCGTGCCGCGGTTGCGCAGGCCGTACGCCATGTTGTCGTAGACGCTCATATGCGGGTAGAGCGCATAGTTCTGGAACACCATCGCGATGTCGCGGTCGGCCGGGCCGATCTCGTTGACGACGCGCTCCCCGATCGAGACCTCGCCCGCGGAGATCGTCTCCAGCCCGGCGACCATGCGCAGCAGCGTGGACTTGCCGCAGCCGGAGGGGCCGACGAGCACGCAGAAGCCGCCATCGGGAATGTCGAAGGACACGCCCTTTACGGCTTCGACGCCGCCGGCATAGACCTTCTTGACGTTGGTGAGTGTGACCTGGGCCATCGGCGACTTATTTCTCGGTTTCGACCAGGCCCTTCACGAAGAGCCTCTGCATCAGGACGACGACGAGCACCGGCGGCAGCATGGCCAGCATGGCGGTGGCCATGGCGAGCTGCCATTCGGTGAGCGCGTCGGAGGTGACGATCATCTTCTTGATGGCGATGACGATGGTCTGCATCGAGTCCTTCGTCGTCACCAGGAGCGGCCAGAGATACTGGTTCCAGCCGTAGATGAACTGGATCACGAACAGCGCCGCGATCGTGGTGATCGAGAGCGGCACGACCGTGTCCTTGAAGAACTTGAACGGCCCCGCCCCGTCGATCCGCGACGCCTCGAGCAGTTCGTCGGGGATCGTCATGAAGAACTGCCGGAACAGCAGCGTGCCGGTCGCCGAGGCGATCAGCGGCACCGCCAGACCCTGATAGGTGTCCAGCATGTTGAGGTCGGAGACGACCTTGAAGGTCGGGAAGATGCGCACCTCCACGGGGAGCATCAGCGTGACGAAGATGATCCAGAACGCCGCCATCCGGAAGGGGAAGCGGTAATAGACGATCGCATAGGCGGAGAGAACCGAGATGAAGATCTTCCCGATCGCGATCGCCATGGCCATGACGAAGGAGTTCAGCATCATGCCCAGCACCGGCTCGCGCGTCGTGCCCGAGGTGCCGACGAACAGGATGCGGTAGTAGTTCTCGAACAGCTTCGGGCCGGGATAGAGCGGCAACTGGCCGTTGATGATGGTCGCCGCGTCCCAGGTCGATGCGACGAAGGTCAGCCACACCGGAAAGGCGACGATCAGCACGCCGATCGACAGGATGATGTAGGCGATCAGGTCGCCCAGGCGGCGGTCCTCGACCATCAGTAGCTGACCCTGCGCTCGATGAACTTGAACTGCACCGCCGTCATCGCGATCACCATGACCAGCAGCACGACCGACTGCGCCGCAGAGCCGCCGAGATTGGAGCCGCCCTTGCCGTCGGAGAACACCTTGTAGACCAGGGTCTCGGTCGCGCCCGAGGGCCCGCCGCCGGTGATCGTGTCGATGATGCCGAAGGTGTCGAAGAAGACATAGACGATGTTGACGACGAGCAGGAAGAAGGTCGTCGGCGACAGCAGCGGGAAGACGATCGTCCAGAAGCGCCGCATCGGCCGCGCGCCGTCGATCACTGCCGCCTCGATCACGCTCTTGGGGATCGACTGGAGGCCGGCGAGGAAGAACAGGAAATTGTAGCTTATCTGCTTCCAGGTCGCGGCCAGGATCACCAGCAGCATCGCGTCATTGCCGTTGAGGCGCGGGTTCCAGGCGATGCCCATGCTCGACAATCCCCTCGCCAGCATGCCCAGCGAGGGATCGAACATGAACAGCCAGAGCACGCCCGCCACGGCCGGCGCCACCGCATAGGGCCAGATCAGCAGCGTCTTGAAGATCTCGGCACCGCGGATCGCCCGGTCGGCCATCACGGCGAAGAGCAGCGCGATCGACAGCGACAGCATGCAGACGAAGCTGGAGAAGATCAGCGTGTTGATGAAGGCCTTGAGATAGCCCGGATCGGAGAACAGCAGCTGGTAGTTCTCGAACCAGACGAATTCCGTCGAGGTGCCGAAGGCGTCCTCGAGCAGGAAGGACTGCCACACCGCCTGGCTCGCCGGCCAGTAGAAGAACACGACGGTGATCGCCAGCTGCGGCAGCAGCAGCATCAGCGGGATCGTCAATCCGTTGAAGAAGGCGTTCTTCTGCATGGCTCATCCGAAAGACGCCGCCGCCCCGGTCGCCCGGGACGGCGGCGAGAGTATCACCAGAACGATCAGCGCGAAGCGGTGCGCTCGAACTGGCGCAGCATCTGGTTGCCGCGCTCCACGGCCGCATCCAGCGCCGCCTTCGGCGTCTTCTGGCCGTTCAGCGCCCCTTCGAGTTCTTCCGACCAGATGTCGCGAATCTGGACCAGGCTGCCGAAGCGCAGGCCGCGCGAATTCTCGGTCGGCTCCTTGTTGGTGAGCGAGAGGATCGGGGTCTCGAGGAAGGGCTTGTCCTTGTAGAAGCCCGAGGCCTTGACCTTCTCATAGGCCGCCTTGGTGATCGGCAGATAGCCCGACTCCGTGTGCAGCTTCACCTGGCGATCGACATTGGACAGGAAGGTGAAGAACTTCGCCACGCCCTTGTATTCCTCGGCCTTCTTGCCGCCCATCACCCACAGCGAGGCGCCCCCGATGATCGAGTTCTGCGGCGCGCCCTGGACGTCGGGATAATACGGCATCGGCGCATTGCCCCAGTCGAACTTGGCGTTCGCGCGGACATTGCCGAAGAAGCCCGACGAGGTCAGGAAGATCGGGCATTCGCCCGAGGTGAAGCGGCCTTCGCCGTTGTTCGTGCGGCCGGAATAATCATAGACGCCCTGCTTCTGCAGTTCGGCCAGATTGGTCCAGTGCTTGAGGAAGACCGGGCTGTTGAAGTTCAGCACCGCGTCGAAGCCGTCGAGGCCATTGGCCTTGGTCGAGAGCGAAACGTTGTGCCAGGCGCCGAACTGCTCGATGTTCGCCCAGGTCGCCCAGGCGTTCGAGAAGCCGCATTTGTCGAAGCCGGAAGCCTTCAGCTTCTTGGCGGCCTCGAAGACTTCGGGCCAGGTCTTGGGCGGGGCGTCGGGGTTCAGGCCAGCCTTCTTGAAGGCGTCCTTGTTGTACCACATCACCATCGACGACGAATTGAACGGCATCGAGAGCATGTCGCCCTTGGCCGTCGAATAATAGCCGGTGATGGCGGGCAGATAGGCCTTCGGGTCGAAGGCTTCGCCGGCATCCTTCATCAACTCATGGACCGGCTTGATCGCGCCCTTGGCGGACATCATCGTGCCGGTGCCGACTTCGAACACCTGCAGGATGTGCGGCGCGGTGCCGGCGCGGAAGGCGGCGATGCCGGCGTTCAGCGTGTCGGGATAGGAGCCCTTATAGGCCGGGACGATCTTGTAGTCCTTCTGCGAGGCGTTGAACTCCTCGGACAACCGGACGACGACGTCGTTGTTCGCGCCGGTGAGCGCATGCCACCACTGGATCTCGGTCTGCGCCAGCGCAGGCGCGGCGCCGCCGAGCACGAAAGCCGCGACGGACATCAGGATGCGTGATTTCACTGTCATCTCTTTCTCCCTTCCGCCCTCGGTTCGCTTGGGCGGCTGTTCTTGTTGGTGCGCAAGCTAGCATGAAGGGCCGGCGACGTTTCAATGACAAAATGATGACGGACGCAACCGCCGGCGTTGCCCGCATCTGTGCGCAAGCCCTTGCACAATCGTCCGGAAGGCGCTGTTCTCGCGTCCCCTGCCAGCCTGAGACGGATCATTGCCATGCCGCGCCTGTCCCTGACACCCGAACGGACCCTGCCCGAGGACGCGCCCGCCGCAGCCCTGCTCGGGCGCATCTGGCGTCCCGATGTCGCAGGCCCCGCGATCGTCACGCTGCGCGACGGGATGGTCGTCGACATCACGCGGGCCTTTCCGACCAGCCGCGACCTCTGCGAGACGCCCGACCCCGCCGCAGCGCTGCGGGCCGCGGCGGGCGAGCCGGTCGCGACGCTCGCCGACATCCTCGCGAACACGCCCGTGGACGGCCGCGACCCCGGACGGCCCTGGCTGCTCTCGCCGCTCGACCTGCAGGTGGTGAAGGCTGCCGGCGTCACCTTCGCCGTCTCGATGCTGGAGCGAGTCATCGAGGAGAAGGCCCGTGGCAACCCCGCTGCCGCCGCCACCATCCGCGGCGAGATCGGCAAGCTGATCGGTGACGATCTCTCGAAGCTGAAGCCCGGCTCGCCCGAGGCGATGCATCTCAAGGACGTGCTGATCAGGCAGGGCGCCTGGAGCCAGTATCTCGAGGTCGGTATCGGCCCTGACGCTGAGATCTTCACCAAGGCGCCGCCGATGTCCTCGGTCGGGACCGGCTTCGACGCGGGGCTGCACCCATCCTCGACCTGGAACAATCCCGAGCCCGAGATCGTGCTCGTCGTCGCCTCCGATGGCCGCATCGTCGGCGCCACGCTGGGCAACGACGTCAATCTGCGCGATGTCGAGGGCCGCTCGGCGCTGCTGCTGGGCAAGGCGAAGGACAACAACGCCGCTGCCGCGGTCGGCCCGTTCATCCGCCTCTTCGACGCGGCCTTCACGCTCGACCATGTCCGCAACACCACGGTCACGCTCACCGTCGAGGGCGAGGACGGCTTTACGCTGGAGGGTTCCTCCTCGATCGCAAAGATCAGCCGCGATCCGGCCGACCTCGCTGCCCAGATGATCGGCCCGCATCACCAGTACCCGGACGGGGCGGCGCTTTATCTCGGCACCATGTTCGCGCCGATCAAGGACCGCGATACGCCGGGCGGCGGCTTCACCCACAAATACGGTGACATCGTCACCATCGCCGCCCCGGAACTCGGCGCGCTGGTCAACCGCATGAAGCGCACCGACCATTGCGAGCCCTGGACCTTCGGCACCTCGCATCTGATGCGAAGCCTGGCCAAGCGCGGGCTGCTGTGAGCGCAGGCGACATCCTCGTCGTCGGCGAGGCGATCGGCGACTTCATTCCCCGCGACGCCGAGGGGCTGTGCTACGAGGCCGTGCTCGGCGGCTCGGGCTTCAACGCGGCGCTGGCGCTCGCCCGTTTCGGGGCGAGGCCCGTCTATGCCGGCGCGCTCTCGACCGATGCGCTCGGCCGGCGTTTTCGCGCTGCCCTGGCGGCGGAGGGGATCGGCACGGCCCTGATCCGGGACAGCGCCCGCCCGACCGCGGTTGCCATCGTCTCGCCGCTCGGGCCGGACGGCGTGCCCGAATTCGGGCTGTATCTCGACGGCACGGCCCACAACGAAGCGCAGGGGACGCCGCGAACGCTGTCGGAGGGCACGATCCATCTGCACGCAGCCTCCTTCGGCGCGACGATCGGTCCCTCCGGAGACGCGACCGGCGATCTGGCGGCGAGCGCCCGCGCCGCCGGCGCCACTGTCAGCTACGACATCAACATCCGCGCCTCCGCCCTGCCCGGGCGGGATCGCGCCCGCGCCCTGATCGAGGCGCGCATCGCGCAGGCCGACATCGTCAAGGCGAGCCTGGATGATCTCGCCTGGCTGCATCCCGGCGAACCGGCGGAGGCGGTCGTCGAGCGCTGGCAGGGCCTCGGTGCGCATGTCGTGTTGATGACGCGGGGCGGCGACGGAGCGAGCTGCCATCGCGGTGCGAGGGTGCTGACGGCCGCCGCACCAGTGGTCGAGATCGTCGACACGGTGGGGGCGGGCGACACCTTCATCGGCGGCTTCCTCGCCGTGCTGGCGGCGCGCGGCCGGTTGGGGCAGGGCTTGGACGCGGCCTCGCCGGATGACATTCAGGCGGCACTCGATTTCGCCTGCGCCGTGGCGGCCGACAGTTGCACCCGCCAGGGCTGCGACCCGCCGCGCCGCCTCGCGACCTGACCGGAGCCGCCGATGCACCTCGCCTATCTCGATTACCACACCTGCGGCGAGCCGGTTCGGATCGTGACCGGCGGCTACCCGGTGCTGAAGGGCGCGACGATCCTCGAGAAGCGCCGCGACGCGCGCGAGAGCCACGATCATCTGCGCCGGGCGATGATGCTCGAGCCGCGTGGCCATGCCGGCATGTATGGCGTGATCCCCGTCGCCTCCTCCCATCCCGACGCCGCCTTCGGCGTACTCTTCACCCATAACGAGGGTTACTCGACCATGTGCGGCCACGCGACCATCGCGCTCGGTCGCTATGCGATCGAGCACGGGCTGGTGCCCGCGGTGGAGCCGGTCACTCGCTTCGGTATCGAGGCGCCCTGCGGCCTGCTGCGGCTCGAATGCGCGGCGCGCGACGGCAAGGTGGAGAGCGTCGTCTTCGAGAGCGTACCGGCCTTCGTTTTCATGCGCGATCTCGCCGTGAACCTGCCGGGCTATGGCGAGGTCGTCACCGACATCGCCTATGGCGGCGCCTTCTATTGCATCCTGCCGGCCTCTCGCTTCGGCCTCGACCTCTTCGAGACGCCTGTCGCGGCCCTGACCAACGCGGCGGCTGCGCTGACCGAGCATCTGCGCGCGAGCCTGCCGATCACGCACCCGAGCGAGCCCGATCTCGGCTTTCTCTACGGCACGATCATCACCGACGAGGCTCAAGCCGACGAGGAGAGCTTCAACCTCTGCATCTTTGCCGAGCGCCAGATCGATCGCTCTCCGACCGGCTCGGGCGTGACGGCGCGCATGGCGCTCGACCATGCCAAGGGCCTCGTCGAGACCGGCGTGACCCGCCGCTTCCGCAGCGTCACCGGCGGCACCTTCACCGGCCGCGTGGTTGGCCCTGTCGCGGGTTTCGCGGACGGTGCCGTCACCGTTGCCGTCGGCGGCACCAGCCACTTTGCCGGCGAAGGCACCTTCGCCATCGAGGCCGACGACCCGCTGGGTCACGGCTTCGCGCTGCCGGTGCGCTTCGCCGAGATCGCGCGCTGACGGCGTATGAGGTGGGTAGGCCCCGCCGTCGCCGCCACTTCATCCGGTGGCGATCTGCCCGGCCTCCCAGCCGAGGATGGCGCGTTTGCGCGTCAGCCCCCAGTGATAGCCGGTCAGAGCCCCTGATTTCCCGATGACGCGGTGGCAGGGGACGACGAAGGAGATCGGGTTCTTGCCCACCGCCATCCCGACGGCGCGCGAGGCGCTTGGCTTGCCGATATGGCAGGCGACGTCGCCATAGGTCGTGGCGCGGCCGACCGGGATCTTCAGCAGCGTCTGCCAGACCCGGACCTCGAAATCCGTCCCGATCAGCACGACGCGCAGCGGCGTCTCCGCGGACCAGGCCTTCGGATCGAAGATGCGCGCGGCATAGGGCGCGGTCGCCTGCGGGTCGAAGCGATACTGCGCATGCGGCCAGCGCCGCATCATGTCGGCCAGCGCCTCCGCCCGCCCGCCGACGACCTTGCCGCCGTCGAGCCCGTCGGAGACCCAGCCGAGTCCGGCCAGCCCCCGCGGCGTCGCCACGATGAGCGCCTCGCCGAAGGGAGACGGATGGAAGCCGTAGGACAGGCTCAATCCACCGCCGCCCGCCTTCCATTCGCCCGGCGACATCGCCTCATGCGTCACGAAGAGATCGTGCAGCCGCCCAGGCCCCGACAGCCCGACCTCGAGCGCTGTATCGAGGATGCTGGCCGACGCACCGAGCAGCCCCTTGGCATGGTCGAGCGTGATCGCCTGCAGGAAGGCCTTGGGCGTCAGCCCGCACCAGCGCCGGAACAGGTGATGCACGTCGGTCGGCGTCGCACCCGCCGCTTCCGCGATCGCCTCGATCGACGGCTGGGCGCGCCAGTTTTCGGTGATGTAGGCCAGCACACGGCGCACCGTGTCGTAGTCGGACCCCGGCGCGAGCGAGGGGAACTCGGCCGCCGCCGGCATCGCCTCGACTGCGCGCGCCAGAACCGCGTCGGAAAACCGGGTCGGCTTCATCGCGCCGAGCTTCTGCAGGGGAGCGTTCATCGCCGTCACCTTCGCATGGTCGATCATGTGGCAACACTAGGAGCGTCCGGAGACGTCCTCCACCCGAAAGCTGGAAAGAGCGGGGTTGCGCCCTTAGGCCAAAGGAGGTTTCTAACGATGGCCATGATCTCCCCGGCTGACGCCGTCATCGATCTCTACCAGCGCCATGCCGCGACCTATGACGGCCTGCGCGGCGAACTGCTGATGGAAGGAACGTGGCTCGCGCGCTTCCGCGCCCAACTCGGGCCAGTCGCATCGATCCTCGACATCGGCTGCGGCACCGGCCAGCCGATTGCGCGCTATTTGATGGAGCAGGGCCATACCATTAGCGGGATCGATTCTGCTCCGGCGATGATAGCGCTGTGCCGTGCGCGCTTTCCCGAAGGCGACTGGGAGGTTGCCGACATGCGCAAACTCGCGCTCGGCCGCCGCTTCGGCGGGCTGATTGCCTGGGATTCCTTCTTTCACCTGACCCCAGACGACCAGCGCGGCATGTTCAAGGTCTTCGCGAACCATGTCGCGCCGGCCGCCGCGCTGCTCTTCACCACCGGCCCGGCGTATGGCGAGGCGATCGGCAGTTTCGAGGGCGAGGCGCTCTATCATGGCAGCCTCGATGCCCGGGAATACCGGACCTTGCTGGCGGAGAACGGATTCTCGGTGATCGACCATGTCGTCGAGGATCCGCACTGCGGCGGGCATACGATCTGGCTCGCCAAAGCGGCTCAGGACGCGCCGTAATCCGGCCCGCGCCGTGCCGTCGCCAGCGCCCGGCCGAGCGCATCGGCAAAGCCTTCGCGTTCGCCCGGCGACAAGGCGGCCGCCACGGCGACGCGACGGCCCCGAGACACCAGGTCGAGCCCGAGCAGGCCGTAATCCTCGTCGGTCTGGCGTTCCAGCTTGGTCCAGGCCGGGTTCGAGCGCCAGACGGCCTCTCGCCCCTGATGCGAGACCTTCCGCAGCCGCACCTCGATCGGCGTCACGACGACGCGCTCGAAGGCGCGCGCGTGTCGAAAATTCGCTTGGAAGGCGATGAAGAGCGCGACGACGTCCAGCCCCATGAAGCCCGCCACCGGCCAGGCGCCGAGCACCATAAAGGGGATCGAGGAGGCGATGGCGGCGAGGCAGACCAGCGTCATCACGATGCGGAAGGCGTTGCGGTCGAGCGATCGGTGCGGCGTGATCGTGGCGTCGAAGACCGGCCGCTCGGCCCGCGCCGAGGCGTCCTCATCCGCTGCGGTCGCATGGCGCTTGCCGAGGTCCATGGCCCGACTATAACGCCCGCATGACGCCAGAAAACAGGGCCAAGCGCCGCGCCCCCGCCGCGGCGCGGATCACGAAGCCGCGCGCCAGGAGCGCCGCTGGCGTGCGCGAGATCTTCGCGCGCTTCGAGGCCGCCAATCCCGAGCCGAAGGGCGAGCTCGACTACGTCAACGCCTTCACCCTGCTGGTCGCGGTCGTGCTCTCGGCACAGGCGACCGATGTCGGCGTCAACAAGGCGACGCGCAAGCTCTTCGAGATCGCCGACACGCCGCAGAAGATGCTGGCGCTGGGCGAGGACGCCGTGCGCGACCATGTCCGCACCATCGGCCTGTTCCGCACCAAGGCGAAGAACGTGATCGCGCTCTGCGAGAAGCTGATCGCGGAGTTCGGCGGGCAGGTGCCGACGACGCGCGAGGCGCTGGAAAGCCTGCCCGGCGTCGGCCGCAAGACGGCCAATGTCGTGCTCAATATCGCCTTCGGCCAGATCACCCACGCCGTCGACACCCATGTCTTCCGCGTCGCCAACCGGCTGCGGATCGCGCCGGGCAAGAATGTGCTGCAGGTCGAGATGGGGCTGGAGAAGGCGGTGCCGGCCTCCTATGGCCGCCACGCCCATCACTGGCTGATCCTGCACGGCCGCTACACCTGCAAGGCGCTGCGGCCCGAATGCGGGCGCTGCATCCAGTTCGATCTCTGCGACTCGGCCGACAAGCGCATCGGCTGAGCCGCCGCCTCACTGGCTGGTCGTGGTGCAGCTGCCGTTGACGCAGGTGGTCGTCACCGTCTTGCAGACGCCGTTGACGCATTCGCGCCGCGACTGGCTCGAGGTCCGGCCCTGCGGCTGGGTCGACTGCGTCGGGATCGTCAGCGACGGCGCCGGTCGCATCGGCGTCGGCTGGATGCGCGTCGGCTGGAAGGTCGTGCTGGGGATCCGCACCGTCGGCGTCATCGGCAGCGGCGAGGGGCGCGGCGGGCCGGGTGGGTTGACGCTGCCGCGGATCGCGGCGGCCATCGCCGCATCGGCCCGGCGCTGGTCGGCCCTGTCGCGCGCCTCACCCTGGAGATCGGCATCGGGGACCGGCTGGCCCAGCCGTGCCAGAGCCTCGGCGGCCTGCAGGCTGCCCCAGCGCGCGCCTTGCGTGTAGTAGAACAGATAGAGGTTCTCGTCCTTCGGGAAGCCGGCGATGCCGAGTTCGTGGCAGCGCCCGGTGGCGAACAGGTTCGAGCCGGAGTTGGGGGCCAGCGACTTCGCGGCCGTGCACCATTCCGGCGAATAGGCGGGTGACGAGGCAAGCGTCAGCTGCGGCGTCGCCTGGCAGGCCCCGAGCAGGGCGGCCAGGGCGAGAGCGGCGGCCAGGCGGGGACGGGGCAGGCTGGGGAAGCGGGTCACAGGGCAGGTCTCGCGATGCGTCTGCGAGAATGTCTAGCGCTGGCCATGGGGCAGGCAAGGTCCAAAATCTGCAATCATCGCCTCGTGGAGCCTCGGGGCGGCCGACAGTCTCAATCCTTCCTGGCCGGCGCTGCGATCCGATCCCGCGCCATCATCGCGCCCGCATCGGATGACAGGACGCCCGCAGACAGGACGGCGGCTCGGCCGCGCGCTCACCCCGAAAGGTTCGACATGACGACGACAGCGATGGACATTCTCGGCCCCGGCCATGTGGCGGTCGTCACGGGCGCCGCCTCCGGCATCGGCCTTGCGGCGGCGCGCGCCTTCGTCCGCCGCGGCATGACCGTCGTCCTGGCCGATCGAGACGAGGCCACGCTGGCTCTGGCGATGGCGGAGTTCGCGGCGGCCGAGGCCTCCGTGCTCGCCCGGCCGCTCGACGTCGCCGACCGGGCGGCGCTGGAGACGCTGCGCGACGAGGTGATGGGGCGTTTCGGTGCTGTGCATGTGCTGATGAACAATGCCGGCATCCAGCCCGGCAGCGCCCTGTTCTCGCCCGTCGAGGACTGGCAGCGCATCCTCTCGGTCAATCTCTGGGGCATCATTCACGGCACCCAGGTCTTCGTGCCGGCCATGCTGGAGGGCGGCCAGCCCGGCATCGTCGTCAACACCGGCTCGAAACAGGGCATCACCACCCCGCCGGGAGACCCCGCCTACAATGTCTCCAAGGCGGCCGTGAAGGCCTTCACCGAGGCGCTTCAGCATGATCTGCGCGGACGCGCCGGCTGCCGGATCAGCGCCCATCTCCTGATCCCCGGCTTCGTCTTCACGCGACTGACGGCGAAGGGCCGGCTCGACCAGCCAGCGGGGGCCTGGACGCCCGACCAGACGGTCGCCTTCATGCTCGAGCGGCTGGAGGAGGGCGACTTCTACATCCTCTGCCCGGACAACGAGACACCGCGCGACCTCGACGAGAAGCGCATGGCCTGGGCGATGGGCGATATCATCGACAACCGCCCGCCGCTGTCGCGCTGGCACCCCAATTATGCCGAGGCGTTCAAGGCCTTTCTGTCGCGCGAGAAGTAGGCGGTTTCATTTCAGGACGGCGTCATCCCGGACAAGCTGCGAAGCAGCGCTGCTCCGATGGATCCCGGGGCGGGCCTGGGATGAGGGCGTTGTTTCGCGGGAACTCAGCAGCCCAGTGGCTCAGTAGCCCCGCGCCGGATCGACGACATGCTCCAGCGGCTCGCCGGCCTCGAGCCGGCGGATCTGCGCGGCGATGAGCGTCGCCACGGCCTCCGGCTCCGACATCGCCGCATTGTGCGGCGTCACGGTGACGGCCGGATGCGTCCAGAGCGGCGACTCCGTCGGCAGCGGCTCGGTCTCGAACACGTCGAGGGTGGCGCCCTTCAGCGTGCCGGCCTCCAGCGCCGCCAGAATGTCCGCCTCGACCTGCAGCCCGCCGCGGCCGGCATTGATCAGGAACGGCCCGCCGAGGCGTCCGCTTTGGGCCAGCCCGGCGAGCAGCTTGGCGTCGATCAGCCCGCGCGTGTCCGGCGTCAGCGGCAGCAGGCTGACGAGGATGTCGGTGCGGGCCAGGAAATCCACCATGCCGTCGCTGCCGGCGAAGGTGGTCAGGCCCTCGACCGTCTTGGGCGAGCGGCTCCAGCCGGCGACGTCGAAGCCCATCACCTGGAGCTTGCGGGCCGCGTCCTGTCCGAGTTCGCCCAGCCCCATGATGCCGACGCGCACCGAGCGCGCGGCGGGCTGGTTGCGGTCGTCGTCCCAGATCGTCTCGCGCTGCTGGCGGTCGTAGCGCGGCTGCTGGCGCAGATAGCGCAGGCAGTGCAGCACGACATATTCGCTCATCCGCGTCGTCAGGTCGGGATCGACGACGCGTGAGATCGGCACCTCCGGCAGACGCGTATCGGCGAAGAGATGGTCGACGCCGGCGCCGAGCGAGAATACCGCTGCGAGGTTCGGCAGGCCCGACAGGCTGCCCTCGGGATGTTTCCAACTCGCGACGTAATGCACCGAGCGCCGGTCGAAGGGCTCGCCCAGGATCACCACGGGCATGTCCGGCAGCAGCGCCGCGAAGCGCGCCCGCCAATCCTCGACATGCCATCCCGTCATCGCCAGCAGCAGGCTCATGCGTTCGTACTCTCCGTGATCCGCTCGGCGATCAGCGCGCCGTGTCGTGGCGCACCCTCTCCCAGGCGATAGGCCTCGCGCAAGCGCCTCTCGGCCATGGCATGGCCGGCCTCGTCGCGTGCATGGACGATGCCGAGCGGCCTGTCGGGGCCGACCGCCTCGCCGAGGCCTGCCAGATCGACGAGGCCGACGGCATGGTCGATCGCGTCCTGCGGCCGCGTCCGCCCGCCGCCCAGCGCCACTACCGCCAGCCCGACGCCGCGCGTGTCGATCGCCTGGACGAGGCCGGGAGCCGCCGGGAAGACGGGCCGCGCGATCGGCGCCCGGGCAAGATGGCGCTCCGGCTTCTCCAGCAGGTCGGCCGGCCCGCCCAGCGACGCGACCATGCGGGCGAAGCGCTCCGCCGCCGCACCGCTGGCGAAAGCCGCCTCGATCTTCGCTTTCGCATCGTCGATATCGGCGGCGAGCTGCCCGAGCAGCAGCATCTCGGCACCGAGCGCGACCGTGACGGCGTGGAAGCGTGGTTCGCGCCGCTTTCCCGTCAGATGGTTGAGTGCGTAAGCGACTTCGAGCGCATTGCCGGCCGCGCTCGCCAGCGGCGCGTCCATGTCGGTCAGCAGCGCCGTCGTCGGCAGGCCGGCTCCGTTGGCGACGCCGACCAGCGCATCGGCGAGCGCGCGCGCCTTCACAGGATCGGGCAGGAAGGCGCCGGAGCCGAACTTCACGTCCATCGCCAGCCCGTGCAGCCCGGCGGCGAGCTTCTTCGACAGGATCGAGGCCGTGATGAGTGGGATCGCCTCGACCGTGGCCGTCACGTCGCGGATGGCATAGAGCCGCTTGTCGGCCGGGGCGAGATCGGCCGTCTGGCCAATGATGGCGCAGCCTTCGCTTCGCACCACCTTGCGGAAGAGGTCGTTGTCCGGCTGCGTGACATAGCCGGGCACCGCGTCGAGCTTGTCGAGCGTGCCGCCGGTATGGCCGAGGCCGCGGCCCGAGATCATCGGCACATAGCCGCCGCAGGCCGCGACCGCCGCCGCCAGCGGCAGGCTCACTGTATCGCCGACGCCGCCGGTCGAGTGCTTGTCGAGCGCGGGGCCCGGCAGGTCGTCCCAGTTCAGCACCGTGCCGGAATCGCGCATGGCGAGCGTCAGCGCGACGCGTTCGCTCGCGCTCATGTCGCGGAAGAACACCGCCATGGCGAAGGCGGCGGCCTGGCCCTCGCTGACGCCGCCGTCGCTGATGCCGGCGATGATCTGGCGGATATCGGCCTCGGGCAGTTCCGCGCCGTCGCGCTTGGCGGCGATGATTTCCTGCGTCAGCTTCATTTCAATAGGACCCGCTCGCCTCGCCCGACGCCTCGCCCGCGATCGCGTCGACGAGCACCTGATGCAGCCCGCTCGCGCCGAAGCGGAAGGTTTCGGGCGTCGCCCAGTGCGCCCCCATGATCGCGTCGGCCAAGTCCAGATAGCCTGCGGCATCCGCCAGCGTGCGGATGCCGCCCGAAGGCTTCAAGCCAACCGACCGGTCGCTCGCCGCGATCACCTCCAGCATCGTCCGTGCCGCCGGCAGGCTGGCCGAATGCGCGGTCTTGCCGGTCGATGTCTTGATGAAATCGGCCCCGGCCGCGATGGCGAGTTCAGAGGCTGCGCGGACCCGCTGGAGATCGGGATACTCCCCGGTTTCGAGAATGACCTTCAACGTCTGGCCGCCGCAGGCATCCCTCACGGCACGGACCATGGCCTCGGCCGCCGCCGCGTCCCCAGTCAGGAAGGCGCGCCAGGGCAGGACGAGGTCGATTTCGTTGGCTCCTGCCGCGACCGCGCCCTGTGTCTCCGCCAGCACCTCCGCACCCGTCGCTTCCCCTTGCGGGAAATTCACGACCGTCGCGATTTTGACAGGGGCTCTCCCCAGCATCGTGCGCGCCTGCGCCACGAAACGCGGCCAGATGCAGATCGCCGCAACCGGGCCCGGCGCCCCGACGGCGCGCGCGCAGAGCGCCGTCAGCCCCGCCTCGTCGGCATTGTCGGAGAGATCGGTGAGGTCGAGCAAGGACAAAGCCCGCCGCGCGGTCGCGAGGGTGGAGGACGTCATCACTGGCTCCTCAGGAAGGCGCGCAGCAGGCGGGCGAGGTCGGCGGCAGCCCGGCCGGCCACGTCCTTGGTTTCGTCGTGATGCGGCGCCCCGCCATGCAGGCCCGCGCCCATATTGGTGACGATCGACAGCCCCGCGACGCGCAAGCCCTGCCGCCGCGCCAGGATCACCTCGGGCACGGTCGACATGCCGACCAGATCGGCGCCCATCACCTGTGCCATCCGGATCTCGGCCGGCGTCTCGAAGCTCGGGCCTGAGAACCACATATAGACGCCCTCGCCCAGCGACAGCCCCTCGGCCGTCGCGGCGCGCGCCAGCCCCGCCTGAAGCGCCGGGTCATAGGCGTCGACCATCGGTACGAAGCGCCCGTCGCCGGTGTCGCCGACGAGCGGGTTCGGCCCGTTCAGATTGATGTGGTCGGTGATGAGCGCGAGGCTGCCCGGCGGCATCTGGGGCTTCAGCGAGCCGGCGGCATTGGTCAGGATCAACGGCGGCGCTCCGAGTGCGCCGAGCATGCCGAGCGGCACCCGCATCACCGCCGGGTCGCCGCCCTCGTAGTAATGCGCCCGGCCCTGATAGATCAGCACCGTCTTGCCTTCGAGCCGGCCGATGCAGAGCTGCCGTGCATGGCCGGAGACGCCGCCCGCCGGAAAGCCGGGGATGGCGGCATAGGGAATGCGGATCGCATCCTCGAGCTCGTCCGCGAGCCCGCCGAGCCCGGTGCCGAGCACGATGGCGCAGTCGATCGGACCCGTCGCGCCATGGGCGCGGACGGCTTGGGCAGCTTCGGTGAAGGCGGTGTCGGTGCTCATTCCGTTACAATCCCGTTCAGCCCTCATCCTGAGGAGCCGCGTAGCGGCGTCTCGAAGGATGGTCCAGTGCCCTCTGGAGCATCCTTCGAGACGCGGACTGTCGTCCGCTCCTCAGGATGAGGGCTGCAGAAGCACGCCGGTTAAAGACAATGGCGGTCGGCCACACGACAAAGAACAGCGTCACCGGCGCAGATTGTCCGGTCCGAAGGAGGCGGGCAACAGCTCCGCCAGCGAGAACATCTGCCGGACGCCGCCGGGCCCCGCGATCGCGACCGGCGTCTCCGGCGCGGCGAATTCGCGGATGCGCTGGCGGCAGGCGCCGCAGGGCGTCACCAGCTCGTCGCCGTCTCCGATGACGAGGATCGCGCGAATGCGTCGACCGCCGCCGGCGATCATCGCCGAAATCGCGCCCTGCTCGGCGCAGCTTCCCGAAGGATAGGCGGCGTTCTCGACATTGCAGCCGGGATAGACCACGCCGTCCTCGCCGAGGATCGCGGCACCGACGCGAAAGCGCGAATAGGGGGCATAGGCGAAGGTCTGCACCCGCGCGGCGGCGGCAAACAGCGCCTCGAAATCGATCGCCTTCGGGCTTGTCGCCATGGCTCAGCGCTCCTTCACATAGGGCAGGCCGGCGGCTTTCGGCGGCGTCGACCTGCCGATGAAGCCGGCGAGCAGGATCACCGTCATCAGATAGGGCAGGGCCTGGATCGCCTGCACCGGTACCTGCCCGATGCCGGGCAGCGCCACACCCTGCAAACGGATCGCGACCGCGTCGAGCCCGCCGAAGAGCAGGCAGGCCCAGAGCGCAGGCCACGGCCGCCAATTCGCGAAGATCACGGCGGCGAGCGCGATGAAGCCCTTGCCGGCGGTTATATGCGGCAGGAAGCCGGCCGATTGCGAAACGGCGAGATAGGTACCGCCCAGCCCACACAGCACGCCGCAGATGATCACTGCGCCGTAGCGCAGCCCGGCCACCGAGATGCCGGCGGTATCGACCGCCGCCGGGTTCTCGCCGACGGCGCGCAGCCGCAGGCCGAAGCGGGTGCGCTTCAGCACCAGGGCGGTCAGCACCACGGCGAGCAGGGCCAGATAGGCCGGCGCGGACTGGCCCGAGATCACCTCGTCATAGATCAGGCCAAAGCCCGGCACATGCTCGCGCAACGTCTGCGCGAACGGCAGAGTGATCTCGCCGAAGCGCGCGGCGCCCTCCAGCGTGGGCGTGCGACCGCCCTGGCCGAACCAGGCATTGCCGAGGATCACGGTTAGCCCCGCGGCCAGCATGTTGATGGCGACGCCGGAGACGATCTGGTTGCCGCGCCAGGTGATCGCGGCGAAGCCATGGACCAGCGACAAAATCACCGAGGCGAGGATGCCGGCGCCGAGCCCTGCCCAGGCCGAGCCGCTCTGTGCGGCGATGACGGCCGAGGCGAAGGCGGCGATCAGCATCTTGCCCTCGAGCCCGATATCGACGACGCCGGCCCGCTCCGACCACAACCCCGCCATGGCGGCGCAGAGCAGCGGCACCGAAAGTCGGATCGCGGAGTCGAGGATGACGGCGAGGGTGGCGATCCACTCCATCACAATCGATCCGCCAGCGAGCGAGGGCACTCCGCCGTCTTTCCGGGGCAGGCCGCAGGCCTGAGCCCGGAACCCATGAACACAGATCGGAGAGGTCCAGCCGTCGCGGACCGGCCGGTGCTTCGTCTGGGCTGCCTCGGCGGATATGGGTTCCGGGCTCTTCGCTGTGCGAAGCCCCGGAATGACGCGGTGGGTCCGGGTCCAGCCATCAGCGACCCCGCATCAGCAGCAGCGCCGCCACCGCCCGCCGGAACAGCCCGTCGAGCGCGCCGGCGAAGAGGATGATGACGCCGCCGATCACCACCACCATGTCGCGGGTGATGGAGGGCTTGTCGAAGGAGAGTTCGGCCCCGCCCTGATAGAGCACGCCGAAGAGCAGCGCCGCCAGCGCCACGCCGACCGGGTGACCGCGCCCCATCAGCGCTACCGCGATGCCCACAAAGCCGTAGCCGGCGGTGAAATCGAGCAGCAGCCGGTGCTGCACGCCCATCACCTCGTTGACCGCCAACCCGCCGGCGAGCGCGCCCGAGATCGCCATGGCGACCATGGTGATGCGCGCGGGCGAGATGCCGGCATAGGCCGCGGCCCTCGGATTGGCGCCGACGGTGCGGATCGCATAGCCCAGCCGCGAGCGGAAGATCAGCGCCCAGACGGCGACGAGCGCCGCCAGCGCCAGCAGGAAGGCGCTGTTCAGCGGCGTCGCGGGCAGGGTGATGCCCAGCGGCGCCAAGAGCCTGTGCATCGGCGTCAGCACCGCATGGGCGGCGAATTCCGGCGTCTCCGGCTGCATCGAGCCGGGTTTGCCGATCACCTCGACGAGCAGATAGACGGTCAGCGTCGCCGCCAGGAAATTGAACATGATCGTGGTGATGACGACATGGCTGCCGCGCGTCGCCTGGAGCCAGCCGGGAATGAAGCCGTAGAGCGCGCCACCCGCCGCCGCCGCCAGAATCGCGAGCGGCACCAAGAGCAGGCCGGGCAGGGGCGCCAGCCAGAGGCAGGCCAGCGCGGCGAAGATGCCGGCGATCGTCGCTTGGCCCTCGCCGCCGATGTTGAACAGCCCGGCATGGAAGGCGACCGCGACGGCCAGCCCCGTAAAGATGAAGTTCGTCGTGTAGTAGAGCGTGAAGCCGATGCCCTCGGCCGAGCCCAGCGCGCCGCGCAGCAGAAGCGCGGTCGCCTCTAGCGGGCTCTCGCCGATCCCGAGCACGACGAGCCCGGACACCGCGAGCGCCGCCGCGACCGAAACCAGCGGCACCAGCGCCGTATCCGCCCAGCGCGGCAGGTCGACGGGGGCGGCGCTCATGGGCGGCTCGCCGCTTCGACGCCTAAGCGCGGGAGCCCCTCCCCCTTGTGGGGAGGGGTGGGCGTGGTTCCGCTGGGCGCGCGCTCACCATGCGGGACGACCCCCATCCCTCTCCCTTCCCCACAAGGGGGAAGGGAAGAGCCCGTCTCGCGAAGGCTTGTGCCTGCCATCACGCCGCTTCCCCCGTCACGCCCGCCATCAACAGCCCAAGATCGCGCTCGTCGGCATCGCCGGCCATCCGTTCGCCGGTGATGCGCCCGCCGGACATGGCGAGAATCCGGTCCGACAGCGCCATCACCTCCTCGAGTTCGACCGAGACGAGCAGGATCGCGACGCCTGAATCGCGCAGGGCGATCAGCCGGCGATGAATGGCTTCGATCGCGCCGATATCGACCCCGCGCGTCGGCTGGCCGACGAGCAGCACCTTCGGCGCCCGCTCGATCTCGCGGGCGAGCACGATCTTCTGCTGGTTGCCGCCGGAGAACTTCGCCGTCTTCAGCGCCGGATCGGGGGGGCGCACGTCATAGGCCGCGAAGGTCTCCCGCGCCCGCGCGCTGATCGTCGACGGCGACAGGAAGGGTCCGGGCCCGAGCTCCGCATCATCCTGATAGCCGAGGATGGCGTTTTCGGCGGCTGGGAAGGCGGTGACGAGCCCGGTCCGCAGCCGGTCTTCGGGCACATGCATCAGGCCGAGCTTGCGCAGGCGCGCCGGGTTCCGGTCGGCCGAGGTCAGCACCTGCCCGTTCAGCCGGACGACGCCGCGTGAGGGCTGTGCCAGCCCGGCCAGCACCTCGAGCAATTCGCTCTGGCCGTTGCCGGCGACGCCCGCAATGCCGACGATCTCGCCTTCATGCAGCGTTAGGTCGATGCCCGAGAGCAGCGCGACGCCGCGTGCATCGACCATGTCGAGCCCGACCGCCTCGAGCACCTTCGCCCCGCGCGGCCGCGCCTCCGTCTCGACGCGCAGCAGCACGCGCCGGCCGACCATCGCCTCGGCGATCTCCGGCGGGGAGGTCTCGGCTGTTGCAAGATGCGCGACCATCTCGCCGCGCCGCATCACCGAGACGCGGTCCGTCACCGCCATGATCTCGCGCAGCTTGTGGGTGATCAGGATGACGGTCTTGCCCTGCTCCCGCAGCGCCCGCAGCAGGGCGAAGAGCTGGTCGGCCTCCGGCGGTGTCAGCACCGCGGTGGGCTCGTCGAGGATCAGGATCTGCGCGCCGCGGTAGAGCGCCTTGAGGATCTCGACGCGCTGCTGCAGCCCGACCGAGAGGTCGCCGACGATGGCATCGGGGTCGATCGCGAGCCCGTAGGCCTCGGAGAGCCGAGAAAGCTCCGCCCGTGCCCGCTTCACGCCGCCGCTGAGCCAGGCGCCGCCCTCGGCGCCGAGCACGACGTTCTCGACGACGCTGAGCGTCTCCACCAGCATGAAGTGCTGGTGGACCATGCCGATGCCGAGCGCGATCGCGTCCGCCGGGGTGCGAATGACACAGGGCCGGCCAGCCACAGCGATCTCGCCCGCATCGGCCTCGTAGAAGCCGTAGAGGATCGACATCAGCGTCGACTTGCCGGCGCCGTTCTCGCCGACGATGCCGTGGATCGAGCCGGCCGCGACCGACAAGGACACGTCGCGATTGGCCTGCACCGGCCCGAATCGCTTCGAGATGCCGGTGAGCGCGATGGCGGGGGGCGTCATGGTGCGGTCGGCGCGACGCAAACCCCTCCCCCTTGTGGGGAGGGGTAGGGGTGGGGGGCGAGGGGCAGAGGCGAAGCGTAAGACTGACCAGCACCCACGGTTACGCCGGCCAAGCCAAACCAAATCAGGGCGAGCTCGCCTTTCCGCCCCCCACCCCTGGCCCCACCCCACGAGGGGGAGGGGGACAGGCCGAGCCTGTTCACGCCGCGCACTTCGAGTCCGACATGTAGTCGTGGACCTTCACGGCGCCGCTGATGATGTCGGCGCGGGCCTTGTCGGCGGCGGCCTTCATCTCCGGCGTGATCAGCGCCTTGTTGGCGTCGTCCAGCGCCCAGCCGACGCCGTCCTCCTTCAGGCCCAGCACCGAGATGCCGGGCTTCCAGTCGCCGTCGCGGGCCGCCTTGAACGAGGAATAGGCGGCGACGTCGACGCGCTTGAGCATCGAGGTCAGCACCTTGCCCGGCTGCAGGCCGTTCTGGTTGGAATCGACGCCGATGCCGAGCTTGCCGGCGTCGGCGGCGGCGCGCAGCACGCCGATGCCGGTGCCGCCGGCGGCGTGGTAGATCACATCGGCGCCGCGGTCGATCTGCGACTTGGCGAGCTCGCCGCCCTTGACCGGGTCGTTCCAGGCCGCCGGGGTCGAGCCGGTCATGTTCTGGAATATCTCGGCGTCCTTCTTGGCCGCCTTGACGCCCTGGACGTAGCCGCAGGCGAATTTCCGGATCAGCGGGATGTCCATGCCGCCGACGAAGCCGACCTTGCCGGTCTTGGACGCCATGCCGGCGAGCAACCCGACCAGATAGGAGCCCTCATGCTCCTTGAAGACGACCGACTGCACGTTCGGCAGGTCGACGACCATGTCGATGATGGTGAATTTCAGCGCCGGGAACTCGGCCGCGACCTTCTGCAGCGCGGTCGCCTGCGAAAAGCCGACCGCGATGATCGGCGAATGCCCGTCACGGGCGAAGCGGCGCAGCGCCTGCTCGATCTGTGCGTCGTTGGTCGGCTCGAAATCGCGGAACTCGACGCCCGTCTCGGCCTTGAACTTCTCCGCTCCCGCGAAGACGCCCTCGTTGAAGGATTTGTCGAATTTTCCGCCCTTGTCGTAGACGATGGCCGGCTTCACGGCGGTCTGCGCCATTGCGACGACGGCCGAGACGGCGACGCCGGCGAGCGCCAGCGCGAGCGATTTGAGCTGCATGCGGATTCCCCTGTCGATGTCCGGGGGCGTTGCCCGCCCCGTCTGGCGGTCACGATGGCATGGCTTTCGGGCGCGGCCAAGCGGGTGTCGGGCTTCGATTCCGGGCCTGCGTCTTCAAAGGGTCGTCAGTGCGGCGGGTGCGATTGCCCCGGGCGCGGGATCGGCCTAACGCTTCCGCCCATGAGCCTGAACGAGGACGAGGTCGAGCGCTATGCGCGCCATCTGGTGCTGCCGGAGATCGGTGGCCCCGGCCAGCAGAAGCTCAAGCGCGCGCGGGTTCTGGTCGTCGGCGCCGGCGGTCTCGGCGCACCGCTGATCCAGTATCTCGCCGCAGCCGGCGTCGGCCATATCGGCATCGTCGACGACGACACCGTCTCGCTCTCGAATCTGCAGCGCCAGACGATCTACGGCACGGACGATATCGGCGCCCACAAGGCGGTCGCGGCCGCGGCCTTCGTCAAGCGGCTCAACCCCCATGTCGTGGTCGAGGAGCATGTCACCCGCATCGACCCGCACAACGCTCGTGCCTTGATCGCCTTCTACGACGTCGTTGCCGAGGGCTCGGACAATTTCGCAACGCGCTATGCGGTCTCGGACGCCTGCTTCCACGAGCGCAAGCCGGTCGTCATGGCCGCGCTCGGCCGCTTCGACGGCTCGCTGACGACGATCCGGGCGCATGAGACCGGTCCCGATGGCCGCCCGAACCCGACCTGGCGCTGCCTCTTCCCGGACGTGCCGCCGCCGGGCTCGGTTCCAACCTGCGCCGAGGCCGGCATTCTCGGCGCGCTGCCCGGCGTGATGGGCTCGCTGATGGCGCTGGAGGTCATCCGCGCCGTCACCGGCTTCGGCGAGCCGCTGGTCGGCAAGCTCCTGCTGGTCGATGCGCTGACGATGCGCTTCGAGACGATGCGCTATGGCTGGGACGAGACGAACGCGCTCAATGGCACGACGGCCGGATAGCGCGTCCGTTCGTGGCGCGGCGGCCGCTCAGCCGCGCGTCGCGACCTTGCTCTCGATCACGTCGAAGAGCTGCGCCGCCAGATCCGGCCCGCCGAGCTTCTTGATGGCGCGCACGCCGGTCGG
>NZ_JAUXYO010000061.1 GCF_030694325.1 Allobosea sp. | reverse complement strand
GGCGCCGATCAGGGCGCCGCCAGCGGTCCGCTCTTCCTGCGCCGTGCAGGCGCCGAGTGTGGCCGCAACCGCGGCGATGATCAGGATTTTCTTCATGGGTTCGTTTCCTCGGCGCTCTCGATGGACTGCAAGGGCTGCGCGTCTGGCAAAGTAGGACGCATAAGATGGCACGGCCATGGCCGACCGTCCCACCTCAACGTCAAACCGTCCCAAAGGTTCCTCCGGGCCTCGGGGACGGCGTCTCGCCGGGTGCAGGGGGCGCTATCGCAGTGAGATGCCTCAGCAAACGAGATGCCTCGCCACTGGGAGAATCTCGGTGTCGCTTCGCGCGCGTGTACAAGCGCGCGCTTTGCGGTCTAGCCGTGATCTGTGGTCAGGCCGTGAGCTGTCGGCAAGACGAGCTCTCTGGATTCAAGACCTGCTCTCTCGATTGCAGCGGTGGGCCGCGACTGAATTTGTCGCGGAACTTTCCGGCTCGATGCGGCGTTGTCAGGGCATTCGGCAGCCGAGAAGGCTGTTGCAGTCGGAGGAGCCCTTCATGACCCTGAACGACACCGTTTCGCCGTCCATGGCCACGTCGTCGAACCCGCTGATTGCAGGCGCCCGCGTCGCAGGCACCGAGGTCTACAACACCGCGGGCGACCATCTTGGCGAGATCTACGACGTCATGCTCGACAAGAAGACGGGCAAGGTCGCCTACGCGATCATGTCCTTCGGCGGCTTCCTGGGGCTTGGCGAAAAATACCACCCGATTCCCTGGAGCGTTCTCGATTTCGATCCGGCGCGCGGCGGCTACGTCGTCCCGATGACAAAGGACAAGCTCGAGGCGGCTCCGATGTACGACAGCCAGGGTGAGCCCGATTGGGACGATCGGACCTATGGCAAGCGCGTCCACGATTACTACGGCACGATGCCCTACTGGATGATGTAGGCAACGCCCAGACGCAGGTCGCGGCGGTTGCTATCCCCCCAGCCGAACCGTCGTGGCGGCGGGATGCGGGCCGAAAGGCCCGCATCTTCCGTTTTTGTGAGAGAGTGTAACCGGGGCCTCAGGGATCCGGGGCGCGTCAGAGCTGCCGGCCTTCGGCCGGCCCCAAGGGCGGCGAGGCCGTCGGTCTGCGAACCGGTGAGAGTGTCATGCACATTCGCTACGGCTACAACATCGAGATCCAGTGCGGTCAGGACCTTCCGCTCGTGACGTTGCTCGACGTTCACCCCTCGCGCCGCCATGATCTGGTCAGGCCCGACCATATGACCGTGACCTCTCTCCTCGACCCGGCCAGGGTCGTTCCGACGACGCAATACATCGACCAGTTCGGCAACATCTGCCGGCGGATCACGGCGCCGGCCGGCGGCATCATCATGCGGGCCGAGGGCATCGTTCAAGATTCGGGCAGCCATGATCCGATCGACCCGACGGCGGAAGAAGTGGCGCCGTCGCGACTTCCGGACGATGCTCTGGTCTACCTGATGGGCAGCCGCTACTGCGAAACCGACAGGCTGTCCGCGCAGGCCTGGAGCCTTTTCGGCCACATTCCCGGCGGATGGCAGCGGGTCCAGGCGATCGTCGACTTCGTCCATAACCACCTGACGTTCGGCTATCATTTCGCGCGCAGCACCCGCACTGCGGCCGAGGCCTTCGAGGAGCGTGTCGGCGTCTGTCGGGACTTCGCCCATCTCGCAGTGGCCCTGTGCCGCTGCATGAACATCCCGGCGCGCTACTGCAACGGCTATCTCGGTGACATCGGCGTGCCGTTCGATCCCGCTCCGATGGACTTCAACGCCTGGATCGAGGTGTATCTCGGTGGGCGCTGGTTCACCTTCGACGCCCGCCACAACCAGCCGCGCATCGGCCGGGTCGTGATCGCCCGCGGGCGTGACGCCACCGATGTCGCCATGGTCAGCTCATTCGGCCCGCACACCCTGCGGCGCTTCGAGGTGGTGACCGAAGAAGTCGAGGAGCCGAGGCCGGATCGGGCCATGCCGCTGCCAATGCTGCAGCGCCCGAGCTTTGCCACGGCGCCGTTCTGACCGCCTCGCTGCCGCCCTGCGCCGGAACGCGCTGAACCGCCTCACACCCAACAGCTCATGCACCATACCGTCGTCGTCAACGCCCGGGCCGGAACCGTCCTCGAGGCGGGGGCGGACGCGTTTGCCGAGCGCATCGTGGCCGCCTTTGAGGAGAGCGGCTGCACTGCCGAGGTTCGGCTGGTGCATCCGCGCGAACTCGACGATGCGCTGTCTCTCGCCATCGAAAATCCCGACACCATCCCGGTCATCGCCGGCGGTGACGGCACGCTCAACGGGGTGCTGCCCGTCCTATTGCAGGCGCAGCGGCCGGTCGGCGTGCTGCCGCTCGGCACCGTCAACGTGCTCGGGCGCGATCTCGGCCTCACCGGCACGCTGGAAGAGCAGATTGCCGCGGTGTGCCAGGGCCAGCCGGTAGTGCTCGACATCGGCAGCGTCAATGATCGCCTGTTCCACTCGCTGTCGGGCATGGGTTTCTTCAGCCTGATGGCCCGGGAGCGCGAACATGCGCGTCGACGCTTTCCCTTCAGCCGCGCCATCGCCTTCGCCGTCGCCGCGACGCGCTCCATCCTGTTCACCCGTGCGATCACGGTCGATATCGGCATCGGGAATGAGCGTAGCGTCGTGGAGGCCGATGCGGTGCTGGTCACGGTCAACGGCTTCGAAGGCGCGGAGTGGCACCGCCCCCGGCTCGATGGCGGCGTCTTCGAGGTCCATATCCTCAAGGCCGGCGGCCTCTACTCCCGCTGCAAGGCGGCCTTCTCCATCGTCTCGGGCGGCTGGCGCACCTCCCCGAACCTGACCTCCTTCACCGGCTCCGAGGTGACCCTGACCCGCCGCGACAAGCGCCGCGGCCACATCACCTTCGACGGCGAGGTCGAGCGCAAGGCGGGGCCGCTGCAGTATTCGCTGCTGCCCGGAGCCGTTCAGCTGATCTCCGCACGAAACCGCTCCGTCTAGCCTCTGGCGGGTTGCGTCCCGCCTTTCGGCGCCTATGTCCCGATGGTCCCAGTTCCGGAGGCGGTCGTTCCGTGTTCTCCCCGCGCGTTCTCTTCCCCGTCGCCGCCGGCTTCGCCTTTCTCGGCCTGGCGCTGTTCATCGCCTCCGGCCGCAGCTTCGCCTTCGACCGCGCCATCGTCCTGTTCTTCCGCGAGACGGGCGATCCGGCCTCGCCGATCGGGCCGGCCTGGCTGCAGGAGGCGGTGCGGGACATGACGGCCTTCGGCAGCTTCGTCGGCCTCGGCCTGATGACGATCACGGCGAGCCTGTCGCTCTGGATCTGCCGTCACCGCCCGCTGGCGATCGGGCTCGCCTTGTCGGTGATCGCCGCGACGCTGGCCTCGACCGGTCTGAAGATCCTGATCGGGCGTGATCGCCCCGACATCGTCGAGCATGCGGCCCTGACCTTCACCGCCAGCTTCCCGAGCGGACATGCCTTTCTCTCGGCGGTCACCCTTCTCAGCATCGCCGGCTTCGTCGGCCTCGCCTCCCGCCGCGAGGACATCGCGCGTCTGTGCGTTTGGCTCGCATGGGTGATGATCGGTCTGATCGGCCTCAGCCGGATCTATCTCGGCGTCCATTGGCCGACCGACGTCATCGGCGGCTGGTGCCTCGGCATCGCCTGGTCGAGCCTTTCGGTCGCCATCCTCGGTCGGCGTATGGCGCGAGCGGAGGGCATCGAGCCCTCGCGGCCCGTCAGCGTCATCTAAGCCAGGCTGAGCGGCACGCTCAGCGCATGTCGATCGTGGCGTTGACGCCGAGATCCGGCGCTCGCCCCAGGATCTTCGCCGTGGCCAGCTTGAAGGCCACGAGCACGCCGCTCGACGGCCCGTTCCAGATTTCCGCACTCACCGGCGTCAGCGCCAGCAGCGTCGCATCCGGATCCTCCGGGCCGCCGGCGAACCAGGCGCTAGTCACCGGCGTCCAGATCCGGGCGATGAGATCGCGATCCTCGATCTCCGCCGCCGAACAGCGCACCGAGGCATAGAAGTTCCGGTCCTCCTCGCTGACCGCGATCGAAAGGCCGGTCGGCGCGAGCGCCGCCGCGAGCAACCCGTTCTGGCGGTGCGTGACGAAGAGGAGCCGGTGGTTGTCGCGGTCGACATGTCCGCTCATGGGCCGCGTGCGGATGAGCCCGTCCACAACCGTCGTCACCATGCAGACGGGATGACGCTCCAGGGCATCCCAGACGCTCTGCTGCAGTTCTGTCTCCGGCATCGGCGTGGCCTCCTCGTCGGTCGCGCCCGCCATCCGGCTCGGAAGGGCGGGAACAATGCGGCAGGTCGCGGGTTATCAACGCGCCGCAAGCGATGCGGTTTCATATGGATATTCACATGCTCGCCTCGCGTCAGCTTCTCGTTGCCCTTGTCTTCGTCCTCGTCGTCGGGCTCGCCGCCACTGGGTATGCGCTCTACCAGGAGAAGAAGCAGCCTGAGGGCGTCGAAATCTCGGTCGGCAAGAACGGGCTGTCGATCAAGGAGAAGTAGGCCGCTTTCGGCTCAGCTGTTGGCCAGGATCATGTTGCGGACAATCGGGTAGATCTGCCCGTCCCATTTGCGGCCCGAGAAGACGCCGTAATGGCCGACACCGGCCTGCATGTGGTGGCGTTTGCGGAACGGCTTCAGGTTCGAGCAGAGGTCGTGCGCCGCCGAGGTCTGCCCCAGCGCGCAGATGTCGTCGCGCTCGCCCTCGACCGTCAGCAGGGCTGTGCGCCGGATGGCGCGGCAATCGACGCGCTCGCCCCGATAGCTCAGGGTTCGCGCCGCCAGCCGCGCTTCCTGGAAGATCCACTGCACCGTCTCGAGATAGAACTCCGCCGGCAGGTCGAGCACCGCGAAGTACTCGTCGTAGAACGCCTTGATTTTCTGCGCCTCCTCCGTCTCGCCGGTGGCGAGGTGCAGGAACATGTCGATATGCGCATTGACATGGCGCTGCAGGTTCATCGCGACGAAGGCGCCGAGCTGAACGAAGCCCGGATAGACCTTGCGCCCTCCGCCGGGGTAGCGGGCCGGCACCGTCGCGATCAGGTTGCGCCGGAACCAGTCGATCGGCTTGTCCATCGCCAGCTTGTTGACGGTCGTCGGGTTGACGCGCGTGTCGACCGGGCCCGCCATCAGGGTCATGCTGCGGGGCTGGAACGGGTTGCCCGCCTGCGCCATCACGGCTGCCGCGGTCAAAACCTGGACACAGGGCTGGCAGACGGCAACGACATGCGTCTCATCGCCGAGCGTCTCGACGAAGCGGATCAGGGTGTCGACATAGTCGTCATAGCCGAAGGGCCCGGCCTCCAGCGAGACGTCGCGCGCGTTGTGCCAGTCGGTGATGTAGACGTCGTGGTCGCGCAGCAGCGTCGCCACCGTATTGCGCAGCAGGGTCGCGAAATGGCCCGACATCGGCGCCACGACCAGCACCTTCGCCTGTGGAGTCTCGCTGTCCTTCCGGAAGCGCAAGAGGCTGCCGAAAGGCAGGGTCAGCACGACCTCCTCGGTCACGGGCACGTCGCGGTTGCCTTCGCGCACGCTGTCGATCTCGTAGGACGGCCGCTCATGGGTCAGCCCGGCGCGCGTCACCATCTCATAGGCGGCCACCGTCGCGCGCCAGTCCATCGGCTGGCCGCTCATCGCCCGGGCTCCGAGAGCGGCCATCGCTGACTGTGCCAGCAGCCGCGCCGGATTCATGAAATCCGATTGGGCCTGGTAGGCAAGATAGAGCATCGGAATCCGCCTTCGGTGAACAGCCCGGCGGGCCGCCGCCGGTTTCGCCCGGCGGCGGCCCGCGCCCTGCCTGATGTTGCACTGCAAAAGGTCGTTTCCGCAAGATTGTTCTAA
>NZ_JAUXYO010000333.1 GCF_030694325.1 Allobosea sp. | reverse complement strand
ACTGGTCCGGTCGGCACCACGCCAGCATGAGGTTTGCATCGGGGCGCTGTAGACTTCCGCCCGCTCGTCGTCGCATCGTGACGGCCACGCCTTCGCCACGCCCAAGCTCGGATCCCGGATTTTCATGCAAGCCAAGCGGATCCGCATCGCCGTCGACATCGGCGGAACCTTCACGGACCTCGAATGCGTCGACGAGGCCGACGGCACGACCCAGAGCTTCAAATCGCCGACGACGCCGGACGATCCCTCGCTCGGACTGATGAACGCGATCAAGGGCGCGGCCGCGCGCTTCGGCTTCGCTCTGGCCGATGTCGGCCTTCTGATGCACGGCACCACGATCGCGACCAATGCGGTGCTGACGCGCAACCTGCCCGAGGGCGCGCTGATCACGACGGCGGGCTTCGAGGACGTGCTGGAGATCGGCCGTCACGCCCGCAAGGAGATCTACCGTCTGAAGCCGGAGCCGCCGGCCGTTCTGGTGCCGCGGCGGCGCCGCTTCGGCGTGGTCGAGCGCGTCGGGCCCGCCGGCGAGGTGCTGACCGCGCTCGACGAGACCAGTGTCGAGGCGGCGATCGACCGCGTCGCCGCCTCGGGCGCCAGCGTCTGCGCAGTGGCGCTGCTCAACGGGTTCACCAACCCCGCCCATGAGATCGCGATCCGCGACCGCCTGCTGACGCGGCTGCCGGATCTGGCGGTGTCCTGCTCGCACGAGGTCTCGCCCGAGATCCGCGAATTCGAGCGGACCTCGACGACGGTGCTCAACGCGCTGCTGATCCCGGTGGTGCGGCGCTATATCGACGCGCTGCTGGCGCGGATCGCCGCCGAGGGGCTGACCGCGCCGCTCTATCTCGTGCAGTCCAATGGCGGGGCGACCACGCCGCGCGCGGCCGGCGAGGCGCCGGTCAAGCTCCTGCTCTCGGGGCCGTCCGGCGGCGTGCTGGCGGCCGAGGGCGTCGCACGCCAGCTCGGTTTTCCGAATGTCGTCGGCGTCGACATGGGCGGCACGAGCTATGACGTTGCCGTCATTCGCGACGGCCGCCGCGCCGTCGTCGCGCAGGGCGACATCGACGGCCTGCCGGTGCGCGTGCCGATGGTCGACATGCGCACGATCGGTGCCGGCGGCGGCTCGATCGCCTCGCTCGACGCTTCGGGGCGCCTCCAGGTCGGTCCGCGCAGCGCCGGCGCCAGGCCCGGCCCGGTCTGCTATGGCCGTGGCGGCACCGAGCCGACCGTCACCGACGTCAACCTGATCCTCGGGCGGCTCGACCCCGTAACCTTCCTCGGCGGCGAATTCGCGCTCGATCTCGACGGCGCCCGCCAGGCGCTGGACACCCGCATCGCCGGCCCGCTCGGGCTCGACCGGGATCGCGCCGCGGCCGGCATCCTCGCCGTCGTCGTCGCCAAGCTCGCCGGCGCGATCAAGCTTTCGCTGTTCGAGCGCGGGCTCGATCCGCGCGATTTCGCGCTGATGTCCTTCGGCGGGGCGGGGGGACTGCACGCTGTCGAAGTCGCCGCAGAACTCAGCATGACCACGGTGATCTTCCCAAAGGACCCTTCGACCTTCTCGGCCCATGGCATCCTGCAGTCCGACATCGTCCACGATCTCGCGCGCACCCGCGTCCTGCCGCTTAAGACCGGCGCCGCGCCGGCTTTCGCCGCGCTCGCCGACGAACTGCTCGCCGAGGGTGAGGCGCTGCTGGCGGCCGATGGCCTTTCGGCCGCCCAGCGCCGCCTCGAACTCGCGGCCGATCTGCGCTATCGCGGCCAGGCCTTCGAGCTGCTGGTGCCGCTGGAGGAGGTGCCGCAGGACGATGCGGCGCTCGCGCGGCTCTGCGGGCGCTTCCACGAGGCGCACCGCCAGCGCTTCTCCTTCGACGATCCCGACGAGACGGTGGAGCTCGTGACGATGCGGCTGGCGGCGGTCGGCCTTCTCGGCGGCACGGCGAGCGCCCAGGCGCCGGCAGCAAGCGCACCGGCGGCGCGGCGCGAGCGCGCGGTCCATCTCGGCGGTGGCTGGACAAGCGCCCCGGTCTACGAGCAGGCCGCGCTCGGAGCGGGCGCGAGCGTCGAGGGGCCCGCGATCGTCGAGCAGGCCTACACCACGCTGATCATCCCCGCGGACTGGCGGCTCGCCGTCAGGCCCTCGGGCGATCTCGTTGCGACCCGGGAGGCGCAGTCATGAGCCAGGTCGAAAGCCAGGTCGTGTCCAGGGTCGACCCCGTCCTCCTCGAAATCGTCTCGCATGCGCTGGTCTCGGCGGCCGAGGAGATGTCGATCACGGTCTGGCGCACCAGCCGCTCGACCACCGTGCGCGAGCTGCTCGACTATTCGACTGCGGTGTTCGACGGGGAGGGCCGCAACATCGCCCAGGCGGCACGCATGCCGGTCCATCTCAATTCGATGGAGCTCTGCCTGCAGGAGATCATCGCCCGGCATCTGCCGCTGGAACGCTGGCGCGAGGGCGATGTCATCGTCACCAACGATCCCTATTGCGGCGGCCAGCATCTGCCGGATTTCCTCGCCTTCAAGCCGGTCTTCGTCGAGGGGCGGCGGATCGCCATCACCTGCGTCCTCATCCACCATGTCGATGTCGGCGGCGGCGCGGCCGGTGGCTACAACGCCCATGCCGTCGAGATCTTCCAGGAAGGCCTGCGGCTGCCGCCGGTGAAGATCGTCCGCGAGGGCGAGATGCAGGACGATCTCTTCGCCACGATCCTGCAGAATGTGCGCGAGCCCGAGACCTTTCGCGGCGATTTCCTCAGCCAGATCGCGGCGCTCGAGGTGGGCGCGCGGGCGATGCGGCAGCTCGCGGCACGCTATGGCGTCGAGACGCTGCGCGAGGTCGGGCAGGCCCTGCTCGACCATTCCGAAACGGCGATGCGCGCCGCTTTGACCGCGCTGCCCGACGGCGTCTACGAGGCGGAGGATTTCGTCGACGGTGACGGCATGGACGAGGGTCAGAAGCGCATCGCGGTGCGGCTCACGATCGCGGGCGACCGTCTCACCGTCGACTTCGAGGGCTCCTCGCCCCAGGCGCGCGGGCCGATCAACGCGACGATGGCGACGACCCGCTCGGCGGTTTATTACGCCGTGATCGCGGCGTCCGGCATCGAGGCGACCGCCAATTCCGGCTGCTACCGCCCGATCACCGTCAGCGCGCCCGACGGGCTTCTCGTCAGCGCCCAATTCCCCGCGCCGGTTTCGATGCGCATGCTGACCGGCCACCGGATCGCGACCGCGGTGCTGAAAGCCTTCGCGCAGGCGATCCCCGAGCGCATTCCCGCCTCCTATTACGGCGTGACCTTCAACCACGCGGTCAACATCCGCCATGCCGACGGTCGCCGGCAGGTCTATTTCGACGCCGAGATCGGCGGCTGGGGCGGCCACCCCGAAGCCGACGGGCCCTCGGGCCTCTCGGCCGGCTTCCACAACGGCCAGAACACGCCGATCGAGATGATCGAGGCGATCTTCCCGCTGCGCTTCACGCATTACGGTTTCCTGCCCAGTTCGGGCGGCGCGGGGCGGATGCGCGGCGGGCTCGGACTGGTGCGCGAATGGCGCTTCATCGCGGAGCACGGCCTGCTCAACGCCTCCTTCGACGCCTTTGACTCTCAGCCTTACGGGCTGGCCGGCGGCGAGCCGGGGCGGGGCGGACGCCTTAGCCTGATCCGCGACGGCAAAGTCACGGAACTGGCGGCCAAGACGATCGGCTGCGTGCTGAAGGCCGGCGACATCGTGCGCATGGAGACGCCGGGCGGCGGCGGCCATGGCGACCCCCGCGAGCGCGATCCCGCGGCCATCGCCGCCGACAGGGCCGATGGCTACGTCTCGTGACCGGCGCGCCGTGCTGGCGGGACTATTGCATGGCAGGCCTGACGCGTGGTCACATGCGACGTGATGCGCAGCGGGCGCCCGGAGACCGGCCTTGATGACGACGACAACCCGCCCGCGCAGCCCGGCGTGTCCATGAGCGACCTCTCCCGCCTTCTCCCCGACGAGCCGCTGCCGCAGCGCATCTCGCGCATCCTGGCCTGGGCCGCGGGCGCGATCGTGCTGGTCGGCTGCAGCTTCCTCATCACCATCGACGTGATAACGCGCTATCTGTTCAAGCGCGGCATGGTCGAGAGCTTCGAGATCTCGGGCTATGCGCTGGCGGCCTGTATCGGGCTGGGGCTGGCCTTCACGGTCACCTCCAAGGCCAATATCCGCGTCGACATCCTGCTCGGCGTGCTGCCCGCCAAGGTTCGCATCATCTGCGACATCATCGCCTCGCTGGCGCTCGCTTTGATTGCCGTGGCGCTGGCCTGGTTCGCCTGGGGCACGCTGGCCCAATCCTGGGCCCTGAACGCCAAGTCGGTGTCGCAGCTGCAGACGCCGATGGTGATCCCGCAGGGGATCTGGTGCGTCGGCCTGGTCTGGTTCGCCTGCATGGCCGTGCTGATCCCGATCCAGGCGATCGGCCGGCTGATCGCGCGTGACCGGGCCGGCTTCGACGCGCTGATCGGCTCGCTGCGGGTGACCGAGGAGATCGAGCAGTCCGGCGTCGAGAACCCGGCCGCCGGCGCGGAGTCGCGCTCGTGATCGGGACCGCACTGTCCCTGCTCGTCGCGCTGGTCGGACTGAGCATCCCCGTCGCCGCCTCGCTCGCGCTCATGGCCTATGTGCTGCAGGCCAACTACGCCTTCTTCCCGATGACCGGCGCCGTCGGCGAACTGGCCTGGAACTCGTCCAACGACTTCATCCTGATCGCCGCCCCGATGTTCATCATGATGGGCGAGCTGATGCACCGCTCGGGCATGAGCGAGCGGCTGTTCACCGCGCTCTCGCCCTGGTTCGCCCGCGTGCCCGGAAGGCTGATCCACACCAACATCGCCGCGAGCGCGATCTTCGCCGCGACGTCGGGCTCGTCGGTGGCGACGGCGGCGACGATCGGCACGGTCGCGATCCCGAACATGGACAAGGGCGGCTACAACCGGCCGCTCTTCCTCGGCTCGATCGCAGCCGGGGGCACGCTCGGCATCCTGATCCCGCCCTCGATCAACATGATCATCTACGCCGTGCTGACCGACACCTCGGTGGCGGATCTCTATGCGGCGGGCTTCATCCCCGGTTTCCTGCTGGCGGGGCTGTTTTCGCTGATGGTGCTGGGGCTTGCCCTCTACAGGCCCGACTGGGCCGGACCGAAGGTCGACACCGGCGATCTCTGGCGCCTGCGCGTCGCGGGCCTGCGCCATCTCATCCCGCCGCTGGGGCTGTTCCTCGTCGTCGTCGGCTCGATCTATGCGGGCATCGCCACGCCGACGGAGGCCGCCGCGCTCGGCCTGATGGCGACGCTCCTGCTCGTTGCGGCCAACCGCCAGCTGACCTTGCCGGTGCTGCTGCGGGCCTTCGAGGGCACGGTGCGGACGACCTGCATGGTGATGCTGATCGTCATCGCCGCCTTCTTCCTCAACTTCGTGATGGTCTCGATCGGGCTGGTGAAGGCGATCACCGATCTCGTCCTGGCGCTGGGCTGGCCGCCGCTCGGCATGCTCGTCGCGATCGTGGTGTTCTACCTGATCCTCGGCTGCTTCATGGAGACGCTGTCGATGATGATCGCGACGACACCGGTCGTCGTGCCCGTGATCACGGCGCTCGGCTACAGCCCGGTCTGGTGGGGCATCATCTTCGTCATCCTGATGGAGGCGGCGCTGATCACGCCCCCGGTCGGCCTCAACCTCTATGTCGTCCAGGCCGTGCGCGGGAAAGGCAACTTCATGGATCTCTGCATCGGCGCGTTGCCCTTCGTGCTGGCAATGCTGGTGATGATCGCGATCCTGATCGCCTTTCCGCAGCTGGCGCTGTGGCTGCCGACCGTTCTCAATCCCAAAGCCGGCGGCTGAGGCCGCCAGAACCCACCCGAAAGAGGAGAAGCTTGCGATGAAACGCCTGGTCCCGATCGCCGCCCTTGCCGCTGTCCTCCTCAATGGAGCCGCCCAGGCCCAGGGCCTGCCCGCGACGAGCTTCAACGCCGTCGGCAGCATCGGCAATCTGTCGATGTACACCAACCGCGAGGTTCCGTTCTGGAACGAGACGGTGCCGAAGGAATCCGGCGGCGCCATCAAGGTGCAGGTCAAGCCCTTCACCGAGCTCGGCTTCAAGGGGCCCGAGATCTTCCGCCTGGTCTCGGCCGGGACGCTGCAATTCGCCACCACGGTGCTGAACTACAATTCGGGCGAGGTCCCGATGAACGAAGCCACCGACCTCGTCGGTCTCGTCGGCTCGGTCGAGGAGCTGCAGAAGGTCGTCGACGTCTTCCGCCCGACCTATGCGAAGTTCCTCGAGGAGAAGCACGGGCTCAAGCTGCTCGGCTTCGGCACCTATCAGGCGCAGGTGATCTATTGCCGCGACGCCTTCACCAAGGTGGCCGACCTCAAGGGCCGCAAGGTCCGCGCGTCGGGCGCCTCGCAGCAGGCCTTCGTCAGCCATATCGGCGGCTCGCCGATCAACCTCGCCTTCGCCGAGGTCCAGCCGGCGCTGGCCAGCGGCGTGATCGACTGCGCCATCACCGGCGCGCTCTCCGGCTATCGCTCGAAATGGCATGAGAGCGCGAAGTTCATCTCGCCGATGCCGATCAATTTCGGCCTCTCCGCCCAGCTCGCCAATCTGAAATGGTGGAACACGCTCGATCCGAAGGTGCAGGCCTTCCTGACCACCCATCTGCGCAAGCTCGAGGATTCGATCTTCGACCAGGCCAAGACCGAGACCCAGACCGGCCTCGACTGCAACACCGGCAAGGCCTGCAGCGAGGGAGCGCCCGCCGCCATGAAGCTCGTGCCGGTGACGCCGGAGGACGAGGCGCTGCGCAAGGATGCGCTGACCAAGGTCATCCTGCCCGCCTTCGCCGGTCGTTGCGGGGCGGAGTGCGTGACGACCTGGAACGGTACGATCGGCGCCTTCCTGAAGCTGAAGATCTGACGCAAGCCTTGGCGCCTCGTCCCTGGGTGGCGAGGCGCATCGACCGTCCAAGGATCGGCAGCGCGGTGCTCCCGCCGTGATCTGATCCGGACCGGTTCAGCCGCGCCGCACGGCCGCAGCCTCGGCCTCCAGGGATAGCCGGGTCACGGCGAAGACATGAGTCTGGCTCGTCGCCGTCTGCGTCCGGTCCCGGACATCGGCGAGGAAGCGGCTGAAATAGGTCAGCGGCTCGGTGCTGGCGTCGATATGGCGCGTGCCTTCATGGTTGGACAGGAAGACATGGTCCGTGCCTGGGCGGCCGGCGATGTCGAGATATTTGCGCAGCTCGATGAAGCCCTTCGTGCCGAGCAACGTCAGCCGCCCGTCGCCCCAGGTCGGCAGGCTGTCGGGCGTGAACCAGTCGACGCGGATATAGCCGGTGGCCTTCTCGCTGCGCAGCAAGATCTCGCCGAAATCGGAGAAGTCGGGGACATCGGGGACCGCATGATTGGCGGTGGTGCTGGCGACGATCTGCGCGTCGGCCGCGCCGCTGTAGAACAGGAACTGATCGATCTGGTGCGAGGCGATGTCGATCAGGATGCCGCCAAAGGCTGCGCGATCGAAGAACCAGGCCGGGCGGATGGCGCGGTTCAGCCGGTGCGGCCCCAGACCGACGGTGTTGACGACCTCGCCGATGGCGCCCTCCGCCACTAGTTTCGCGGCGATCTCGGAAGCGCGCACGATAAAGCGCTCTGAAAAGCAGATCGAGAAGATCCGCCCCGTCTGCGCGACGCAATCCATCACATCGGCGAGTTGCGCTGCCGTCGTCAGCCCGGGCTTGTCGGCCATGACGTCCTTGCCGTTGCGCATCGCCTGGATGGCGATGCCGGCCCGGTCGCGCGGAATCGCCGCGCAGCAGATGATGTCGATCGCGGGGTCGTCGAGCAGGCGCTCGCGCTCCAGCGGCAGCAGATCCGGAAAGCGCTCGCGAAAGCCTTCGAGCACGCGCGGGTCCGACGTCTGCGGGCAGTAGCCGGCGCAGTCCGCCCCGGCCGCGATCAGCTCGGCGACCATATGGTAGATGTGCCGGTGGTCGAGACCGATGGCGGCGAAACGCAGCATGCTTCCCGTCCTCAGCCCGTGGCCACGGTAACGCGGCCGGAGCTTTGCCCGGCGGCGATCAGCGCATCGATCAGGCGGTGGACCCGCAGCGCGTCCTCTCCGGTGATCCGGGGCGGACGCTTCTGCCGGAGGGCCTCGGCGAAATCGGCCATCACCGCGCGATGGTAATCATGGGGAAACGCCATCGGGTCGGCGCCCGTGCCGCCGGCGCTCTTGTCGGCCTCGATCACGGTGCGCGTGCCGTCATGCCAGGCGATGTCGAGCGCGGTCCCGACCAGCGAGGCCGTCGCATGGCGGCAGATCAGCTCGATCCGCTCCGGGAAGCCGGGATAGGCGGCCGTCGTCGCATCGATGGTGCCAACCGCGCCATGGGCGAAGCGCACGGCCGCGCAGACCATGTCCTCGGTTTCCATGCGATGGACCGGGCTGGTCAGGGCATGGCCACTGACTTCGGTGATGGGGCCGGCCAGGCTCAGCATCAGGTCGAGCGTATGGATGCCCTGCGAGAGCAGCACGCCGCCGCCATCGCGCGCGAAGCTGCCCCGTCCGGGCTCGTCGTAATAGGATTGTGGCCGCCAGAGCCGGATCACGGTCGAGCAGCCGACGATCTCGCCCATGCGGCCGGACGTGAGATGATCCGCCAGCGCCATCGCCGCCGGCTTGAAGCGATGCTGCAGCACGATGCCGAGCGTGACACCGGCGGCGCGACAGATTGCGACCAGTTCCTGGGCCCGGGCGGTGGTGATCTCCAGCGGCTTTTCCAGCAGGACATGCTTGCCCGCTTGGGCGCAGCGCCGGTCGATGTCGAGATGCGTGTTGGCCGGCGTCAGCACCAGCATCGCCTCGACGCTTTCGTCCGCCAGCAGGGCGTCGAGATCGTCGCAGAGCGGGAAGGGGAAGCGCGCGCCGAAGGCCGCGCGCCGTTCGGCGCTCGGGCTGTAGGCGCCGACGACCTCGATCTCGTCCTGCAGATCGACGAGGCCCCGGGCATGGGGCGTCACGGCCATGCCGAGCCCGACGATCCCGATGCGCAGCCTGCTCATGCTCTTAACTCCGACGATCAGGGGCCGAGCCAGCGCAGCGGCGCCAGCGTCAGCGAGGGCACATAGGTCACCAGCATCAGCACGGTCACCAGCGCCAGGATGAAGGGCAGGATCGCCCGGAAGACGTCGACCACATTGGCGCGACCGACGCGGGCGGTGGTGAAGACCAGCACGCCGAGCGGCGGCGTCAGCGCGCCGATGACGAGGTTCATGACGAGGACGATGCCGAACTGCACGGGGTCGACGCCCGCTGCGACCACGAGCGGCACCAGGATCGGGACGAGGATCACCATCGCCGCGATCATCTCCATGAACAGCCCGACGACGAGAAGGAGCAGGTTGATCAGCAGAAGGAGGATCACGGGGCTGTCGATATAGGCGCTCATCGCGGCGGCGATCTTCTGCGGCACCTGTTCGGCCGCCAGCACCCAGGCGAAGGGCGAGGCTGCAGCGATGATGACGACGATCGACACGGTGTCGAAGGTCGATTCGCGCACGGCCTCGTAGAAGCCGTGGCCGCTGAGGCAGCGATAGAAGAACAGGCCGCAGAGGATGGCGTAGACCAGCGCGATCGCGCCGGCCTCGGTGGCGGTAAAGACGCCGAAGCGGACGCCACCGACGATCAGCAGCGGCAGCAGCAGCGCCGGGATGGCCGTGCCCAGAGCCCGCCCGCGCGCGCGCCAGGAGGCCGGGGCGATATCGCCGCCATAGCCCTTCACCCGCGAGACGATGTAGACCACGACGATCAGCGAAGCCGCCGCCATCAGCCCCGGGATGATGGTGGCGACGAAGAGCGCGCCGACCGAGACGGAGGCCAGCGCCGCATAGATGATCAGGCCGAGGCTGGGCGGGATGAGGTTGGCCAGCGTCGAGGAGGCGCTGGTCAGGGCGCAGCTGAAGGCGCGGTGATAGCCGTGCTTCTCCATCTCCGGCACCATCAGCTTGGCGATGGCGGAGGCATCGGCGGTGGAGGAGCCGGAGACGCCGGCGAGCAGCGTGTTGGTGACAACATTGGCCTGCCCGAGCCCGCCGCGGAAATGCCCGACGAGGCTCGTCGCCAGCGCCACCAGCCGGGTGGTGATGCCGCCGACATTCATCACGGCGGCCGCCATGATGAAGAACGGGATCGCGAGCAGTGTGAAGGAGTTCAGCGAGGACGCCATGTTCTGCGGCACGATGACCAGCATGATGTCGCCCAGCGGCGCGAAGGCGGCAAACGCGCCGAAGGCGAGAGCAAAGGCGATCGGCACCTCGAACAGCACGAGCAGCCCCGCCACCAGCATCAGCGCGGTCGGGCTGCCGGCCTCCTGCCAGACCAGCGCCGCGCCATGGCGCACCGCGAGATAGACCGCGCCGCCCGCCACGACCGACAGCAGGCCCGAGAGCTGCGGCAAGCCCCCCGCCGGGCGGATCAGATAGACGAGGTTCAACGCGCCGCCGACCGCGATGGCGATGAACAGATAGGAGAGCGGCCACTGCATCGCCGGCGAGACCTGGATGGCGCGCCCGGCAAAGTCGATGCCGTGGACGATCATCATGATGCTGGTGGCGGCGATCATCGCCGCGACGAAGCCGGCATGGAGGCGCTGCAGCGGCGCCGGCAGGTAGCGGCTGACGAGGTCGATCGCGATATGGGCGTGGCGGCCGACGGCGAGCGCCATGCCCAGGAACACCGCCCAGGTGAAGAGCCAGATCGAGACCTCTTCCGGCCAGGGCAGGGCGGCATCCAGAACGTAGCGGCAGAACACCTGCAGCACCGCGACCGACGCCGAGCCGAGCATCAGCGCCACGCAGAGCGCCTCGAAGGCGCGGTCGAAGCCGAGCAGGAAGCGGGCGGACGCGCCTGTCGCAGCAGGAGTCATCGTCTGGGTGTGTTCAGCCATGTCAGGTGATCGCTCGAAACCGCAGGAAGACGCACCGGGCCTTGGGCGAGAGCCGGTGCGAGGCGTTGCAGGGCCGACCTCAGGCCAGCTTGCGGATCTTGTCGATCATCGCCTTGGTTTCGGGACTCTTGGAGCCGAACTGATCGAAGAGCGGCGCCGTCATCTCGGCCCACTTCGCCCGCTCGGCCTCGCTGACCCGATTGACCTTGCAGCCGAGCTTCTCGAGATCGGCCAGCGCCTTGTCGGCATTGGCGCGGTTCGTCGCGCGCTGTTCGGCGAAGACCTCCTTGGCGGAGGCGCGCACCATGTCGCGCAGATCGGCGGGCAGGCTGTCCAGCCAGCGCGCATTGACGCGCACGGCCTTCGGCAGGAACCAGTGCGCGGTCGGGGTGACCTCCTTCGCCTGCTCGTGCCATTTGAAGCCGAGGATCGAGAAATAGTCGGAATCGAGCCCGTCGATGACGCCGGTCGAAAGCGCCGAATACTGCTCCGAATAGGGCAGCGGGGTCGGGTTGGCGCCGAGCGTCTTCCAGAAATCGACCCAGATCCGCAGTTCCGGTACGCGGATCTTCAGGCCCTTCAGCGTCTCCAGCGAATTGACCGGCCGCTTCGAGAGGATGTGGCGGAAGCCGGTCTCGCCATAGGCGACGAACTCCACGCCCGTCTTCTTGCGGGCGATATCGGAGACCTCCTGGCCGAGCGGGCCCTGGAGCACGCGGTCGACATGGGCCTCGTCCTTGTAGATGAAGCCCGGCGCGCCGCCGAAGGCGGCGATTTCCGGCGCGATCGCCTCCTCGCTGTCGGGGCCTGCGGTGGTGACCTGGATGGTGCCGATGCGGCTGCCCTCGAGCGCCTGCGCCAGCCCGCCGAGCTGGGCGGCGGGGAAGTGCTGCGCATCGATGCGCCCGCCGCTGCGCTCCTTCAGGATGCCCGTCCACTTCTCGAAGCCGAGCGTGATCGGCGTGCCGATTCCCTCGGTGTGGGCGATGCGGCAGGTGAATTTCTGCTGGGCGCGTGCCGATGTCAGCACGGCGGGGGCGGCGATCGCCGCGAGACCGAGCCGGCCCAGGGTGCGGCGTGTGAACATGCCATCCGACGATGAAGCCATGGTGTTTCCTCTCCCGTTCTGTGTGGCCGGCATGCTCCGGCCTTGATGGGGCGTATGCCCGCCCCGGGCTGGTTTTTGCGTCTGCCCTTGCGTCGCGCCGCAAGGTCGCGAACATTCATCCGGGCCTCGCTGTCGCCATGGGCGGCGAGGCCCGACCCGCTCCTTCTGACCTGGACGCTATGCGCAATCGTTGGCACTGTAAACTGCTTGCTTCCAGGGGGCTTCATCGTGCTTTATGCCATCATCTGCGCAATCGATTGCGCGAGATAGCATTCGCCCCGACGCATGTTCCGACGAGGCTTGGCCGATGAAGCGCCCTCCCACCATGAAGGACATCGCGGCCGAGCTGGAGCTGTCCGTCTCGACGGTCGCCCGTTCGCTGGCGGACTCGCCGCGGATCAGCCGGGAGACGCGGGCGCGGGTGATGGCGGCGGCCGAGAGGCTCGGCTATGTCGTCGACCTCGCGGCGCGGGCCATGCGCAGCGGCACGAGCTCGATCATCGGGCTGATCGTCCCAGACATCCGCAACGACTTCTATTCGACGGCGGCCAAGGCCATCGCCGATTGCTGCCAGGAGCGGGGGCATCAGCTGGTGCTCGCGGTCACCGACGACGATCCCAAGCTGGAGCTCGAGCATCTGCGCAATCTGCGCTCGGCCCGGGCGCTGGGTTTCATCATCATTCCCAGCGTCACGCCCGCACCGGAGACGCTGCGCCTGATGCGGGCGACGCCGCATGTCCAGTTCGTGCGCCACTGCGCCAAGGTGGATTCGGACTGGTTCGGTATCGAAGATGACGAGGCGATGCGGCTGGCGGCCCGCCATCTGATTGATCTCGGCCACCGGCGCATCGCCTATATCGGCTCGACGGTCGCGATCTCGACGGGGCGGGACCGTCTGGAGGGCTTCCGCCGGACCCTGCAGGAGGCCGGCATCGCCATCGACGACAGGCTGGTCAAGGCGGGCAGCTGCGACACCGAGTTCGGCTTCGCGGCGATGCAGGCGATCCTGGCCGAGCCGCAGCGGCCGACCGCTGTCGTCACCGCCGGCGCCCGGATGAGCATCGGCGCCTATGATTGCGCGCGGGCTGCGGGTGTCGCCATCCCGTCGGAGCTCTCCTTCGTCGGCTTCAGCGACAGCCCGACGCTGCGCTGGTGCGGCAACGGCCTGACCACCATCGCCCTGCCAGTGCGCGAACTGGCGACGGCCTCGACGGATTTCCTGTTCCGCAAGGCGGCGTCGGACGGGCAAAGCGAGCGGCCCTGCCGCGTCATGCTGAAGCCCAGCCTGCTCCAGCGCGGCTCGACGGCGGTGCCGCAGCGGGTGCCGGAACCCGCCTGACGGCCCCCACGGGGAGGGCGGGCGTCAGAAGCGCGGTTCGGGCAGACTTGCCACCAGTCGGCTCAGGCCGTCGCTGTAGCGCTCGCGCAGATCCGACCAGTAGGGATGCTGGGCGGTGAATTTGGCGAGTTGCCCGGCCATCAGGCTGTCGGCTTCGTAGCGCAGCAGGTCGATCGGCGGGGCGACCGAGAGGTTGCTGCGGATGGTGGCGTCGAAGGAGAGCAAAGCGAGCTTGGCCGCCTCGTCGAGCCCGCTGCGCATGGTCAGGGCACGGTCGAGGATCGGCTTGCCGTATTTGGTTTCGCCGAGTTGCAGGAATGGGTTGCGGCTGGAAGCTTCGACGAAATTCCCGGCCGAATAGACCTGGAACAGGCGGTGGCGATCCCCTGAGACCTGTCCGCCGATGAGGAAGCTTGCGCTGGGATCGCCATAGGGCTCGACGAAGCTGCGGTTGAGCCGCATCACCTCGCGCAGCACAAGGCCGACGATCTGTGCGACGTCGAACAGGCTGCGGGCGGCGAGGATGTCGCCCTCGGGACCCGCTGTACCGCCCTGTCCCGCGCTCTGTCGGATCATGCTGATCACCGCCTGGGTCGTGGCGAGGTTGCCGGCCGACAGGATGGCGACGACGCGGTCGCCCGGCTTCTCGAACAGCGCAAGCTTCTTGACGGTCGAAATCTGGTCGACGCCCGCGCTGGTGCGGGAATCGGAGGCCAGCACGAGGCCCGTCGGCAGCCAGATGCCGAGGCAGTAGGTCATGGTCGCGTCTCCCCCCTGCAGTGAGCGGCGACTATGGCACGCCGACACGACCGATGTGACGCCGCACCCGCTCGCGATGCGGTCGACGCCGCTGCGTCGGGGGAACTCCCCGATCGCGACGCGCTGCCCATCCATCCGGCGCGACGAGGTTGACGCCCGTCGGTAACCAAGCGGGCCCGGCGCGCGAAGTCTGTGTCAGCGCATGTTCCCGCAGACCCGATGGGTGGAGACCGATGATGACCATGGCGGCCGAAGCGAAACCCGCAACCCTCAGCAACCGGACGGTGGTCCATCTGTTCGCCGGCGGCCTGGCAGGCCTCCTGGTCTGGGAAATCTGGGCCCGCGTGCTGACCAGGGCCGTACTGGGCTATCCGCTCGAGCCCGCGGGTCTGATCGACGCCATCGCCCAGCATCGGCTCGGCCTGTCGGTGCCCTATCTGATCCGCGAAGCTTTGCATTACGGCGTCGGCATCATCGGCTATCCGGTCGCCTATTTCGTGATCTCGCGCTTCGTGCCGCGTTGGCCGGTCGTGCTCGACGCCATCGTCCTCGTGACTTTCAGCGCCGGAATAGCCGGCCTGATCGCGGCCGGAACCTTCGCGCCGATCCATTTCATCTTCTGGACGGCGGTGATCGGGCTGATCGCAACGCGGCTGATCAACAGCAGCCCACTGATCGCGGATGCGATCAGCTGGGGCAATTTTACGTGGTTCAACGCGCTCGGCCTGATGGCGCCGGTCGGCGGGCTGTCCTTCTACCTGCTCGGGGAGGGAGGCGAGCTCTCCTATATGAGCTTCGTCGGCCACGTCATCTATGGTGCGGTTGCGGTGTGGCTGTTCGAGCGTCTCGAAGCCGGGACTGGTCGACGCTGAGGCGACGCGCCGGGCGGCCGCCGCGGGACCAAGCCGGAGCCGCGTCACGGGCCGGACAAAGAAACCCTGCGAAGCGCGAGGCTCGCAAGGTTTCGACAATGGTGGGCGCGCAGCGGACTGCTCCCCACCTTTACGTCCCTTTAGGTGACCCCGGTGCAGTGTCGGCTAGAGCATGCTGATTTCACTCGGAAACAGACCGTCATTCCGGACAAGCGGCGAAGCCGCGCCGATCCGGGATCCATCGTAAGGCACTGGAGCCCTCCGATGGATCCCGGGGCATGCCCGGGATGACGGCGGTGGTTCCGAGAAAACTCAGCACGCTGCAGTTCGCATGTCCCACGGACGAGAGGTGCAGATGTCGATCCTTGCCTGCCTTGCAAACGGCCCAGAAACGGCGAGCCGTTCTGACGGCTTCATGATCGACCGCGTGCTTCAGTCGGTGCGCCAGCATCTGGGCATGGAGGTCGCCTATGTGTCGGAATTCGTACGCAATGAATCGGTTTTCCGGGCCGTGGATGCTCCCGGCCTGGAAGCGCTGATCAAGCCGGGCGATTCACGGTCGCTCGACGATGTCTATTGCCTCCACATCCTCGCGGGCCGTTTGCCGGAGTTGATCCCCGATACCTCGGCTATCCCCTTTGCCGCGGCCATGCCGATCACGCAGGCCGTCCCGATCGGCGCCCATGTCAGCGTGCCTTTGACGCTGTCTGACGGCTCCGTCTTCGGCATGTTCTGTTGTCTGAGCCCGCATGCCAATCATTCGCTGAATGGTCGCGACCTGCAGGTCATGCGCGCATTCGCGGACATCACTGCCCAGCATATCGACGAAGATCGGCGCAGCAGCCGCGATCGCGATGCCCGGCACGCCCGGATCGCCCAGATCATCGACGATCGTGCCTTCGACATCCATGTCCAACCGATCTGGGATTTCGCCAGCGATCGTGCCGTCGGCTTCGAGTGCCTCGCGCGCTTCTCTCAACAGCCCCGGCGATCGCCGGACAAGTGGTTCGCCGAAGCCGCTGAGGTCGGCCTCGGCGTGCCCTTGGAACTCGCGGCGATCGAGGCGGCTCTGGATCATGCCAGGCGTTTGCCGAGCCACATCTACCTGACGATCAATGCCTCCGCAGAGGCGGTGATGGCGGCGGCATTCGGCGACATCGTCGGCCGGCTCGATCCGAATCGCCTGGTGATCGAGGTCACGGAACATGGCCTGGTGCATGACTACGAAGGACTGTTGGCCAAGCTCGATGGCTTTCGAAGTCAGGGCGTCCGCCTCGCGGTCGACGATGCGGGGGCCGGCTATTCGGGCCTGCAGCACATCGTTCGCCTGAAGCCCGACATCATCAAGCTCGATATGTCGCTCACGCGGAATGTGGATGGCGATCCGGCCCGACGGGCGCTCGCCAGCGCGCTGATCTTCTATGCTCGCGAGACGGGCTGCCAGATCCTCGCCGAGGGGATCGAGCGCGATGCCGAGCTGCAGACCCTGAAGCTGCTGGGCGTCAGCAAGGGTCAGGGCTACTGGCTCGGTCGGCCGGTGCCGATCGACACCGCCGTGTCGGAACTGGCATCGGCTGCCGCCTAGATGCGGCGGCCAAGGCTTGGCCTCGCCAGAGCGGCTGACGCTTTCGTGAAGTGGTGATCCGACGAGCGACGGCCACCATCGACAGCCACGGACGCCGACATCGTTGAACGGCTGACCTTCTGCGTCGATCGGTCAGGTGTGGTGAGCTGCGAAGGCAGCGACGAAATCGTCGAGGAGCCTGCGGGCCGCGTTGCCCAGCATGCGCGACTGGCGTCGGCACAGGCACATGCGCGTATCGGTCCGCTCCGCGCCGATGATCTCGATCAGGACGAGCCCCTGCTCGCCCGGCGCATCGCCGACCGTCAGTTCGGGGACGATCGCGATGCCGAGCCCGGCGAGCGCATAGGCCTTCAGCGCGGCGATCGAGTTCGCGGTGAACTGCGGCTGCACGCCGAGCAGCGCCTCCGGCGCCAGCGTGTTGAACGCCGCGCGGCTGGAATAGCTCGGCGGCAGCGCGGCGAAGGGTTGCGCCAGCACCTCCGCGACCGAGATCGCGCGGCGCTGCGCCAGAGGATGGTCGGGGCTGACGATCGCGACGATACGGTTGGCGCGCTCGGCGACGATCTCGATCTCGGGGTGGCGCGGAACGGTCAGGATCAGGGCGAAATCGGCGCTTTCGTCGATCAAGGCGCGCTCAGCCTGCCGCCCGGCCCCGACATGGAGCTCGATCTTCACATTCGGATGCTGAATCGCCATCCGCGCCACATGCGGCATCAGAAAATGTTCGACCAGCGCCTGGGAGGCATAGATCCGCACAAGCCCCCGGCCCATCTCGTCGACATCGCCGATGTCGCTGGCGAGGCGGTCCATGCGGGCGAGGATCTGGCGCGCCGCGTCCGTCACCAGCTGGCCGGCGTCGGTTGGACGCATTCCGCGCGAATGCCGCTCGAACAGCGGCACGCCGAGATCATGCTCGAGCTGCGCGATTTTCCGGCTGAGCGAGGACGCGGTCATGTTGACGATCTGCGCGGCCCCCACGGTCGAGCCGCATTCGGCGATCAGCACGACATGCCTGAGCACTTCGAGCGGGAGGCGGGGCAGTGCCCCGACGATCCTGGACCGGCCCATCGCAGCGACCACCAGAGTTTGCTTTGCAGGATGCGCAAAGCTGACGACAGCATTGCGTGATTGTCAAACCGCTGCGCCCGACACAGATTTGCCGGCAGAGAGACATGCTTGCCGCTTGCACGGCTGGAACCGAACGAAATCTCTCAGGGGAGAAGACGCTATGAAAACCGTTCCGCAGAATGCGGTTCTGTCGCGCCGTGGCGCGGTCGGGCTCGCCGCCCTGTTCGCTTTCGGCATCGCAACCAGTGGGCCGGCTCTTGCCCAGGGTAAGCAGCCGTCAGGGCCGATCGACATCTCCGTCGGCGCCAGCCCCGGCGGATCGCCCGATGTGATCATGCGCTTCGTCGCCAAGATCATCGGCGAGGCGGGGATCACCAAGGTCCCTGTCGTCATCCAGAACCGCCCCGGCGGCGCGGGCTCCGTCAGCTACAACTACGTCGTCGGGCGTCCGGGCGACGAGAACCTGGTGCTGACGTTGAACCAGTCCAGCTTCACCACGCCGATGATGCAGGGCACGCCGTCGATCATCGACCGTGTCGTCCCGGTGGCGGACTTCATCCAATCAGACCTCGTTTTCCTGGTGCAGCCCAACGCGCCCTTCAACTCGCTGGGCGATTTCATGGCCGCCGCCAAGGCCAAGCCGCGCGGGATCCGCATCGCCGGAGCGCTGGCAGGCGGAACCGACCATCTTGCAACGGCCCTGCTGATGAAGGCCGGCGGCGTCCAACTCACCTATGTGCCCTTCGACGGCGGCTCGGTCGCGATCTCGACCTTCCTCGGCGGCAATGTCGAAGGCGTTTTCGCGACGCTCGAGGAAGGCGTCCCGCTCATCACGAGCGGTAAGGCCAAACCGCTGGTCGTGCTCGCCGCCACGCGCCGCACCGAGCCGGAATACAAGGACGTGCCGACGGCCAAGGAGCAGGGCTTCGACATCGTCTTCGGGCAGTCATGGGGCATAGCGCTGCCGCCGAACACGGATCCGCAGGTCGCTGTATGGTGGGATGACGTCATGCGCAAGGTTGTCGCCACCGATGCCTGGAAGAACTCGGTGAAGGCGAAGATGCAGTCGAGCGAATATTACGGGCTCGATCGCATCAAGCAGCGCCATGGCGAACTGGCCAAGCTCTACGGCGACCTGATGCGCGATGTCGGCCTCGCCAAATGAGGCGGCAGGCGGGGCGGAAAGCGCGGCAGGCCGGCGGATGGAGCGGCGCGTGAACCGCTTTGCGCATGCCGCTCCGGGCCTGACGATGCTCGGCCTCGCGGCCCTGATGGTCGCGGGCACCTGGGGAATGGGGTTCTGGGACGGCTTCACCGCCGGGCCGGCCTTCTTCCCGACGCTGATCGCCATCTCAGGAGCGATCCTGGCCGTTCTGCTCGTCGTCCAGGCAACGAGCGGCCAGGTCGAGGCGATCGACTGGCCGCCGCCGCCGATCATGCGGCGTCTCGGCCTCGTGCTCGCCGCGATCGTCGGATTCCCCGTCCTTTCGCCGGTGCTCGGGATGATTCCGGCCGTCGGCGCGGTTCTGGCCTTCGTAACCGTTGTCGCCCTGCGACAGCCGGTCGCGAATAGCCTGATCGCCGTCGCCGTCACGACCGGCCTTGCCTATCTGATCTTCGTCCGCTGGCTCGGGATGGCGCTGCCGCGCGGCGTTCTCGGCTTCTAGCTCCCACCGTCAGGACCTACGCCATCATGGAAAGCCTGGACCTGCTCTGGCAGGGTTTCTCCGTCGCCACGACGCCGCGCAATCTCGGCTTTCTGGTGATCGGCGTCGTCCTCGGCCAGATCATCGGCGCGCTGCCCGGCATTGGCCCGGCGGCAGGCATGGCGCTGCTGCTGCCCTTTACCTACGGCATGGAGCCGGTGTCAGGCGTCATCATGCTCGCCGGCATCATGTATGGCGGCATGTATGGCGGCACGCTGACATCGGTGCTGGTCAATGTGCCCGGCGAATCCTCCAGCCTGCTGACGGCGATCGATGGACACCAACTGGCGCGCAAGGGCCGTGCCGGCGCGGCGCTCAGCGTGGCTGCGCTGGGCTCGTTCTTCGCCGGCATCGTTTCGGCGATCGCGCTCGTCTTCGTCGCGCCGGCGCTGAGCGCGTTTGCCCTGCGTTTCTCCTCGCCGGAGTATTTCCTGCTCGCCGCGCTCGGCATCACCGCGACGGCGAGCCTCGGCGGCGTCTCTCCCGTCAAGGCGCTGCTGGCGGCGACGCTGGGACTGATGATCTCGCAGATCGGCGTCGATCCGATCGTCGGCATGCCGCGCCTGACATTCGGCCAGCCCCAGTTGCTGGAGGGGGTCGAGTTCCTGCCCGTGGCGATCGGCATTTTCGGCATCGCCGAGGTGCTGTCGTCCCTCGAGCGGCTCGACGGCATGCAGACGATCCGCACGCGCCTGCGCGACATGTGGCTGACCGGGCAGGAATGGGCCGACAGCCGTGTTGCGATCTTGCGCGGCACGGTGGTCGGCTTCGTCGTCGGCACCATGCCGGGCGCGGGGCCGACCATCGCCTCGATGATGGCCTATGTCGTCGAGCGCAAGCTCAGCGCCAAGCCCGAGCGCTTCGGGCATGGCGCGATCGATGGCGTCGCGGCCGCCGAATCCGCCAACAACGCGGCGGCACAGGGCGCACTCGCACCGATGCTCGCGCTCGGCATTCCCGGCTCGTCGAGCACGGCCGTGCTGCTGGCAGCGCTCATCCTGTTCGGCATTCGGCCCGGCCCCGGCCTGATGACGGAGCAGCCCGACCTGGTCTGGGGTCTGATGGCCAGCATGTTCATCGGCAATGTCGTGCTGCTCGTGATCAACCTGCCGCTCGCGCCGCTCTTCGCCTCGCTGCTGCGCGTGCCGTACGGCTATCTGGCGCCCGGCATTCTGGCGATTTCGCTGCTTGGTGCCTGGTCCAGCACGCAGAGCATGTTCCCGGTGGCCATAGCGCTGCTGTTCGGGGTCGTCGGCTGGCTGATGATGAAGCTCGACATCCCGCGCGCGCCGCTGGTGCTGGCGCTCGTCCTCGCCCCGCTGCTCGAAACCTCGCTGCGCCAATCGCTGCTGCTCTCGCTGGGAAGCCCGATGATTTTCGTCGAGCGGCCGATCTCGGCGATCCTGCTCGCGCTCTTCATCGCTTCCCTCGTCTGGCCGCTGATCGTCGCGCTGCGCCGACGCCGGGCTGCGACCGTCTGACCAAAGCACAGGAACAGACCCGTGAGCACAATCTCCCTGCTGAGCGGCGGCGCGGCCGAGGGCCTCGTCAAGGCGCTGGCGCCGGCCTTCGAGACGCAAATGGGCGCGAGTGTCAGCGCTCACTTCGGCGCTGTCGGCGCGATGCGCGAGAAACTCCTGGCCGGCGCGCCGACCGACATCGTCATCCTGACGCGCAGCATGGTCGACGCGCTGGCGCGGGACGGGCTGGTCGTGGCCGAGAGCATCGCCGACATCGGATCCGTACCGACAGCCGTCGCGATCCGCCGAGGCGACGCCAGACCCGACGTCACGACCGCGCCAGCGCTGGCCCTGGCGCTGCGCGACGCGGCGGAAATCTACGTGCCCGATCTCGAACGATCCACCGCCGGCATCCATTTCGCCGGCCTGCTCGCAAGGCTCGGCCTCGCCGACAGCGTGGCGCGCGCGCTTCGCCCCCATCCCAACGGCACGGCGGCGATGGCGGCGCTCGCCGCCTCGTCAACGCCGGGCGCGCTGGGCTGCACCCAGGCGACCGAGATCATCGCTCAGCCTGGTGTGGAGTTGGTCGGTCTCATGCCCGACGATCTTGCGCTCTCGACGCTCTATTCCGCCGCGCTCTGCGTGAGCGCGACGAACAGCGACCCGGCAAAGACCTTCATGACCCAGTTGTCAGGCCCAGCGGCCGGAGCGCTGCGACGGTCGCTGGGCTTTTCGTCCTGATCGATATCGGCCCGACGAATGACCGGCGATTCGATGGAGGCGCAGTGCGCCAATTCCTGAGATCGGGGCTTTGCTCAATCGGCATGCTGCATCCCTCTCCAGGAGGTGCCCACATGTCCCGGTCCCTGCCGGATCACGGTCGCTTCAAGGTGTGGACTCCGCTGCGGCTCAGGGAGCGGAATCGATGAGGTCGCGAGCCGCGGCGACGGCGACCGCGTAGCCGCGTGGGCCCAGGCCGGCGATCACGGCCGTGGCCACCAGCGAGACAAAGGAGCGGTGGTAGATCGGCTCGCGGCGGTGAATATTGGTGATGTGGAGTTCGATGATCGGGCCCGGGAACATCTTCAGCGCGTCCAGGATCGCCATCGAGGTGAAGGTGAAGGCGGCAGGATTGATCACGATGGCGCCGCCGTTGTCGATCGCCTCGTGGATCCAGTCGATCAGCTCGTACTCCCGATTCGACTGGCGAAACACCAGCGGCCCGTGGCCGGCTGCCTCGCGGCACATCGCCTCGACCTCGGCAAGCGTCGTGCTGCCGTAGAGATGCGGCTCGCGCGTGCCGAGGCGGTTGAGATTCGGGCCGTTGAGGACGTAGATCGGCTTGGTCACGGGTCACCTGTGAGAACTTGAAAGCGCATCGCCGTTCAGCCCGGATAGCCCATGAGGCGGGGGAGCCAGAGGACGAGGCCCGGGAAGAAGGTGATCACCGCGAGTGCGCCTATCATCGCGACGAGGAACGGCATGCATTCGCGCACGATCTCCCGCAGCGGCACGCCGGTGATGGTGTTCATGATGAACAGCAGCAGCCCATAGGGCGGCGTGATCAGCCCCAGCATGATGTTGACCACCACGACGACGCCGAAATGCACCATGTCGATGCCGAGCGCCTTGGCGGTCGGGATGAACACGGGCACCACGATCAGCAGGATGGCGGTGCCTTCCAGCAGGCATCCGAGGACCAGCAGGATGGCGTTGACCAGCAGCAGGAAACCGATCGGCGTGAGGTTCCAGCCCGACAGCAGGACCTTCAGGCTCTCGGGGATGTTCTCGATCGTGACCACGTAGTTGAAAACGAGCGCACCCGCGATCAGCATGCCGATCGCAGCCGTGGTGCGGGCGCTGTAGGCGAGCGAGGTGTAGAAGGAGCGCAGCGAGACGCTGCGGTAAAGCAGGACGGAGACGCCCAGCGCATAGGCTGCGGCGACGGCGGCAGCTTCGGTCGGCGTCGTGGCGCCGCCATAGATGCCGCCGAGCAGCACGACCGGCATCAGCAGCGCCGGAAGGGCGCGCCAGGTGATGCCCGGCAGCTCGCGCAGCCGGATCGGCGGCTCTACGGGGAAGTTCCGCGCCTTCGCCGTATAGCCGACGATCCCCATCTGGACACCGGCCATCAGCAGGCCGGGGATGACGCCACCCAGGAAGAGGAAGCCGATCGAGGCGTCCGAGACGAGGGCGTAAAGGACCATCGGAATAGATGGCGGGATGATCGGGCCGACGACCGCCGTCGCAGCCGTCAGCGCCGCAGCGAAACTCGCCGGGTACCGGCCGTCCTTGGTCATCATCGCCTGCATCATGCGACCGGTGCCGGCCGCGTCCGCGATGGCCGATCCCGACATGCCGGCAAAGATCAGGCTCTGAACGACGTTGACCTGGGCCAGCCCCCCGCGGAAGCGCCCGACCAGCGCGTCGCAGAAGCGCAGCAAGCGCTCCGTCATCGAGCCGATGTTCATCAGTTCGGCAGCCAGAATGAACAGTGGCACGGCGAGGATGACGTAGTTGGTGTACATGCCGTTGAGCAATTGCTCGGCGGCGATGCTGAGGTCCTGGCCGGCGAGCAGGAGGTAGAAGATCGAGCCCGCGATCATCGCATGGCCGATCGGCAGGCCGAGCAGAGACAGCGTAACGATCGCCAGAATGCAGAGCGAAAAGGGGCTCGTCATATCCCCGAGCCGGCCTTGGTGGGATCGAAGGCTTCGGGCGCACGGCCGCGCAGAGCCTGCCAGCCGAGCCAGAGATAGCGGGCGATCGCCGCGACGGCGAAGGCAAGGTAGATCGAATAGACCCAGTTGAACGGCAGTTTGAGATAGGCGGTCCGCTCGACCTTCATGAAGGTGACGTAGTCCGCCATCGCCGGCAGGGAGAGGGTGTAGAGAACGACGAGTGCGGTGGCGGTGATGAGGGCCATGATGCGGCGCGTCCGAGGGCCCGCCGAGCCATAGAGGATGTCGAAGCGGATTTCGTCGCTCTCGCGCGTGACGAAGGCGGCCCCGAACAGGACGATCCAGAGCCAGAGGATGACGCTGATCTCATGCGTCCAGCCGATCGGGAGGTTGAGCAGGTAGCGGAAGACGATCTGGAGGATGAACACGGCGAACATCGCGCCGAGCATCGCCACCAGTACATTCTCCGCTCGACGGGCCAGCCACCCGCCGAGCGCTGTCAGACGATCCGTCAAGATTGCCGCCCTCCGCCGTCCCGCCCCGGCCGAGCCTCAGAGCGCGTTGATCCTGTCGACCATGCCGGGCTTCCAGCTCTTGGCGAGGTCGGAGGCGAGATACTTCTTCTGGGCAAAGTCGCGGAAGGCGGCGACATCGGGCACATAGACCTCGAGACCCTGCTTCTTGAAGAAGTCGACGAGCTCGTTCTCCTTGTCGAGATGCGTCTTGGCGCTCCAGTCCATCGCGGCGTCGGCGGCGGCCTGGAAGGCTGCCTGCTTCTGCGGGGACATCGCCTTCCAGACCCGGTCGGTGACGCAGAGCAGATCGAAGCCCACGAGATGCGAGGTCAGCACGATCTGCGAGGAGACCTCGTAGAACTTCATGTTCTGGACGTTGGGCAGAGGGTTGTCCTGTCCGTCGATCGCGCCGCTCTGGAGGCCGGTGTAGACCTCGGCATAGGCCATCGGCGTCGGGTTGGCGCCGAGGGACTGGCCGAGGAACTGCCAGGCGTCGCCGCCGGGCATGCGCAGCTTGATGCCGGCCATGTCGGCGGGCGTCGTGATCTTCTTCTTGGGCTTCAGCCCGACCTGGCGGGCGCCGAAATAGGTCGGCCCCAGGATCTTGATGTTGAGCTTGTCCTCGGCGACCTTCTTCAGCTCGGCCCCGACCTCGCTGGCGAAGACCTTCTTGAGATGGTCGGCGTCGCGGAAGAGATAGGCCGACGTTACGATCGACCATTCGGGAATCTGGTTCGAGATGTCCTGCGGCGCGATGTTCCCCATTTCGAGGTTGTTGCGCTGCATGGCGACCAACTCGGTGCCCTGCTTGAAGAGGTTGCCGCCGTAATAGGGCTGGAGCGTGAAGTCATCTTTGATGGCCTCGCCGAAGCGCTTCATCATCTCGGCGCGGATGTCCTGCTCGGAGAACACCGCCGAGAAGCGCAGATTGGGCTTGGCCTGGGCGAAGGCGCCGCCTCCGAAGCCGGCCGTGGCGAGAGCCGCGCCGCCGGCCAGCAAGGCCCGCCTGTCGATCGAATGAGCCATGAGAAACCTCCCCTGAGAGCGGATTGTCGCGCCGCCTTATGGTCCGCACTATCGCCAAGGCAGATGCAGGACGCAACATCGATTTCTCGTTTCACATGAGATTTTCGATTTTGCCATATGGATTGTTCTGGTCGGCCAATCGGCTATGATGGCTGCGCTGCATCGCTTTGCCGCGGCGCACCCAGCAGGGCCACCTCATGCTCAGCCTCACGCCCCAGCCGCTTTCCGTCGGTGAAACCGCCTATCGTCGCATCCGTGCCGACATCATCTTCGGCCGGCTGGCCCCGGGCCAGAAGCTGAAGCTCGACATCCTGCGCGAGCGCTATGAGGCCAGCGTGAGCACGCTGCGCGAGCTGCTGAGCCGTCTGGCGTCAGAGGGCCTGATCGAGGCGGAAGGCCAGAAGGGCTTCGTGGTCACGCCCGTCTCGGCGACCAATCTGCGGGAGATCGCCGCGATGCGGCTTTTGCTCGAAGGCCACGCGCTGGCCCAGTCCTTCGCCGCCGGGGACATGGAATGGGAGGGGCGCGTGGTCGCCGCCCATCACAAGCTCGCCTTGATGGAGCGCCGGATGCTGGCGCGCGATCGCGACGATCCCGAACTCTGGAAGCGCTATGACTGGGAATTCCACCACGCCCTGATCTCCGCCTGCGGATCACAGGTGCTGCTGGAGACCCATGGCGCGATCTACGACAAGTATCTGCGCTACCAGATGGTCGCCGTCGTCTTCCGGGGCGAGATCGCCGCCGAGGAGCACGAGGCATTGCTCGACTGCGCGCTCCGGCGCGATACCAAAGGTGCCGTCACCGTGCTGACGCGCCATGTCGATGGCTGTGTCGAGCACACACTCGCGGGCGAGCTTTTGGCCTGACGTTCAGTTGAGCCGCAGCATGTCGCGGCGCATGTTTGGCACTTTGATCAGAGAGGTCGAGTTCGACCGCGCAGCGCCCAAACCAAAAACCCCGGAAACCGCTTTTGTGAAGCGATGTCCGGGGCCTGGAAAATGGTGGGCGCGACAGGGATCGAACCTGTGACCCCTACGATGTCAACGTAGTGCTCTCCCGCTGAGCTACGCGCCCGTCTGCCGCGTCGGGAAATCGTCGCGGCGGCCGGAACAGGTCCCGCCGTTGCCGGGCGACCATGTTGCGAGGTGTGCGGCTATAGCCGCTCGCTTCGAGGCTGGCAAGGCGCTTTGTGGAGAAAGCCTCGCGCGCCCCTTCGGCGCCCGCGGCCTCAGGCGGCCAGGAGCTTTTCGACCTCGTTCACCAGCTCGCGCAGGTGGAAGGGCTTGGAGAGCACCTTGGCATCCTTGGGCGTCTGCGAATCGGGATTCAGCGCCACGGCCGCGAAGCCGGTGATGAACATCACCTTGATGTCGGGGTCGAGCTCGGTGGCGCGGCGCGCCAGCTCGATGCCGTCCATCTCGGGCATGACGATGTCGGTCAGGAGCAGCTCGAACGGCTCCTCGCGCAGCCGGTTATAGGCCGAGAGCCCGTTGTCGAAGGAGGCCACGTCGTAGCCCGCATTCTGCAGGGCCTTGACCAGGAACCGGCGCATGTCGTTGTCGTCTTCGGCGAGGAGTATCTTCGTCATGGGCCTGATCTGTCCGTCCCGTAAGGCCTGTGTTCTGGTGCAGCGGAAGCCGGCGAGGCACCCCGGTCCCGTTCTCGTCTGGTTTTCGCGCCCCAACCCTGCGCGGCTGCGGCGGCAGGGTTATCGACCCGCCCCCGCAGTTGGAACCCACGGTTTCTATAAGGCATCAGCATGGTAAACAACGGGTGAATCCGAGGCCGATGCCGGCCCGGCGCGTGCAGCCCTTCAACCCCGCGGCGTTGTGTGCTTGTGTTCGGGCCGATGAGCGATCCCTTCGCCCCTTTTCCGCCCGGTCCCGACGACGTCGTCCGCGAGATCGAGCGGCCCTACACGCTGTACCAGCCGGCGCTGCACATCGTTCCGGTGGTGGTCGACGTGCCCCATGCGGGGCGGCGCTACCCGCGGTCCTTCGTCGAGCGGGCGCGGCTGCCGCTGCGCTCGCTGCGCCGCTCCGAGGACGCCTATGTCGACCGGCTCTTCGGCCGCAGCGTGGCACTGGGCGCGCCGCTTCTCGTCGCGGAGTTCCCGCGCGCCTATCTCGACGTCAACCGCGAGCCCTATGAGCTCGACCCGCGGATGTTCGAGGGGCGGCTGCCGCCCTTCGCCAATACCCGCTCGCTGCGGGTGGCGGGCGGGCTCGGCACGATTCCCCGGATCGTCGGCGACGCGCACGAGATCTATTTCGGGCGGATTCCTGTCGAGGAGGCGCTTTCGCGCATCGATGCGCTCTACCGGCCCTATCATGCCGGGCTGCGCGACCTCGTGCAGCGCACGCAGCGCGCGTTCGGCACCTGCATCCTCGTCGACGCGCATTCGATGCCCTCGACCGGGCTCGACCGCGACGGTCCGGCCAAGCCAGACATCATCTTGGGGGACCGTTTCGGCACCAGCGCGGCGGGCTACGTCACCGACATCGCGGAGGCCGCCTTCGCCCGCCTCGGGCTGCGCGTCACCCGTAACCGGCCCTATGCCGGCGGCTTCATCACCGAGCATTACGGCGCGCCGGCCACCGGCGTGCACACCCTGCAGATCGAGATCAACCGCGCCCTCTACATGGACGAGGCGACACTCCTGCCCCATGCCGCATTCGGCGAAGTGGAGCAGGCGATCACCGGGGCGATGGCGGAGTGTTTCGCGCGCTGGAGCGGCTGGCTCGACGCATTTCGCGAAGCGGCCGAGTAGGGCGCTCGGTCGGAGACGACGGTTGCCACCGCAACGAAAAAAAGGGCCGCACACTTGCGTGGCGGCCCAAGTCTAGGGAGGAAACGCCCAAGGAGGGCAACGAAGGCTTGAGGTCATCGCCCCTTCGCAGTGCACAATATGACGGTGCAGCGCAAAAAAGCAAGTGGCCTGACCAAAATTGTGCGAGTGCGAAGGGCGGATGGGGCATGCGCGGAACGCAGGGCAGAGAAGGTGGTAGCGGAACGTCTGGTCGCCGACTCTTGCCTTCCGGCGACCAGCCCGCCATCACGCGGATCGCGGCGGCGTGGCGCCTGCATCGGTCGCGCGGGGGAATGACATGAGTGCCGTCGATTTCGGGGCTTTCGTAGCGGACCTCGCGACCCAGTCGGGCCGGGCGATCCTGCCCTTCTTCCGGGCCCATCACGGGCTCGAGGACAAGTCGGGCGGTGGCGTCTTCGATCCCGTGACCGAGGCCGACCGGGCCGGCGAGACGGTGATGCGCCACATGATCCGGCGCCAGTTCCCGGCCCATGGCGTGCTTGGCGAGGAGTTCGGCAGCGAGAACACCGAGGCTGAGTATGTCTGGGTTCTCGATCCGATCGATGGCACCCGGGCCTTCATCTCCGGCATCCCGGTCTGGGGTACGCTGATCGGGCTGACGCGCGGCGGTGAGCCGGTCTACGGCATGATGCATCAGCCCTTCACGGGCGAGCGCTATTCCGGCGATGGCGGCGAGGCACGCTACGAGGGGCCGGGCGGCCCGCGCATCCTGCGCACGCGCCAGGTCCAGAGCCTCGCCGGCGCGACGCTGATGACGACCTCGCCTGCCCTGTTCAAGGACGGGGAGGCGCAGGTCTATGGCCGCGTCGAGGGCGCGGTGCGCCTCGCCCGCTATGGTTGCGACTGCTACGCCTATTGCATGCTGGCCGCCGGCCATGTCGATCTCGTCATCGAGAGCGGGCTGAAGCCCTACGACATCGTCGCGCTGATCCCGATCATCGAGGGCGCGGGCGGCATCGTCACCTCATGGGACGGCGGTAGCGCCGCCGGGGGCGGGCGCATCCTCGCCGCCGCCAACAAGGCGCTGCATGAAGCCGCGCTGGCGCTGCTCGCCGGCTGAATCCGCGTCGCCGGCTGCCAGTTCGGCGTCCTCGCCCGGGACGAAGGCGTCGAAGGCGGCCCAGAACTGCGCCCGGATCGGATCGCTCTCATTCAGGATCTCGTGGCGCGCCTCGCGCAGGACCAGCGCCTGGCCGGTTTTCAGCCGCGCGGCGAAGCGCTCGATCGCCGGGGTCGAGACGACGCGGTCGCGTCCGGCGGCGATGACCAGGGTCGGCACCCGGACCTCGCGGGCGGCATGGGGCGCGGCGAGCCGCGCCATCAGGCGAAAGGCGGTCCGGACCCAGGCGATGGTCGGATCGCCGATGCTGAGATGGCGTGCCGCCGCCGAGAGTGTGCTGTTGCGGGCATAGCGGACCGGGTCGCTGGTCAGGCGGTTGCCCTCGAAGGGCTTGGTGGCGATGGCCGTGTCGCCGCCGCCGGGCACGAAGCTCTTGCCGAAACCGAGCCAGAACAGCGCGCCCGCCAGGCGGCTCGCCCGGCCCGGCTTCTCGATGATGGTCAGCTCCAGCATCGGCGCGAGCGCGACGAGCCGGGCGACGGGCAGCCGGTCGTGGCGCGCGGCGTCGAGGCACAAGGCCGCGCCCATCGAATGGGCGAGGGCGAAATAGGGGCCGGGCAGGCGCTCCCGCATCTGCGCGGCCGCCAGAGCGAGATCGGCCTCGTAATGGCGCAGCCGGCCGACATGGCCCTTGCGCTCACGGCTGACGAAGCGCTGCGAGCCGCCCTGGCCGCGCCAGTCGAAGGCCAGCACGTGGAAGCCGCGGCGGCGCAGTTCGGCAATCGTTTCGCCATAGCGCTCGATGAATTCGGCCCGGCCCTGCACGAGGAGGATGGTGCCGCGCACCGGCTTCACCGTCGGGCGCCAGCGCGCGAAACGCAGCTGCGCCCCGTCGCGGGTACGGGCGGTCCAAGCCCGGCCATGTCCCGGCATGGGATAGTCGGGATGGGCGAAGAGTTCGGCATCGGCCATGGCGGCTTCCCGGCGGCTGGCGCGATCCCGGCGGTGACGCAGCCCTGATCCGCCCGCACCGCTTATGCCCGTCCGGGAGGGCTCTTGAAAAGCCGAAAACGCTATCCCAGATCAGCTCTGCGCAGGCCGGAACGGCTGCGCGATCCCAGACCGGGCCCGCGCTCATGACGAGGCGGGCCGGACACGAACGTCGCTTCTTTGGAGGACATCATGCGTCAATTCGATCTTTCCCCGCTCTACCGCTCGACCGTCGGCTTCGACCGCCTCTTCTCGCTGCTCGACCAGGTCGGCAGCGCCGAGTCGGCCCCGAGCTACCCGCCCTACAACATCGAGCGCACGGCCGAGAACGCCTACCGCATCACCATCGCGGTGGCAGGCTTCGGCGAATCCGACCTCTCGATCGAGAGCAAGGAGAACGCGCTGACGGTGCGCGGCGAGAAGCAGGCCAACGACAATGGCGAGAAGCGCGAGATCCTGCATCAGGGCATCGCCGCGCGCGCCTTCGAGCGCCGCTTCCAGCTCGCCGATTATGTGCATGTGACCGGCGCGAGCCTCGAGAACGGGCTGCTCCACATCGATCTCGTGCGTGAGATCCCCGAGGCGAAGAAGCCGCGCCAGATCGCGATCGGCACCGGCGGCGCCAAGGTGATCGAAGCCAAGGTCGATACCGCCAAGGCCGCCTGAACAGGTCGCCTAGGGCCGTGCGTTCGGCAGGGCGCCTCCGGGAAACCGGAGGCGCCCTTTTCGTTGCGGTCGAGGCCGGTGACCAGGGCTGAAGCCGTCGCCCCTTCTTCAGTCCATCGGCACGACAGGCACTGCAGGGGTCTCAGGCCGGGGCTGGGACGAGGTCGAATCCTGCGGCTGGACGGGCGGGAGCTGCGCCGGGATGCCGGGGTTCTCGGATCGGGCGAGCGGCGGCGTGCGCTCACCGGCTTCGCTGCCGCGCACATCGGTGGGGTTGACGAGGCGGGGCTTCTCCGCGCCGGTGGCCGGGTCGGCCGCGCCCGGTGTCGGGGCGGCGGGAGCAGCGGGGGAAGGCGGCATGCCGGTCGCAGGCGCTGCGGCTTCGGCCGGGGGCTTTGGAGCGGGCGGGGCCGGCTCGGTCCGTGGTGGCGCGGCCGAGGCGGGCGGGGTCTGCGTCGCCGGCG
>NZ_JAUXYO010000330.1 GCF_030694325.1 Allobosea sp. | reverse complement strand
CGCCTGCGATGTCGCCGCGCCCCGGGCTCGCGGCCACCGCTACGACCACCACCGTGGCGTCGCGCGCCGTCGTGGCGATGGCCTCCGCCATTGCCTCGGCCATGGCCAGGGCCGGCCCGAAGCGGGCCGACCAGCCGCAGGTCGATGTCCGCAAGACCGATGAGGGCGTGCTGATCAGTCTGACCGACAATGCCAATTTCGGCATGTTCGGCATCGGCTCGGCCGAGCCGCATCCGCAGACGATCGCCGCCATGCAGCGCGTCGCCGCCGTGCTGAAGGAGCGCGAGGGCGCCATCGTCATCCGCGGCCACACCGATGCGCGCCCCTTCCGCGACGGCCGCAGCGACAACTGGCGGCTCTCGACCTCACGCGCCCATACGGCGCAGGATCTGCTCGTGCAGGGCGGCATCAGCCAGTCGCGCATCGAGCATATCGAGGGCCATGCCAGCCGCCAGCCGCGGGCGAGCGACCCTAATGCCGCCGAGAACCGCCGCATCGAGATCCTGATCCGGGAGAAGCGCGCATGAGGCGCCGATCCCTTCTCGCGCTCGCCGGCGCGCTGGCCTGCGCTCTGTCGACTTCGGCCCTCGCGGCACAGGATCTCCCGCCCGCGCCGGCCCCGCCCTATCAGCTGGTGCGCACCCTGCAGTCGCTGCAGAACGAGGCGGCCGCCGGCAACCGAGCCGCCCATGCCGCCCAGGGCAGGCTCTTGCGCGAACTCGAACAGGAGATGGCGGCGCAGCCTCCGGCTGTCTGGGACGATCCCCGCAACACCCGCGCCGCGGTGCAATATGTGCTGAGCGGCGGCCAGCCCGGTGCCCTGGCGGAACTGGTCAGGCGCGGGGAGCCGGCCGGGCTGCCCAAGGGACTCGCCGAGGGCGCGCTCGCCTATGTCATGGGCGATGGCGGCCGGGCGAAGGCGCTGCTGATGCCGCTCGATCCCGCGGGACTTCATGAATCGCTGGCGGGCCATCTCGCCCTCGTCCAGGCGACGCTGATCCTGCGCGACGATCACAAGCGGGCGCTGCAGCTGCTCGACCAGGCGCGGCTGGCCTCGCCCGGCTCGCTGGTCGAGGAGGGGGCGCTGCGCCGGGCAGTCTTCATCGCCGCCGAGATCAACGATCTCGACCGGCTGGAGAAGGGCACCGCGCAATACATGCGGCGCTTCGACCGCTCGGTCTATGCCGAGCATTTCCGCCAGAGCTTCGCCACGGGGCTGGTGCGCTTCGACATCGGCCGCGACCCGGCCAAGTTCCCCAAGCTTGTCGCGACGCTCCGGGCCTTCGACCGCGAGCAGCAGCGCGCCGTGCTCCTGATCATCGCCCGTGACGCGCTGGTGCGCGGGCGCTTCGAACAGGCGCGCCTCGCTGCCGAGGAGGTGGCGCGAATTCCCGGCGCAGACCAGGCCATGGTCACGCGCGCCTCCTTCTACCGCGCCGCCTCGCGCATCGGCATCGACAGGAGCGGGGGCGCGCTCGATGCGCTGAAGACCATCGACGCCAGGCGGCTTCCGGCAGAGGAACAGGATATCCTCCGCACGGCCTTGCGCGTCGCCGCCGAGATCGTCGATGCGCCCACGGGCGCGCAGACGCTTTCCCCGGCGGCGCCGGCCGAACCCGCCGATCTCGACCCGCGGATCAAGCGCCTCCTCTCGGGCGCCGAACGCAGCCTCGCCGAAGCGCAGAAGCTGCTCGCCGACCCCGTCTTCACCCCCTCCCGATCCGGAGATGCCCGGCCATGAGCCAGGTCGAGACCCCTGTCGTGCCATCCGCCCGTGGCGCCGAGGCCGCGAAGAGCTCAAAAGCGCGCCTGACGGCCGGCGGTCGCGAGGAGCGCGGCCAGGCCTTCCGCTCCCTGCTGCAGACGCTCGAAAAGGGTGCCGGCAAGTCTCCCGCCGACAAGCCCGCCGAGCCGGGCCGCGCGGAGCCGGCCGAAAAGGCCGATGCCTTCTCCGCCGAGCGCCTCGCCGAGATGCTGGCCACGGCCCCGGCCGAGCCCGTCACCCCCAGTGACGGCCC
>NZ_JAUXYO010000317.1 GCF_030694325.1 Allobosea sp. | reverse complement strand
ACGACCTGCAGATTGGCGGTCATGCCGGGCAGCAGAGCCATGTCGCGGTTCTCGACGCGGATCACACCGGTATAGGTGACGACGTTCTGGATGGTCTGCGCGCCGAGGCGCACCATCTCGACGCGGCCCTCGAAGGTGCGGTTGGGATAGGCATTGACCGTGAAGGTCGTCGGCTGGCCGGCCTTGAGGCGGCCGACATCGGCCTCGTCGACATTGGCGTAGATGTCGATGGTGCGCAGGTCCTGTGCGATCTGGAACAGGGTCGGCGTCGAGAGCGAGGCGGCTACCGTCTGGCCGAGATCGACCTGGCGCTGGACCACGACGCCGTCCACCGGCGAGCGGATATCGGTGCGCTCGAGGTCGATCAGGATGTCCTTCAGCTTGGCGTCGCGCTGCGCGATCAGCGCCTCGCCGGACTTCACCTGCCCCTGGGCCAGGAGGATGTCGGCGTCGAGCCCGTTGAGCTCGGCCTTGGCCGAGGCGATCTGCGCCTCGCTCGAGGCGAGAGTCGCGGTCTGGACCTCAAGCTGGGTGCGGGCGGTGTCGAGTGTCTGCTGCGAGCCGGCGCCGCGGCTGAAGAGCTCGGTCTGGCGCTCGAAGGTGCGCTTCGCATCGGCGAGCTGGGCTGCGGTGCGGTCGCGCTGGGCTTCGAGGTCCTTGACGGTCGAATTGGCCTTCAGCCGTGTCGACCGGGCGCGGTCGAGCTGGGCGCGCTTGACCAGGAGATCGGCCTTGGACTGGGCGACATCGGCCTGGGCGGCGTCGCGGCGCGTCTTGATCTGGTCGCTGTTGAGCCGCGCGACGACCTGGCCGGCCTTCACCTGCGAATTGTAGTCCGCGAGGATCTCGACGATCTGGCCCGAAAGCTGCGAGCCGACCAGCACGGTCGTCATCGGTGTCAGCGTGCCCGTGGCGCGCACGGCGGCGGTGATCTGGCCGCGGTCGACGGGGGCCGTGCGGTAGGCGGCCTCGTTGGCGGTGCCGCCCGTGGGCCGCCACGCCCAGTAGCCGCCGGCCGCGAGCACGGCCACGACACCCGTTCCGATCAACCACTTGCGCAAATTGGTCCCCATCGTCGCGTCGGGAGAGCCGACATCCTGCAGCCGCCGCAACATGCCAGAATCCCGCTTCGGCGGCGAGTTAACTTACCGCAATGTTGGGGAGAGGTGGGTTTCAGGTTGTTTCGGGCGATGCGTGGGCGAGCGTCGGGCTCTGAGCGAGCCTCGTATCGCTGCCCGCAATTCCCACGCCGCAGGCGCTATCGCGGCTTGGCCCCTTCCAGTCGCGCGACGACCAGCTCCTCCGAGGCCGCGGCGAGCAAGTCCATCCAGTCGTCGGGCGGGTTGCCATTGTCGAGCATGCCCTTGAAGACGCGATAGGCATCCGTCTTGGCGCCATAGGTCCGCAAGGTGGTCTCGTCGTCCACCCAGGCGAAAATGATGATTTTCGATTTGCTGTCGAAGCGGAAGAACTGCCGGAAGCGACCATTGCCGAACTTGGCCCGGAACCAGTGCTTCCGGGCGGCGCCGAGCGTGTCGCCCTGACGGTACTCCGGCCGGGTCGGATCGGCGGGGATCGTCTCGAAGATGAGATTGACGAGAATCGCGAGGAGCTTTGCCTTTGCCGTCCGCTGGTATCCCGCCGGGTCGGTCGCCCTAGCTTTCTCGACGGCCGCCGTCACCCGCTCGAGTTGATCGAGCAGCAGGGGATGGCCGAATATCGTCCAGCCATTGACGATCATGGCTCAGAGCGTCACGTCCCCGTCGATTTCTTCATCGGGATCGACACTCATTCCAGCCGTGAGCGTGGTCATCCGATCAGCGAGGGCTGTGGGAAAGGCGGTGAGATGCGCGGGGTTCTTCGCCATGTCCTGCGCGAGGAATGTCAGGAACCCGTCTGTGACGGGGTCGGTCTCCTCCTGCGCCGCAACCAGGCTGACCCGGCCCCCCTCGTCGACGACATAAGCGATTTCGCCGCCATAGCTCACGCCCAGCGCCTGACGCACGGCCTTGGGGACCGTTGTCTGCCCCTTCGCTGTGATCTTGCTGCGCTCGTAAACGAGGGTCGCCATGGGGTGCTCCGTCGTTCGATAGGTAAGGAATTTTCCTTACTATGTAACGTAGGTTTTGGCAAATGGGCGAGGCTGCTATCGGTCGGGAGCGGACGTTAACGCGGAGGCGAGGATCAGTGATCGCAACGGGTCGATAGGGAACATCCCGTCTCGGTTCATTCCTCCGGCAACTGCGAGACTCTATGATGAAGCGCTGGGTGAGATGCTGTGTTCTGACCTGCCTCATGACCCTTGCCGCGTCTCGACCGGAGGCAGCGCCCATGACTGATTCGGAAGTAATCGAGGCACCAGGTCCCGCTGGGCCGCTCTCGGGAACAGCGTTGGGACCGCCGAATTCGAGAGCCCCCGTTGTTCTCATAATCCCAGGCTCAGGACCGACTGATCGCAACGGTAACAATCCGCTGGGCGTCCGAGCGTCCTCCTACCGCCTAATTGCGGAGGGGCTGGCCGCGCGTGGGATTAGAAGCGTGCGCATCGACAAGCGGGGCATGTTCGGGAGCGCTCGCGCGATCTCCGACGCCAATGCCGTCACCATGGAGGACTACGCCGCAGACATTCGAAGCTGGGTTGCTACCATCCGCGAAAGGATGGGCGCTCCATGCGTGTGGGCGCTGGGGCATAGCGAAGGCGGTCTAGTGGCCCTGGTAGCTGCCCAACGAGCCCCCGACATCTGCGGGCTGCTTCTGGTCTCGACGACAGGACGTAGACTTGGCGATGTGCTCCGCGACCAGATCGGAGCGAACCCCGCCAACGCGCCCATCCGCGAACAAGCCGAGGTCCTCATCACACGGCTTGAGGACGGGCAGCGGGTTGCACCGGAAGACATTCATCCGGCGTTATTCCCGCTGTTTCGCCCCGAGGTCCAAGGCTTCCTAATCAGCGCGTTCGCGCTCGACCCAGCCAAGCTGATCGCGGCCTATACGGGACCAGCACTGATCCTCCAGGGGCTTCGCGATATCCAGGTCGGGCGAATTGACGCAGAACGATTGCACCAAGCGCACCCTAATGCCAAAACAATCCTTCTTCCTAACGCAAACCACGTCTTGAAGGCGGTCGCTTCCAACGACCGGGCGGCCAACATCGCAACCTATCAGGATCCGGATCAACCGCTCGCTGATGGCGTGATCGAAGCCCTAGCCGCGTTCGTGCGACGCCCGCAGAAGGACGGCTAAGGGTCGAAAGCCGATCCGAACCCAAATCCTACGAGACCCGCCCGAGCCCACCTCACCCAATCCTGGCCTCCTGCGTCGCCGCCAGCAGATCCCGCAGTGTGGTGATCGTCGAGGCGTCGGCGACGCCATCGACCTTGTCGGGGCGCCAGTGGCGCTGGAAGGCGGCGACGATCGCCTCCAGCTTCTCGTCATAGACACCGTCGACCGTGACGCCGTAGCCGAACATGGCGAACATCGCCTGCAGGGCCTCGACCGGCTGGCCCGAGTCGCCGCGCGCGAAGAAGCGGCCGCTGCGGATCGGGGCCGGTTCGCTCCAGAGGCCGACGCCGGCTTGCGCGAAGCGGCGCCAGGGGAATTTCTCGCCGGGGTCGATCTTGCGGCCCGGCGCGACGTCCGAATGGGCGAGCACGCGCTCAGGGGGAATGGCCCAGCGTTCGCAGATGTCGCGGCAGAGGTTCAGCGTCGCGGCGATCTGCTCCTCCGGGAAATCGGGCAGGCCGCCGGGATGGCCGGGATTGGCGATCTCGATGCCGATCGAGCAGGAGTTGATGTCGCTCTCGCCGGCCCAATGCGAGGCCCCGGCATGCCAGGCGCGGCGCGCTTCCGGCACGAGCTGGAGCGTGTGGCCGTTCTCGAAGACGAAGTAATGCGAGGAGACCTGCGAGACCGGGTTGCACAGCCATTGCAGCGCTTCGCCGGCATTGCCCATGCCGGTGTAGTGCAGGATCAGCATGTCGGGCCGGCGCGGCGCGTCCTCGGTCGGGCCGCCCTCCTGTCCGGCGGCGGCGCGCTTGCGGTCGCCATGGTTGGGGGAGGGGAAGACCTTGGCGGCGAAGCGGCTGTCGGGGGTGGCGTCGCGGCTCATGCCGGGGTGCTCGTCAGCCGCGCCCGCAGGTCGCGCTCGCGCTCGATCCGGTCCCAGGCGGCGTTGATGGCGGCCAAGCGCCTGGTGGCGATGGCGACCGCCTCCTCGGGCAGGCCGCGGGCGATCTCGCGATCGGGATGGTTCTCGGCGACGAGCCGGCGGTAGTGTCGCTTGATCTCGTCGTCCGACATCTCGCGGCTCGCGCCCAGCACGAGATAGGGATCGTCGGCCCGGCGGACATGGCGGGCCTCGATGCGGGCGAAATCGGCCTCGTCGATGCCGAAGATCGTCGCCACGTCGCGCAGATAGGCGTGCTCGTCCTGATGGATCGCGCCATCGGCGGCGGCGATCAAGAACAGCCCGTCGAGCACGTCCTCGAGCAGGGCCGGCTCATCGCGGAAGCTCTCGGCGATCTGCCCGGCATAGGCCTCGAAACCGGCGCTGGTCTGCTTGGCCAGGTCGAACAGCATCTCGATCCGCGCCTTCTGCTCGGGCGGGACGGTGACGATGCGCTGGAAGGCTGCGACCTCGTCGCGCGTCACCACGCCGTCCGAGCGCGCCATCTTGGCGGCCAGCGCAACCAGACCGGTGGTGAAGACGAGTTCGCGCGGCGCGGTGCCGAAGGGTGCGCCCTCGCGGTCGACCAGCACATGGCCGGCGAGCGCGCCGAGGAGGGCGCCGAGGGGGCCGCCGAGCACGAGGCCGAGGCCGCCGCCGCCGAGCGCCCCCCAGAAAGACGAAACCATGGTGCAGGCGACTCCCGGCGCGGTGGTGACGGCGCGACCATAACCAGAACGCGCCGGCACCGACACCCCCGGCATGAGCCCGACTCGCCGCGTTAATCGGTCGCAAACCGTAATTATGGCGGAAATCGGGCGGAAGATGCCGGGTGCGCGCCAATACACAGCCGGCTTGCGACCTCGAAGTGTCGGGAGGGCTGTTTTACATGATCAATACTTTTCAGTAAGAATACGTAAATCGGTGGAAACGGAGGATTAATCGAGCGATTTGGCGAATCGCGGAACAGATTCTGGTCACATTTACTGCGCACTGGACTGTGCCTCCCAGCCAAGAGGCGGTAGCAAAGGTTCAGTCGATCATGAAGTATACCTCCCGCGGCGCGGTCGCCGCCTTCGCGATTTGCCTCGTCTCCCTCCCGTCGGCCCAGGCCCAGGTCAATGACGAGACGGACGCCCGGGCGTTCATCGTCCGCGAGGCCGAGATCCAGAGGGAGAAGGCCGCCCAAGCCGGGGAGACCAAGCCCGCCGCGGCTGTCGCCGAAGCGGAGCGCGCAGGGGAGAAGGCGGCGAAGCCGGTCCGCGCCGCCTTGGCCGCTCCGGCCGGCTCTGAGGGGCTGAAGGCGCTGGTCGCGCGCCATGCGGCGGCCAATGGCGTGCCGTTCTCGCTTGCGGATGCGGTGGTGCGGATCGAGAGCCGCTACAATCCCCGTGCGGCCAATGCCGGCAATTACGGGCTGATGCAGATCCGTCACCAGACGGCGCGGGGCATGGGCTACAGCGGCGGTGCCGGTGGTCTGCTCGATCCCGAGACCAATGCCCGCTACGCGATGAAATATCTGGCGATGGCCTACCGTGCCGCCGGCGGCGATACCTGCCGCACCATCATGAAGTACCAGAGCGGGCACATGGCGACGCGCATGAGCGGGGCGAACCGCACCTATTGCGCCAAGGTCCGCACCATCACCGCCAGCAACTGAACGCGCCGTGGCGGTTGACGCGGCCGCCGGGAGCGCGCACTAGCCCTCCCGCCAGTCGGCCGGACGGCCGCTCTCGCGGGAACGCAGGTTCTCGCGGGGGAGGAAAGTCCGGGCTCCACGGAAAATCGGTGCCGGATAACGTCCGGCGGGGGCGACCCCAGGGAAAGCGCCACAGAGATCGAACCGCCGCGTGCCGACAGCTTCGGCTGTCCCGCGCGGTAAGGGTGAAAAGGTGCGGTAAGAGCGCACCGCGGACCCGGCAACGGGGACGGCATGGCAAGCCCCACCGGGAGCAAAACCGAATAGGGACGATGCTTCTCGCGCGAGCGGGGAGGGGCCTTTTCCGGGCCTTGTCGTCCGGGTTGGTTGCTCGAGGCGCGCAGCAATGCGCGTCCCAGAGGAATGGCCGTCGCGTCGGGGGAGCGATCTCCCGGCCATCCAGAACCCGGCTTACAGGCCGACTGGCACCTCAACCGCCGGATACTCTGCTCCGGTGAGGCATCTGACGCGGCTTTCTGCTCTTCCGGTGCTCACGGACCGACGTCCGCTCCGCTCCGGTTCTCGAAAGCCACGCCAGCTGCCTCACCGGAGCGAATCTCCGACCGGTCTCGGACATCCCGAGGCCTTGAAAACAGGCCTCATTGGCGTCACGCCACCTTGAGATCGACGTCGATGTTGCCCTTGGTCGCGTGCGAATAGGGGCACACGACGTGAGCCTTCTGGACGAGGTCCTCGACGACGGCCTTGTCGACGCCCGGCACCGAGACGGTGAGCGTCACGGCCAGGCCGAAGCCGGCGCCATCGTCGCGCGGGCCGATGCCGACATCGGCGCTGACCTTCGCATCCTCGGGGATCTTCACCTTCTCCTTGCCGGCGACGAACTTGAGCGCGCCGAGGAAGCAGGCGGAATAGCCCATCGAGAAGAGCTGTTCGGGATTGGTGCCCTCGCCGCCACTGCCGCCCATCTCCTTGGGGGTGTTCAGAACGACGCTGATGTTGCCAGTGTCGGTGGCAGCCTTGCCTTCGCGGCCGCCAGTGGCGGAGCCGTGCGCAGTGTAGAGGATCTTCATGGTGAGTTCCTTCGCTGTTGGGCCGCGGGAGCGGCCGGGCTGTCATCTCGTTCTACACATTAGATCGCACGCAATTAAATTGTCAACGATTATATCGCTTTCATTCACGTCGATGTGACGGTCGGTTCGAGCTCGCCCTTGACTGGCGGCCCCCGGGGGGCTGGGTGCGCCTCGAAGTACTGTGGGAAGCGACGGGTTGGACAAAGGTTCCGCATCCGGTTCGAGCGTGCGGCGGCGCAGTTCGGGCTTCGCCGGCGATCGGCAGCGGTTGGGATGTGCGCCCTCTGTGTCGCGCTCAACCGCAGCGGGAGGCTGCCCTCCCACCCCGTCGCGCGGCGCGAAACAGGCCCGGTGGCCGCAGCGCCGGAATTTAACCTAGGACAATTTTTTAGCCGGCCCCGGCGAGGCGGCGCACGGCGTCCGGCTCCCGATCGTTACGGAATTGCGCGTGGTTACGGATACTTAACCTTAACGGGCTGTGATGCCGCGAGCACGGCAGAGACCCTGCTCCATCGACCCGATTCCGTTGACGCCCATGAAGGCCCATGCTATCCCAAATCATCCCGTCGAAGCCGGCAGGCAGCTGTCAGATCAGGGTCCGTGTGCCGCGCGGAAACCGATCGAGCGTCGTCCTTTGCCTGCTTCGACGGGGGGCTACCGCCCCGCGCAAATTGCCGGCCGGCGTCCGGGTGAAGAGCAGGCCGGGAGGCGGAGTTGACGGACCGCTTCGTCTCGAATTTCACCAATCGGCTCGACGCGAAGGGCCGTGTCTCCATTCCTTCGAGCTTCCGGGCCGTTCTGGCGAAGGATGGCTACGAGGGGCTTTACGTTCACCCCGCGCTCGAACTCGCCGCTTTCGATGCCGGCGGCCATGCCCTGCGTCGAACGATCGACGACATCCTGGCGCGCTTCTCGCCCTTCTCGGAGGAGTGGGAGTCGCTGTCGACGGCGCTGAACGGCACCTCGGAGGTGCTGAAGGTGGATCCGGAGGGACGCATCATGCTGAGCGAGGCGCTGCGGATCCACACCGGGATTACCGACACGGTGACCTTCGTCGGACATGGCCACAAATTCCAGATCTGGGAGCCGGAGCGCTTTCGGGCGCATCTCGATGCGGCCAGGGCGAAGCTGCGCGACGTCAAACGGGCGCTGAGCGCCGCGCCTCCGGCGCTGGGGAGCGTGGGCTGATGCCGGGGCGCTCGCAAACGCGCGGACACAATGCCGAAGCGCCTGCCGGGGGCGGAGCCCCGCATGTTCCGGTGCTGCTCGCCGAAGTGCTGAGCGCGCTCGCGCTGCGGCCGGGCGGGCGCTATCTCGACGGGACCTTCGGAGCCGGTGGCTATGCCCGCGCGATTCTCGCAGCAGCGCCGGATGTCAGCCTGCTCGCGCTCGACCGGGACCCGACAGCGATCACCGGTGGCGCGGGGCTCGTCGCCGAGATGGACGGCCGGCTGACGCTGGCCCAGGCCTGCTTCGGCGAACTGGCGGAGGAGGCGCAGCGCTTCGGGCGCGTGCCGCTCGACGGCGTCGTGCTCGACATCGGCGTGTCCTCCATGCAGATCGACCAGGCCGAGCGCGGCTTCTCCTTCCGCTTCGACGGCCCGCTCGACATGCGCATGGGCCGCGAGGGTCGCAGCGCCGCCGATCTGGTCAACGAGGCGGAGGAGGGCGTCCTCGCCGACATCTTCTATCACTATGGCGAGGAGCGGCGCTCCCGTGCCGTGGCGCGCGCGATCATCGAGGCGCGGCGCAAGGCGCCCATCGAGACGACGAAGCAACTCGCCGAACTCGTCGCCGGCATCGTCTGGGCGGAGCCCGGCGGGGCTCATCCGGCGACGCGGGTGTTCCAGGCGCTGCGGATCGCGGTCAACGACGAGCTCGGCGAACTGGTGCGCGCGCTCCATGCGGCAGAAAGCGTGCTGGCGCCGGGCGGACGGCTCGTGGTCGTGACCTTCCATTCGCTCGAGGACCGCATCGTCAAGCAGTTCCTGGCCGAGCGCTCGGGGCGCGCTCCGGCGGGCTCGCGCCATGCGCCGGTGGTGGCTGCCTCGCAGCCGACCTTCAGCCTGGTCAGCCGCGGGCCCGTCGCGCCGTCGGAAGCCGAGATGCGGCTCAATCCGCGCGCCCGCTCGGCCAAGCTGCGGGCGGCGGCGCGCAACGAGGCGCCGGCACGCCCGGCCGATCCCGATCTCGTCGCGCTGGCCGGCCTGCCCGAGCCGCAGCCCCGCCGGAGGCATCGCGCATGATCAAGCTGCTGCATGTCATCGCGATCGGGGCGCTCGTCTCCTCGGCCTTCTATGCCTACACGATCAAATACGAGACCACGCTCGAGGCCGAGCAGGTCCAGAAGATCCGCATGAAGATCCACCGCGAGCGTGACGCGATCGCGGTGCTGAAGGCCGAGTGGCAGTTCCTCAACCGCCCCGACCGGCTGCAGGCGCTGGCCGAACGACATCTCGACCTGCAACCCTTCTCGGTGACGCAGGTGGTGCGCATGGCCGACGTGCCCAATCGCGGACCGAAGGTCGACGCCATCGGTCGCAAGCTCGAGGATCTCGGCCTCGGGCTCCCGACCGAGACCCCGAGGGATCGCAAGCCGAGCGCCACGACGCCGGGAGGCCGCCCATGAGCGAGACCGCGACGAAGTCCGCCGAGGCCGTGGCTGACGGCGCGACGGACGCTGCCCCCGCGCGCCGTGTCAGCGCGCTGCGCGACGTCTTCCGCATGAGCGGCGAGAAGAGCCAGCCGCGCGTCGGGCTGGTGATCCTGGGTTTCTCGGTGCTGTTCCTGGCGATCACGGGTCGCCTCGTCATGCTGGCGACGCTGCCCAACGAGCAGGTCGGCCTGCGCCGCGCGACCTCCAACGCGATCTCGGCCGCGCGTCCCGACATCGTCGATCGAAACGGCGAGGTGATGGCGACCGACATCCGCGCCGTCTCCGTCTTCGCCGAGCCGCGGAAGATCCTCGACAAGGACGAGGCGACGGAGCTGCTGACCGCTGTCCTGCCCGATCTCGACGCCAAGGATCTGCGCGACAAGCTCGGCACCAAGAAGGGCTTCGTCTGGGTCAAGCGCGAGATCACGCCGCGCCAGCAGGCCGAGGTGCACCGGCTCGGCATTCCCGGCGTCGGCTTCGTGCCCGAGAACAAGCGGGTCTATCCCAACGGCACGGCCGCCGCCCATGTGCTCGGCTTCGCCAATGTCGACAATGTCGGCATCGCCGGCATCGAGAAATACATCGACTCGCAGGGGCTCCAGGACCTCAACGGTGCGGGCCTGGCGACGGAAGCCTCCGATCTGAAGCCGATGGCACTGTCGATCGATCTGCGCGTCCAGCATGCGCTGAGGGACGAACTCGCCAAGGGCATCGAGAAGTACCGGGCCATCGCCGCCGCCGGCGCGATCATGGACGTCAACACCGGCGAGATGATCGCGCTGGTGTCGCTGCCCGATTTCGACCCCGGCAACCCGGTCGACGCGCTGGAGAAGGACCGCATCAACCGGATGAATGTCGGCGTCTACGAGATGGGCTCGACCTTCAAGGCGCTGACCATCGCGATGGCGCTGGATTCCGGCAAGGCCAACATCAATTCGAGCTACTCGACGGCCGGCGGCATGATGCGGTTCGGACGGCAGGTCATCCGCGAGTATCACGGCACGGGCCGGACGTTGACCGTGCCGGAGGTCTTCCTGCATTCGTCTAACATGGGCTCGATCAAGATGGCGCTGGCCGTCGGCGTCGAGGGCCACAAGGCCTTCCTGCGCAAGATGATGCAGCTTGACCGGATGACGACGGAACTGCCGGAAAGCGCCGCGCCGATCGTCCCGCAGCGCTGGGGTGAGATCAACACCGCCACCATCGCCTTCGGGCATGGTCTCGCGGTCGCGCCGTTGCAGGCGATGGCGGCAGTCGCGGCCCTGGTCAATGGCGGCACGCTGATCACGCCGACTTTCCTCAAGCGGACGGAAGAGGAGGCCAAGCGCAGCGGCGTGCGGGTGATCAAGCCCGAGACCTCCGAGGCGATGCGCTTCATCATGCGGCTCAATGGCGAGAAGGGCTCGGCCCGCAAGGCGGATGTCGCGGGCTATTTCGTCGGCGGCAAGACCGGCACGGCCGAGAAGGTCATCAATGGCCGCTATGCGAAGAACAAGAACTTCACGACCTTCACGGCGATCGCGCCGTCCGACAAGCCGAAATACCTTTTCCTCGCCATTTATGACGAGCCGAAGGGCTATGCCGAGAGCGGCGGCTATTCGACCGCCGCCTGGAACGCCGGCATCACCACCGGCAAGGTGATCGAGCGCACCGCGCCGATCCTGGGCCTGCCGCCGCGCTTCGAGGCGCCGGCCCAGCCCTTCCCGCTGATGGCGCGGCTGGGAGCCTGGGGCACGCGCTGACGCTTGCCGCGGGTCGGCCTCCACGCTAGCGAGCGAGCATGACAGAAGCCCTCACACTCGGCCGCCTGTTTCCGGGCGCCTTCGCCGCCGATGCGTCGCGCAGGGTCGCGGGCCTCGCCTTCCACAGCCGCAAGGTGGCGGCGGGCGACGTTTTCGTCGCGCTCGCCGGCGCCAAGGCGGACGGCGCGCGCTTCATTGCCGATGCCGTCGGCAAGGGGGCGATCGCGGTCGTTTCGGGCGGGCCACGGCCGGACGACCTCCCCGCGAGTGTCGCCTTTGCCCAGGTCACCGACCCGCGCCTCGCGCTGTCGCTGGCCGCTGCACAGGTCCATCCGCGCCAGCCCCGGACAATCGTCGCGGTCACCGGCACCAGCGGCAAATCCTCGGTGGCCGATTTCACCCGCCAGATCTTCCAGTCGCTGGGCTATGAGGCGGCGAGCCTCGGCACCATCGGCATCGTCACCGCCAGGGGCGCCGATTACGGCTCGCTGACGACGCCGGACCCGCTCTCGCTGCACGCCTCGCTCGACCGGCTGGCCGGGGAAGGTGTGACGCATCTCGCCATGGAAGCCTCCTCGCACGGGCTCGACCAGCACCGGCTCGACGGGGTCAGGCTCGCTGCCGGCGCCTTCCTGAATCTGGGGCGCGACCATCTCGACTATCATCCCACGGTGGCCGACTACCTCGCCGCCAAGCTGCGGCTCTGGTCGCTCTTGCCGAAGGGCGCCCCGGTCGTGATCAACCGCGACGAGCCCTATGCGCAGGAGGCTGCCGATGCGGCCCTTGCCGCAGGACACCGGCTGATCGGCATCGGCCGCAAGGGCGAGACGCTCCGGCTCGTCGAAAGTGTCCGCGAGGGCTTCTCGCAGCAGCTGACCGTGCTGGTCGACGGCCGCGAGCACGCGGTGACGCTGCCGCTCGTCGGCGACTTCATGGCTGGCAACGCATTGGTCGCCGCGGCGCTCGCCATCGCGACCGGCGACGACCCCGAGCATGCCCTGCAGGCGATCGGAGGGCTCACTGGCGTGGCCGGCCGGCTGGAGCGCGTCGGCGAGGCGAAAGGCGGCCTCGTCGTCGTGGACTACGCGCACAAGCCCGATGCGCTGGCGGCCGTGCTCTCGACCCTGCGCGGCTATGCGACCGGGCGCCTGATCTGCGTCTTCGGCTGCGGCGGCGACCGTGACACCGGCAAGCGGCCGGTGATGGGGGCGATCGCGGCGGAGAAGGCCGACATCGCCATCGTGACCGACGACAATCCGCGCAGCGAAGACCCGGCCGCGATACGGGCGCAGGTGATGGCGGCCTCGCCGAAGCTGCGCGAGATCGGCGACCGGGCCGAGGCGATCCGGGCCGCCGTGGCCATGCTGATGCCGGGCGATGTTCTGGTCGTGGCCGGAAAGGGCCATGAAACCGGCCAGATCATCGGCGACCGGACCTATCCCTTCTCCGACCAGGACGTGGTGCGGACGGCTATCGCGGAGATCGCAGGATGAGCGCCCCTCTCTGGAGCGGAGACGAACTGGTCGCGGCGCTGGGTGCGCGGGCCGATGGCGCCGTCCCGAGTGCCGTCACGGGCATCTCGATCGACACCCGCACGCTGGAGCCGGGCGACGCCTTCTTCGCCATCACCGGCGAAGCCCGCAACGGGCATGATTTCGTTGTGGCCGCGCTCGAGAAGGGCGCGGCGCTCGTCGTGGTCGACGAGGCCCATGCGGAGCAGTTCGCCGGCCGAGGCGCGCTCGCCATCGTGCCCGACGTGCTCAAGGCGATGGAGCGGGCCGGCAGCGTCCGCCGGGCGGAGCTGAAGGCCGGTGTGGTCGCGGTCACCGGCTCCGTCGGCAAGACCGGCACGAAGGAGGCGCTGCGGCTCGTCCTGGCGCGGCAGGGCAAGACGCATGCGCCGGTCGCCTCCTACAACAACCATTGGGGCGTGCCGCTGACCTTGTGCCGGACGCCGCGGGACGTCGCCTACGCCGTCTACGAGATCGGGATGAACCATCCCGGCGAGATCCTCCCGCTGGCGAAGCTGGTGCGGCCCCAGGTCTCGATCATCACGACGATCCAGCCGGTCCATCTCGCGGCCTTCTCCTCGCTGGAGGGGATCGCGGAGGAGAAGGCCGGAGTCTTCTGGGAACTGGAGCCCGGCGGGACCGCGATCCTGAATGCCGACATCCCCCAGGCCGATCTCCTGGAGCGCATCGCCAAGGCCGGCCGGGCCGGGCGCGTGATCCGCTTCGGCGAGAGCCTGACGGCCGATGTCAGGCTGATCTCCTGCGCGCTGCGCTCCGACGTGTCGACCGTCGATGCGGTGGTGATGGGGCAGCCGATCACCTATCGGATCGGCAGCCCCGGCAAGCACATCGTGATCAATTCGCTCGCCGTGCTGGCGGCTGCGCAGGCGCTGGGCGCCGATCT
>NZ_JAUXYO010000311.1 GCF_030694325.1 Allobosea sp. | reverse complement strand
GAGACCGACTTCACCCCCTCGAGTCCGGGGCGGGCCGAAAGGTTCTCATAGGCCTGCCGACGCTCCGACAGATAGGAGAGTTCGGCGGTGCAGAGGGCGAACTCCTCGGCCAGCGGCACCGACTGGCCGCCAATCTCGGTCGAGACCTTGCGGAAGGCGTGCTCGATCGACATGCCCGATTCGACGCAGATCAGCAGCAGGTCGAGCGCGTCGGGAAAGGCCAGCTTCATCGAAGCCTGCCGCTTGCTGATCTGGTTCGACAGAAACAGCTCGGGCGCCTTGATGCCGACATAGGCCCCGCCGACGGCCATGCCGATCCGGACCAGGGCAGACTGGCCGAAATCGTTGAGCACGAAGACGTAGAACAGCGTGAACAGGAACAGGCCGATCGGCATCACCAGGCGGAAGAAGAGAAACCCGATCTCCGCCTGCTGGCCGCGATAGCCCGCCATGGCGAGCTGATGCTTCGCCGTCTCCGTCCCGAGCCAGTCGCCCAGCTTGAACTGCTGGACGATGCGCCGCATGAACTCCTTCGGCTCCTGACGGAGCGAGACGCGGTCGCCCTGCCGATTGAGCCGATCGCGTTCGCGGGCGCGGATCTTCTCGCGCTCGGTCGCGACGTTCTTCATGCGCTTCTGGAGATTCGAACCCTCGGTCAGCGGAATGGCGATGGTCAGGACCGTCGCCGCCGCCGCGATCGCGACGAAGAGCGACAGCAGGAACTGGCTGTCGACGACCTTGTCCGCGATCAGGGAAATCATCGCTGCGGCCTCAGATGTTGAAGTTGATCATCTTGCGCATCACCAGGACGCCCATCAGCATCCAGACGGCGCAGCCGACGAGGGCGAACTTGCCGGCCTGGGTGATCCAGAGCAGCTCGATGTAGCGGGGGCTTGTGAGGTAGACCATGGCGGCGACGGAGGGCGGCAGGCAGGCGATGATGCCGGCCGAGGCCTTCGCTTCCATCGACACGGCCTGGATCTTGTCGCGCATCTTGCGGCGGTCGCGGATGACGCGGGACAGATTGCTCAGCGTCTCCGAGAGATTGCCGCCGGTCTTCTGCTGGATGGCGAGCACGATGCCGAAGAAGTTCGATTCCGCGCAGGGCATGCGCTCATAGAGCTTGCCGATCGCCTCCGTCAGCGGCAGCCCCAGCGCCTGGCTCTCGATGATGAGGCGGAACTCGGTCTTGACCGGCTCGGCCGATTCCGTCGCGATGATCCGCAGGCAGTCGTTCAGCGGCAGGCCGGCCTTGATGCCACGCGTGATCACGTCGATGGCGTTGGGGAACTCGTTGCCGAACTTCTTCAGGCGGCGGTTGCGGCAATGCTGCAGGAACCAGGGCGGGATGCCGAGGGCCCCGATGAAAAGCCCCGCGACAGCCAGAATCGAATTGGCGCTCAGCACGAAGAGGAGCAGGCCTGTCCCGACCGCCATGGCCGCGCTGAAGATATAATATTTCCTGCGGTCCCAGCTGAGCCCGGCCTGCTGGATCCGCTGCTCCAGCGTGAGCTTGTTGCGGGCGTTCTCGCGGTTCTCGATGTCCTTGAGGCTCTGGGCGATCTGCCCGCGCTTGACCCTGGCCTGGGCGTCGCGATCCATCACCCGCGCGGCGACCGGGGCGGCGAACTCCTTGCGGCGCTTCTCGGCGCGGGCCTGCCCGCTGAGAATCGGGTAGAACAGCGCATAGGTGACGCCGCCCGCGGCGATGGTCGCGAGCAGGATGACGGCGACGACGCTCAGATCCATGGCCGTCCCTCCAGGTCCGTGGCGGCGTCAGGCCGCATTGGCTTCGCCCTGTTCGAGTTCGTCGATCGCGGCGGCGAGGCGCTGTTCCTCGCCGTAGTAGCGTGCGCGCTCCCAGAAGCGCGGCCGGCCGATGCCGGTGGCGCGATGGCGCCCGATCAGCTTGCCGTTCGCGTCCTCGCCGAGGATGTCGTAGTTGACGAGATCCTGGGTGATGATGACATCGCCTTCCATGCCCATCACCTCGGTGATGTGGGTGATACGGCGGGAGCCGTCGCGCAGGCGCTGCGCCTGGATGATGACGTCGATCGAGGAACAGATCATCTCGCGCAGCGTCTTCGAGGGCAGCGAGAAGCCGCCCATCGTGATCATCGATTCGATACGGCTGAGGCATTCGCGCGGCGTGTTCGCGTGGAGCGTGCCCATCGAGCCGTCATGGCCCGTGTTCATCGCCTGCAGCAGGTCGAACGCCTCGGGTCCGCGCACCTCGCCGACGATGATGCGTTCGGGACGCATGCGCAGGCAGTTCTTGACGAGATCGCGCATCGTCACCGCGCCGGTGCCCTCGAGATTGGGCGGCCGGGTTTCGAGACGCACGACATGGGGCTGCTGCAGCTGCAGTTCCGCCGCGTCCTCGCAGGTGATGACGCGCTCGTCGAGGTCGATATAGTTGGTCAGGCAGTTGAGCAGCGTCGTCTTGCCGGAGCCCGTGCCGCCGGAGATGACGATGTTGCAGCGGACGCGGCCGATGATCTTCAGGATCTCGGCGCCGGGCGGCGAGATCGCCCCGAACTTGACGAGCTGGTCGAGGGTCAGCTTGTCCTTCTTGAACTTGCGGATGGTGAGCGCGGGGCCGTCGATCGCCAGCGGCGGGGCGATGACGTTGACGCGCGAGCCATCGGCGAGGCGCGCGTCGCAGATCGGCGAGCTCTCGTCGACGCGGCGGCCGACCTGGCTGACGATGCGCTGGCAGATGTTCATCAGCTGCGCGTTGTCGCGGAAGCGGATGTTGGTCAGCGTGATCTTGCCGCCGGTCTCGATGAAGGTCCGGGTCGCGCCGTTGACCATGATGTCGGCGATGTCGTCGCGCGCCAGCAGCGGCTCCAACGGGCCATAGCCGAGCACGTCGTTGCAGATGTCGTCGAGCAGTTCCTCCTGCTCGGCGATCGAGAGCACGACGTTCTTCAGCGAGATGATCTCGTTGATGATGTCGCGGATTTCCTCGCGCGCCGATTCGCCATCGAGCTTGGCGAGCTGCGACAGGTCGATCGCCTCGATGAGAGCACCGAAGATCATGCTCTTCATCTGGTAGTATTCTTCGGAGCGATGCGGCTCCGGGGCGACGACCGGCGCCGTGCGCCGCGGATCGGCGGCCTGCGGCTCCGGCTGGCGCTGGACGGGAGCCGCCGGCGTCGGCGCCCTCACGGCCAGCGCGGGTGCCGCGGCTCCACCGGTGGATCGCTTTCCGAACATCTCAACCCTCTCGCACGCAAACGGCCGAAGCGGGCCGTCCATGGGGGATCTCCGTCCCGCTCATGGCCTTGTCGACGCTGGCTCCGGCCTGGGGACGGTGCATGATCAGGCCTTGCGACGCAGCTTGGCGACGAGCGGCTCGAACAGGCTGCGCTTGCTGCGCTTGGCCTCGCCGCGACCGGTGAGGCTGCTGGCGATCTGCACGAAGGCCTCCGCGATCTTGCCGCCGGCCTGCACCTCCGCGATCATCTGGCCATTGTTGGCCGCCGTGCCGAAGAGTTGGGCGTCGAAGGGGATCGAGGTCAGAACGTCGATGCCGAGTGCCTTGGAGAACTCCGCCGCGTCGATCTCCGGCCGCTTGGGCATGCCGACCTGGTTGAGAACGAGCTTCGGCCCGGCGTCGTTGGGGCGGTTGGCGCGGGCGAGGTCGATCAGGTTCTTGGCGTTGCGCAGCGAGGCGAGTTCCGGTCCGGCGACCACGACAATCTCGTCGGCCGAGATCAACGCGCGCCGGGTCCAGCCGCTCCAAACATGGGGCACGTCGAGCACGACGCAGGGAACGGTGGCGCGCAGCAGGTCGAAGAGCTGCTCGAAGGCGTCCTCCGGCAGGTCCAGCGTGCGGTCGAGCATCGCCGGGGCGGCCAGCAGGGCCAGATTGTCGCTGCAGCGGGAGAGCAACCGGTCAAGCATGTTGGCGTCGAGGCGCTCGGGCGCGAAGACCGCCTCCGCAATGCCCTGCGGCGGGTCTTGGTTGAAATCGAGGCCCGCGGTGCCGTAGGCGATGTCGAGATCGACGATCACCGTCGAGGCATCGAGGTTGCGGGCGATCGCCCAGGCGACGTTGTGGGAGACGGTCGAGGATCCAACGCCACCCTTGGCGCCCATCACCGCGATCATGCGGCCGAGATTGCGGGCGCCGGGCGCGACATAGAGCTCCGACAGCGTCTTCAGGACATCGAGCGTGCCCAGCGGCGCGATGAGATACTCGCTGACGCCGCGGCGGATCAGGTCGCGGTAGAGCTGCACGTCGTTGACGTGGCCGATGACGATGACCTTGGTGCCCGCGTCGCAGCTCTCGGAGAGCGTGTCGAGATGGCCGATCAGGCTGCCCGCATCCGCCACCGTCTCGAGCACGATGATGTTGGGCGTGGGCGCGGCCCGGAAGGCCTCGACGGCCGCTGCGGGGCCGCCCATGTGAATGCGCGCATGCGCTTTGTCCATGCGCCGGTCGGCGATGGCGGCCTGCATGGTCGCGGCCACGCCCGGCGTCTCGCAGAACGCCTGCAGCGTGACGCGCGGCAACGGCGCGACGACATCCTCGACCGCGCTGGCTGAGACGCTGCCCTGGTCCTCCCCGGCGTTCATCAACGGCCTCCGACAGTCGAATTGATCTGCGGCGTTTCCTGCCGGTACTGCGTCGACGGATCCTTGCCGTCGCGGATCTTGGCGATGGCGCCCATGCGCTTGGCGATGTCGGGGCGACCCTCGCTGCGCGAACGGACGAGATCGATCGGATCGGCGACCTGGGCGGCGAGCGTCGCCTGGCTGGAACAGCCGAAGTTCCAGTAGGGCTCGTTCGACATGTCGTCCTTGAAGCTGGAGACCCCGGTGTCGGCCGGCCACTGGCCGCAATCATGCGGCAGCTTGGCCTGGAGCGAGGCGAAGGTCAGGCGGATGGGCGAGGCGAGATGCGCGTCCGCAACCGGATAGGTCGTGACCGACAGCGCCGTGCCGGGCACGCCGCCGCGGGCCAGCGCCGAGCGGATGCCGTTGAGCGTGTCATGCGCCGCCATCTCGCGGCGGGTGCCCGTGGGAACCTGAGCGACCAGCCCGCCCTTGCCCGAGCGACGGTACTCACGGGCGAAGTCCGCGACATCCTCCGCCTGGCGATCGTCGAGCCCGCCGCCGGAACGCCCGACGAAGACGTCGAGCGAACGCGGCGCATCGCGCAGCACGATCGGATGGCGCTCGCGCACGTCCACGGGGATGCCCGTTTCGGCGAGGTCGCGCTTTCCGGAGCAGGCGCCGAGCAGCATCGCCGCGGCGAGGGCGATGCCGAGGCCGAGAGGCCGGGTGTTCTGCTGTGATCGAGCCATCATGGTCTCGCCATCCCTTGCGTGTTCGGACGTCGCCATCGCGACCGGCTTCAGTCGGCGATGAAGCCGACGCGGCCCTTGTAGGCCTGCGGAGCCGGCCCGCCCCCAGTTCCGTAGATCTTGTTCAGGCGCCCGAGCAGCACGGCCTGCGCGTCATGGGCATCGACGAAGCCGTCATCGGGGCGCTGCACCTGATTGGGCTCCATCGGCTTGGCGATGTAGGGCGTCGCCGTGATCATCAGCTCGGTCTCCTCGCGCTGATAGTCGCGCGAGCGGAAGAGCACGCCGATGACCGGCAGGTTCATCAGGCCGGGGAAGCCGTTGAGCGACTGCTTGGAGACGCGCTGGATCAAACCGGCGGTGGCGAGCGTGCCGCCGGAGGGCAGCTCGACCGTGGTGTCGGATTTGCGGACCCGGAAGGCCGGCGCGTTGACCACCTGCTGGCTGCTGTTGCGGGTGTCGCTGAGGCGAAGCTGGTTCTCAAAGTCGAGCTCCGTCACCTCGGTCGCGATGCGCATGCTGATCTTGTTGTCGGACAGCACGATCGGGGTGAAGTTCAGGGCCACGCCGATCGGCCGATACTGGATGCCGAGCGTGCAGAGGCCGGTGCCGTCGCAGGAATAGCCGCTGGGCACCGGCACTTCGCCGCCGGCCGTGAACTTCGCGCTCTCGCCCGAGATCGCGGTGACGGTCGGCTCGGCGAGGACGCGCGAGAGGCCGGCGCGCTCCAGCGCCCGCAGGGTGAAGTTGGTCGAGTTGCCGATGCCGGCGGTGACGGCGGTCGCGGCCAGGGCCTGCGGCTGCAACGGCAGCGGGTTGTCGAGCGTCGGGGTGATCGAGAAGTTGCCGAGCTTCCACTCGCCGGTCGAATTGATGCCGAGCTGCTTGATCGCCTTGCGCGAGACCTCGGAGACCACGACCTTGACCATGACCTGGTCGCGGCCGCGGATCGTCAGCGAATTGATGACCGCGCCTTTGGACGAGGAAAAGATGCCGGCCGTGGTGCCGACGAAGGCGTTGGCGATGTCGACCGCTTGCGTCGCCTCCGAGGCGTTGGCGACGTTGCCGATCAGCAGGATCGAGTTGCCGGCCGGCTTGACCTCGATCTGGGCGCGCGGCATCGCGGTCCGCAGCGTCTGGCGCAGCACGTTGAGGTCGCGCCCGACCTCGATCTCGAGCGCGGTGATCTGACGGCCCTCGCCGTCAATGACGAACATCGAGGTCGAACCGTCGGCGATGCCGATGATGAAGAGCTTGCGGGCCGAGCGGACGACCGCGTTGGCCACCTTCGGATTGGCGACGAAGACCTCCTTGGCATCGCGCGGCAATTCGACGATCAGCGAGCGGCCGATCGAGAGATCGAGCTTGCGCGAGATCGCATGCTCGCTGGTGCCGACATTGAGGACCGGCGCCTGGCCGGCCGTCTGGGCGAAGGCCGGGCCAGCGAGCGCCAGAACAAGGGCGGCGGAGAGGAGGGTACTGTGCCGGCTCACTGGTTCGCACTCCTCATGGTCACGCCATATTTCACGATGGTCATCGCGCCTTCGGCCGTCGGGCCCGTCACGACCTGGCCCGCATCCTTGAGGCTGCGCAGCGAGAGCGAGAGCGTTCCCATCTTCTGGGCGCGGAACAGGGTTTCGGCCTGGCCGGGCTCGACCTCGAGCGTCGCCGTCTCGCCGACCACGACCTTCTCGCCGTTGCGCTCCTGGACGTTCTGGCCGATGGCGAGAACGCGGAGGTTGCGCAGGATCGTCTCGCTCAGGAAGGCGTCGCCTTCGCCTTCGACCGCCGGCCCCTTCACCGTGACGATCACGTCGACGCGATCATTGGGGAGGATGAAGCCGCCGGCCGTGTTGGCGCCGCGGCTGTCGGTCGAGATCGCGACGGCGCGCATGCCGGACGGCAGCACCGCCGAGAGGAAACCGGTTCCGTCGGTCTTGATCAGCTTCTCGCGGCGGATCGGCTCCGCCGCGAGCATGCCGTAGCGGACCACCTGCCCGGCGAGCTCGGTCTCGGCCTGCGGCGCCTCGTCCTTGCGGATGACGCCGGCCGGCACGCTGGCGATCGGCCAGTCGAGCCAGCGCATGTCGGCGGCGGCGACGACGTTACCGACGGGGATATCCGCTGCGGCGACGAGGACGGGCACCGTCGGCGCCTGCTCGACCCGTGCGACCGGGGCAGGAGCCTGCGACGGCTTCCTGATCAGCATGGCGGCACCGATGCCGGCGACCAGCGCAACCAGAAGAATGATGATGCGGGCGGGACTCATAGCGACTGACCCTCGGCCAAACCCAGTTGGCTCTCGGCGAGGATCGTGCGGCTGGAATCGTCAACTTATGGTTAATCGGACGTATCTTTTTTGAAGACCGGGCCGACTTGGGCCTGCGACGGTGCCCTCACAGCCCCATCGCGGCCCGCCACAGCGAGCTGTCGGGCAGCACGAGGAGCGCCGCGAAGGCGAGCGCGATGCCATAGGGCACGCCCTCCTTCGGCGAATGCAGCCGGCGCGCCCAGGACCAGCCGGTCGCGACCTGCGGCAGCGGGCTGGCGCGCAGCTTGAGCAGAACGAAGGTGAGCACGCCGCCGCCGATCGCGGCCAGCGAGAGGTAGGGCATCAGCTGGTCGAAGCCGAACCAGAGCGCCGTCACCGCCGCGAGCTTGGCATCGCCACCGCCGATCCAACCGGCCGCGAACATGCCGAAGCAGATCACCAGGACGAGGCCGCCCGCCGCCAGATGCCAGAGCAGCTGGTGCCAGCCCAGTCCCAGCGTCACGGCGCAGACGGCGAAGGTCGCCAGCAAGACGAGGCAGAGCCGGTTCGAGATCGTCATCGAAACGAGATCGCTCGCCGCGGCATAGGCCATGGCCGCCGGAAAGACGAAGAGCAGGGCGATGAGCGGGAGCGACATGGACATCCCCTTCCGAAGCGGTGACGGCGGCGGACGCGATCCTGCCGCAGGCGCCTCACCAAACCCTTACTGCGTTGGTGGAGGCGAGGGCGGCACGGGCCGCCCCGAATCAAAACGCCCCGGACAAGCCGGGGCGTTTCGGTCTCGCAGCGGCGGAGCGAGGCGCTCCGCACCTATATCACTTCAGGTTGTTGTTGATCTCGGTGAACTTGGCCGACAGGCTGGTGCCGACCTGCGTCCAGACGCCGATGCAGACGACGGCGATCAGGGCAGCGATCAGGCCGTACTCGATGGCGGTGGCGCCGGACTCATCCTTGACGAAACGAGCGAAAACGTTGGTCATGTGAAACTCCTCTTGAACCACGGTTTGACGGCTGCCTTCGCTCTGAAGTGGCTTCGGTCAGCGACAAGTTGGACATTACCCGCCTCCTCTTGCCGATCGGTTAAGGCGAAAGAAGAATTCGCCCGATCTCAAAGACATTCGAGCGATGGTTAACGGCGAATTGCCGCGATCATCGACAGATTATATTTAGTCATTACATGTCTTTGTCAGTTAACGAGATGTTTTACGTTTGCCATTCCTGCGCATCAACATCCGCTACCGGCATCATTCCGGCCGGATATCGGGGCGCGGGGGCGTTTCTCTCGTTTGGTCATGTGTCCGCCGCCCTCGCCAAAACAGCCCGCAGGGCCCGATTAGGGTTTGGTTCATCATTTTCCGCTTAGCTGTCGATACGGAAATCTTGAGGCAGCGCGATGTTCATTCTCCCGGCCGCCCTTCGGCGCTCTCGGCCCCGCTCCGCCCGGACGATCGCCGCGCTCGCAGGCGCCGCGGCATCGCTCGCGCTGATCGCCGGCCCGGCGCTGGCGGCGCCCGCCACGGGCACGGTCGAGAGCGTCATCGTCAAGGTCGACCACGCCAAGGTGGTCCGGCTGCCCGAGAAGGCCCAGACGGTCATCGTCGGCAACCCCGCCATCGCCGACGTCGCCGTACAGAAGAACGGCGTGATGATCGTCACCGGCAAGAGCTTCGGCGTGACCAATCTGATCGCGCTCGACGCGTCCGGGACGTTGCTGGCGGAATCCCTCGTGCGCGTGGGCGCGGATTCCGATTCCGTCCTGACCGTGCAGCGCGGGCTGGAGCGGGAGAGCTATTCCTGTACGCCGGTCTGCCAGCCGGCGGCGCAACTCGGCGACGCGCAGAAGTATTTCGGCGAGGTCGGCTCCCAGGCCAGCACCCGCAATGGCGCGGCGCTGGGCGCGAGCAAGCGCTGAAACTCGGCGCCTCAGGGTTAAGCAGCCGCTAACCGCGATTCGACCGCGGCCACGACCGGTCTAACGGATCGGCAATGCTTTGCCGGTAACAGTGGACGCGTCATCTGACCGATGCCGCATCCGACGGGCCAACAGGCGAAAGCCGGCCCAAGGTCCCGCGGCAGCGACCTGCACGCGACCACGGGACCCGGACGACATGACCGACCCCTCCAGCATCGCCCCCGAGAAGACCACCGCGCCGGTGCCCGCACGCCGCGCACGGTTCCGGCTGCTCGCCCGCTTCCGCCGCTCGCAGGAGGGCGCGACCGCGGTCGAGTTCGCCTTCATCTCGATCCCCTTCCTGATGCTGCTCGTCGCCATCCTGGAAACGGCGCTGATGTTCTGGACCAGCCAGGTGCTCGAGGAGGCGGTCTCACAGACCTCGCGGCGCCTGCTCACCGGCGAAGCGCTGACGCGCTACACCGGCGACGGCCCGACCAACACGCAGGCCTTCAAGAACGACGTCTGCGCCAATGCCCCTGGGCTGGTCGACTGCTCGAAGCTGGTCATCGACGTTCGCACCTACAACTCCTTCGCCAATGCGAAGAACGGCACCGACGGCACCAATCCGATCTCGGCCGGCGGGCTGAACACCACCGGCTTCGGCTACAATGCGCCCCAGCCGCAGCAGATCGTCGTGGTGCGGGCCGTGCTCGAATACCCGCTCTACTTCACCTACTGGAGCGCGAGTCTGGCCAATATCGGCTCCGGCCGCCGCGGCATCGTCGCCTCGGCGACGTTCCGGACCGAGCCCTTCAACGCGCCCGCGACATGAGGTCCCCGATGACGCGCGCCTTCTCCCTGCGCCGCAACAAGGCGGCCCTGCGACGCCTGACGCGGCGCTTCCGCGGCGATCCGCGCGGCGTCGCCGCCGTCGAATTCGCGATGATCCTGCCGGCGATGCTGGCAATCTATTTTGGGATCGTCGAAACCGGCCAGGGCGTCATGATCGACCGCAAGGTCACGCAATTGACGCGCTCGCTCGCCGACCTGACCGCGCAGTCCACCACCATCTCGAACACCGAGATGAACAACATCTTCGACGCGGCGCAGACGGTGATGATGCCCTACACCAGCGCCAACCCGAAGATGTCGGTCCACCACATCGTCGTCGACAGCGCCGGGGTGGCGAAGGTGTGCTGGAGCGAACAGCGCAACTCGACGAAGTTCGCGCGCGGAACCACGGTCACGATCCCTGCGGATATTCGCCTGCCCAACAGCTCGCTGATCATGGCGCAGGCAAGCTACGACTTCACGCCCGTCGTCGGCTGGCTCATCAAGGGCGGCGCGATCTCGATCGGCGGCGACCCGATCTATATGCGCCCGCGCCTCGGAAAGGCCGGCGGCACCGCCAGCATCGAGCAGGTCGAGCGCTCCGGCGTGGCCATGTGTCCCGGCTTCGGCTGACCGGCCGAGGCTTCGTGCCCGCCCCCCTCAGATCGTCTGGTTGTAGGCGCCGACTTCCGGGTTGAGCCGCAGCACCGCATCGATCGCGGCGAAGACCTCGCGCATCCGCGCCTCCGATACCGGGCTCTCGCAAACCACGACCAGTTCGGGCTTGTTGGACGAGGCCCGCACCAGGGCCCAGCTCCCGTCCTGCGTGGTGACGCGCACGCCATTGACGGTGACGACGTCGCGGATCGGCTGGCCCGCGAACGGCGCCCCTTGCGCCTGCAGCGCCTGGATCGCCGCGGTCACCCGCTCGCTGACCTCATACTTGATCTCGTCGGCGCATTTCGCGGCCATGGTCGGCGTGCCCCAGGTCTTGGGCACGGCGGCATAGAGCTCCGCCATCGACTTGTCGGGATTGCGGTCGAGCATGTCGAGCACCGCGATCGCCGTGACGAGCCCGTCGTCATAGCCGCGACCGACCGGCGCGTTGAAGAAGAAATGGCCGGACTTCTCGAAGCCCGCGAGGGCGTTCAGATCGCGCACGCGCCGCTTGATGTAGGAATGACCGGTCTTCCAGTAATCCGTCCTGACGCCGAGCGCCTGCAGCTCGGGGTCGGTGTGGAACAGACCGGTCGACTTCACATCGACCACGAACTGCGCGCCGGGATGCAGCCGGCCGAGATCGCGCGCCAGCATGACGCCGATCTTGTCGGCGAAGATCTCCTCGCCATGGTTGTCGACGACGCCGCAGCGGTCCCCGTCCCCGTCGAATCCGAGCGCGACGTCGGCGCCATGCGCCTTCACCGCATCGGCCATGGCGTGGAGCATCTTCATGTCTTCGGGGTTGGGATTGTAGCGCGGGAAGGTGTGGTCGAGCTCGGCGTCCATCGGGATCACCTCGCAGCCCAGCGCCTCGAGGATCTGCGGGGCGAAGGCACCGGCAGTGCCGTTGCCGCAGGCCGCGATCACCTTGAGCTTGCGGCTGATCTTCGGGCGGGAGGTGAGATCCTTGAAGTAGACTGCCGGGAAATCCGGTACGAAGACATAGGAGCCGCCGCCGACGAGATCGAAGTCGCCCGCGAGGACGATCT
>NZ_JAUXYO010000299.1 GCF_030694325.1 Allobosea sp. | reverse complement strand
GGATGGTCGGGACAAGCCCGACCATGACGGGAGCGGTTGTTGCGCAGTCGTCTTAGTCAAATCTCAAACCCAGTCCCCGCGCGCGGCTTCCGCCGCCTTGCGGATCGCGGCGATATTGCCGGCATAGGCGGAAGGCCCGCCCTTGAACACGGCCGACCCGGCCACGAACACGTCCGCGCCGGCCTTCGCCGCTAGCGGCGCGGTCTCGACCGTCGCCCCGCCGTCGATCTCGAGCGCAATCGGCCGCTCGCCGATCAGCGCCCTCACCTGCGCGATCTTCGGCAGCACGGAATGGATGAAGCTCTGCCCGCCGAAGCCGGGATTGACGGTCATCAGCAGGATCAGATCGAGATCGTCGAGCAGCGGCTCGACCAGGGCGGCCGGCGTGCCCGGATTGAGCACGATGCCGGCCTGCTTGCCCTGCGCCTTGATCGCCTGCAGCGTGCGGTGCGGGTGCGGGCCGGCCTCGACATGAAACGAGATCAGGTCGGCCCCGGCCTTGGCGAAGGCCTCGATGTAGGGGTCTACCGGCGCGATCATCAAATGCACGTCGAAGAACTTGGTCGTGTGCGGGCGGATCGCCTTCAGCACGTCGGGCCCGAAGGTGATGTTGGGCACGAAATGCCCGTCCATCACGTCGCAATGGATCCAGTCGGCGCCGGCTTCGTCGATCGCGCGCACCTCCTCGCCGAGCTTGGCGAAATCGGCGGAGAGGATCGAGGGGGCGATGCGGATGGGGGCGCTCATGCCGCGCGGTTTAAAGCATGGACCCTGCGAAGGGAATTGCGGATTCGGTCCACCAGACCCGCGAAGGCGGAAAGCTCAGCGCAACGCGACCGGCACCGAGAGCCGCCGGTCGGCTTCCGCGATCTCAGCCGCCACCTGCGCGAAGGCCGGCCGCTCGCCGAGCCTGGCAAACCAGCCAGACAGGCCGGGATGGCCGGCGAAGGACGGCCCGCCCAGCCGCCGGCCGAAGAGCAGCCCCATGAACAGGGCGATGTCGGCGGCGCCGAGCATCGGGCCGAAGAATTCCCGCCCGGCCAGCCTCTCCTCCAGCCGGGCGTGATGGCCGGCCAGCGCCTCCTCCGCGATCAGCGCATCGGCCTCCTGCGCCGCCCGCAGCGCCGGGTCGACGGGCCGCGGCCCGGTGCGGTGCATCAGCGGCTTCAGCGCCTGCAGCAGGATCTCGTCGGCGAAGAGTTCGTCGAGCCGGCAGCGAGCACGCTCGACTGGGCTGCCCGGATAGAGCGGGACCTCGGGATAAGCCTCGTCGAGATATTCGACGATCACGGTCGAATCGTAGAGCACCAGCCCGCCATCGCTGAGCACCGGCACCTGGCCCTTGGGATTGAGCGCCAGCACCTCCGGATGCTTCGGATCGTAGCCGGTCGTTTGGTTGAAGGGGACCATCACCCGCTCGAAGGGCAGCCCCTTCTCATGCAGCGCGACCTCGACCTTGCGGGCAAAGAGGCTGAGCGGGCCGCTGTAGAGCGTGATCATGGGGCAACTCCGATGGAACGGAGGCGACCCTTGCAAGGTCGCCCGTCAGGCCCCGTCAGCAGCCGCCTCGCCGCGCCGGATGCGCCCGGCGAAGCCGCTCAGCAGCCAGGGCATCAGATAGATCGGGAACTGCGCCAGTGCGAAGAACAGGAAGGTCGAGGGCGGCACGCCGGCCCCGAGAGCGGCGACGATCATGCCCATGTTCCGCTGCCCAGCGCCGTATCCGACCATGAAGCGCTCTGAGCGGCGCAGGAAGCGCAAGGCGAGATAGCTGACCACGAGCCCGATGATCGAGACGGCGAAGGCGCAGGCGAGGAAACCGCCGACCCGCAATGGAGTGTCGAACGCCGCCTGCGTGACGCCGTCCATCGCCGCGATGGCGAAGGTGAAATACATCAGCACCCCGAAGCCATCGAGATTGGCCTTCATCGCCTTGATGCGCGCCATGCCGAGCGCCCATCGCAGCACCGCCGCCGCCGCCATGCCGCCGCCGACGAAGAGCAGCAGCCGCAGCGTCAGCACCCAGCGGTCGAGCGGCACCGCGGCCCCCGCCAGCAACTCGACCAGCATCGGTGCGACGATCGGGCTCGCCACGGTGGTGATGATCACGCCCGCGATGATCAGCGAGGGCTCGAAACCGTAGAGGATCGCCACCGCGGGCGACGACATGATCGGCGGCGCCGCCGCGAGGATCGCGAGCCCCAGCAGCAGCCCCGGGTCGATGGCGTCCCGCCCGACGATCAGGAAGGCCCCGCCGATCACGACGACGGGCGCGGCGATCATCCACAGGCAGGTCAGGATCAGCTTGCCGGGCTTCCGCAGCAGGCCGGCGATGATCGCCACATCCGCGCGCATGAAGACGATGGTGGTGAAGCAGAAGATCGTCACCGGCAGCAGCGGCCGCGCCGCGGCCGAGAATTGCGGCAGCGCCAGCCCGAGGAAGATCGACAGCGCAAACCCCTGCGTGCCGTAGCGCCCGAGCCAGGCGAGACCGGCGGCCAGTGGAGCGGCGATGCGCGTGAGCATGAGAGGCTTGAGACTCGAAAACGGCCGGAAGGACGCCGACACTCGCCGATCGGGACGCCCGCGTCACCCACCGCTGCGACAGCCCCGCCCTGCGCCGGCAGAAAATTGCGCCAGCAGAGCGCTTTGCCGGCTCGTATCGGCACGGAACGGATGCTTGGCGCAAATCTTGCGAAACTTGGGCGCAAGCCGCGCAAAAACCCACCGCGACGCTGACACGGCGTCACAAACGGCTATTTTCAAGCGGGTTGAGCGGGCCAGGAGCGGGTGATGGCGACGGATACGATCGTTCTCGGGGCAGGCATCGTCGGGATTTCGGTGGCGCTGCACCTGCAGAAGGCGGGCCGCTCGGTCCTCCTCGTCGACAAGCGCGCGCCCGGCGAGGAGACGAGCTACGGCAATGCCGGGCTGATCCAGCGCGAGGGCGTCTACCCTTATGGCTTCCCGCATGATTTCGGGGCGCTGATCCGCTACGCGATGAACAACACCATCGACGCGCATTACCACTGGAGCGCGATCCCCAAGCTCGCGCCCTTCCTCTGGTCCTACTGGATGCATTCGCGCGCCTCCCAGCACGAGGCGATCGCGCAGAAATACGCCACCCTGATCGAGCATTGCGTCAGCGAGCACGACGCACTCGCGCAGGAAGCCGGCGCGACCGGCCTGCTGCGCCGCAATGGCTGGATGAAGGTCTTCCGCACCGCCGCCCAGCAGGACGAGCGCCTGGCCGAGGCCGCGCGCTGGAACCGCGATTTCGGCCTGAACTACAGGCCCCTCGACAAGGACACGCTCAAGGCCGAGGAGCCCCATCTCGACCATGACAGCCTCGTCGGCGGCCTGCATTGGACCGATCCGGTCACGGTGATCGACCCGCTCGGCCTGTCCAGGGCCTATGTCGCGCGCTTCGAGGCGCTGGGCGGCAGGCTCGCCCTCGGCGATGCCGGCACGCTCGCCCAGGACGGCGCGGAGTGGACGGTGAAGCTGGCCGATGGCACCACGGCCAAAGCGCGCGACGTCGTCGTCGCGCTCGGCCCCTGGGCCGACATGCTCTCCCGCAAGCTCGGCTACAACCTGCCGCTGGCGGTCAAGCGCGGCTACCACATGCACTACAAGGCGCAGGGCAACGCCGTGCTGAACCACCCGGTGCTCGACACCGAGCGCGGCTATTTCCTGGCGCCGATGCAGCAGGGCATCCGCCTGACCACCGGCGCCGAATTCGCCGACCGCGACGCGCCCAAGACGCCGGTCCAGCTCGAGCGCGCCGAGCCGATCGCCCGCACCCTCTTCCCGCTCGGCGAGCGCATCGACCCCGAGCCCTGGCTCGGCCGCCGCCCCTGCACGCCCGACATGATGCCGATCATCGGCCCGGCGCCGAAGCACAAGGGCCTGTGGTTCTCCTTCGGCCACGCCCATCACGGGCTGACGCTGGCCGCCGTTACCGGCCGCATGATCGCGGAAATGGTCACGGGCCAGAAGGTCTTCGTCGATCCGACGCCGTTTGCCCCGGCGCGCTTCGCCTGAAACGCGGCCTCAGCTGACCAGCGGCATCGGCTCGAGCAGCACCTCGGCCAGCCCGCGGCCCGCCAGCGCGATCCGCAGCGGGCCGGTGATGCCCGCGCCTGCGGTGAAGACCGCGACCGCCTCATGCCCGCCCGCCCGCTCGGCGGCGGCATCGGCCCCGAGCAACTGCAGGACGCGCCGCGCGATCGCCGGCGCCGGGTCGATCCACTCCACCGGCCAGGGCGCGACGCGCCGCATCGGCTCCAGCAGCAGCGGATAATGCGTGCAGGAGAGCGTCACCACATCGGTGCGCCGCCCATCTCGCTCGACGAAACAGGGGGCGATCTCGGCGGCGATGGCGTCATCCTCCCCCTGCTCGCCCCTCACGGCGGCCTCGGCCAGCGCGGCGAGCCCCGTCGCGCCGACCAGCGTCACGTCGCAGCCGCCGGCATAGGTCGAGACCAGCCCGCGCGTGTAGTCGCGCGCCACCGTGCCCGGCGTCGCCAGCACCGAGATCAGCCCCGAGCGCGTCGCCGCGGCCGCCGGCTTGCTCGCCGGTACGGTGCCGACGAAGGGAATGGCGAAGCGCGCCCGCAGCGCCGGCAGCACCAGCGTAGAGGCGGTGTTGCAGGCGATCACCACGAGATCGGGATGGTGACGGGAGACCAGCCGCTCCATCACCGCCAGCACGCGGGCAACCAGC
>NZ_JAUXYO010000298.1 GCF_030694325.1 Allobosea sp. | reverse complement strand
TCGACGAGACGTTCGCGCGGGCTTGAGGCGAACCGTCATGCTCGGGCGCAGACCCGAGCATCTCGTGACGATGAGGCTCCCCTGCCGTGCCGGCCAGAGATTCTCGGGTCAAGCCCGAGAATGACGAGCTTGCGTCCGCCGACGCCTGATCGCTTGACCCGCGGCGTGCGACGGCGCAAGCCGGCCCGATGCAGATCAAAGACATCGCCATCATCGGCGCCGGCCCCTCCGGGCTGATCGCGGCCGAGCGGCTGGCCCAGGCCGGCCACCGCGTCACGATCCACGAGCGGATGGCCTCGCCTGCCCGGAAATTCCTCCTCGCCGGGCGCGGCGGGCTCAACCTCACCCATTCCGAGCCGCTGGAGACCTTCCTGCCGCATTACGGCGCGGCGCGGGAATGGCTCGAACCCGCCATCCAGGCGTTTCTACCGCAGGCGCTGCGCGACTGGGCCGACGGGCTCGGCGCGGAGAGCTTCGTTGGCACCAGCGGGCGCGTGTTTCCCAAGGCGATGAAGGCCTCGCCGCTGCTGCGCGCCTGGCTGCGCCGGCTCGACGGGCTCGGCGTCAGGCTGGAGGCCGGCCGGCGCTGGACCGGCTGGAACGACGTGGGCGCGCTGACCTTCGCCACCGCTGCGGGCGAGGTGACGCTGACCCCCGATGCGACGCTGCTGGCGCTGGGCGGGGCGAGCTGGCCTCGGCTGGGCTCGGATGGCGGCTGGGTTCCGCTGCTGGCGGGGAGGGGTGTCGCGGTGTCGCCGCTGCGGCCGGCCAATGGCGGCTTCGCGGTGGCTTGGTCAGACATGCTGCGCGACCGTTTCGCGGGCGCGCCGCTGAAGCGGATCACCCTGAGATTTGCCGGCAAAGAGATTGCGGGCGAGGCGATGATCGATGCTCATGGGCTGGAGGGCGGCGCGATCTATGCGCTCTCGGGGCCCTTACGCGAAGCGATCGCGCGCGAGGGTTCGGCGGTCCTGGAGATCGACCTGCGGCCCGATCTCGACCTCGCCCGGCTGACCGAGAAGCTCGGCAAGCGCCGGCCGGGTGAGACGCTGAGCAACCATCTGCGCAAGGCGGCGGGGCTCTCGCCGGCGGCGGTCGCCGTGCTGCGCGACAGCGTCGCGGGAAAGCTCGACGAGACGTCCGCCGCGCTGGCCGCCGCGATCAAATCCGCGCGCCTGCGCCTCACCGGGACGATGCCGATCGACCGGGCGATCTCCAGCGCTGGCGGCATCGCGGCCGGCGAGATCGACGCAGGCTTCATGCTGCGCCGCCTGCCGGGCGTCTTCGTCGCCGGCGAGATGCTGGACTGGGTGGCGCCGCCCGGCGGCTATCTGCTGCTGGGCTGCTTCGCGACGGGCGTCGCGGCGGCGGCGGGGATGGTGGGGTGGTTGGGGCGGGATTGAGGTACATCGCGCGTCATGCTCGGGCTTGACCCGAGCATCTCATGACGATGGTGCTCCCGCGCCTCTGTCGTCCTGAGATTCTCGGGTCTGCGCTTCGCTTCGCCCGAGAATGACGG
>NZ_JAUXYO010000293.1 GCF_030694325.1 Allobosea sp. | reverse complement strand
CGTCCTGGGGCTCGTAGCGACCGCCGACCTTGATGGTGTCGTCGGTGTCGACCAGCGACCAGCAGGTGTTGACATAGCGGGCCGGGAAGGTCCGGGAGCCGGTCAACTCGCCGCGGATGGTCATCGCCGCGACCTTGGCCTGGCTGTTGGCCGAAAAGGCGGATTTGGGCATGTCGCCGGCGATGCAGGCATCGCCCAGCACGAAGATGACGGGATCCACCGTCGATTTCATCGTCGCGGCGTCGATCGCGCAATAGCCTCCGGCCGGGGCCAACCCCGCCGCGCGGGCGATCTCGCCCGCCATCTGCGCCGGGATGACGTTGACGAAGGCGCAGTCCCTGTAGGTCTCGAAGCCGGTGACGACGGTGCTGGTCTTCGGATCGACCGACTTGATGCCGTCATGCACCTTCGGGCCGAGCCATTCGATCATCCCGCCATAGCGCTTCTCCCAGTCGGCCTGGAAGGCGCCCTGCTTAGAGAAGGCCTCCTTCGGATCGAGGATGATGATCTTGGCGTCGCTCTTCCCAGCTTTCTTCAGCGCATGAGCGAACATCGAGGCGCGCTCATAGGGGCCGGGCGGGCAGCGGAACGGGTTGGGCGGGGCGATCATCACGATGAGCCCGCCATTGGGTACGGCGTCGAGCTTCTGCCTGATCAGCCGGGTCTGGCGGCCGGGTTTCCAGCCATGCGGCATGGTCTCCTCGGCGTCCTCGGACCAGCCGGGTACGGAATCGTATTTGAGGTCGATTCCGGGCGAGACCACGAGCCGGTCGTAAGGCAGTCGCTGCCCGGTCGAGAGCACGACCTCCTTCCTGTCGCGGTCGATCTGTGTGGCGCGGGCGCGGACGACCGCGATGCCATGGCTCTTCGCCAGCGCGTCGTAGCGATGGACGATCTCGTCATAGGTCTTGAAGCCGCCGACATAGAGATTGGAGTGGAAGCAGGTCTGGTAGGTCTCGTTCTCCTCGACCAGGGTGACCGCGATCGCGCCCTGGCTGTCCTTGGCGAGGTAGCGCGCGGCGGTCGCGCCACCGGCGCCGCCGCCGATGACGACGACACGCGGCTTGGCCTGGCCGAGGATGGCGGGCGCACCCAGGCCCAGCGTGGCCGAAGCGGAGAGGCCCGTCAGAATGAGAGAGCGACGATCGAGATTCATGGCTGATCTCCCCTTTTTCGTTCTGGTCTTGGCGCGCGCCCATCGAGGCGCACCGCTGGTCTCCCGGCCGGGCTAGCCCGGCGGCTTCAGGCTCTCGTAATAGGCGGCCAGGGCCAGGAGTTCTTCCTCGGTCAACCGCGCCGCAATCGTCTGCATCACGACATTGTCGCGCTGCCGCGTCCTGTAGGCGTCCATCAGCGCGATGAACTGGTCGGCCGGGTGGCCGACGATCGCGGGGATACCACCGACCTGTCGGCCGCTGGTCTGGTGGCAGGCCGTGCATTCGGAGGAGAGATACTCGCCCAGCGCCTTGTCGCCCGCAGCCATAACGGGACCGCCGGAGAGCGAAGCGGCGAAGGCAACAAAGCTGAACCAGCCGAGCAACGGTCTTGTGCCGCGCATCAGTCGACCTTCGGGGCCGATCTGGTATCGGGCGAGACGTCGAGCACCGCGAAACGGCCCGTGATGTTCACCTTGGACTTGCAGTTCTTCATGCAGGGCTCCTTGCCCCAGAACGCCTTTTCGGCCGACTCGCGATCGCCGTCGCAGAAGGCGCCGGCATTGGGCAGCTTCACCGATGTGAAGGTCTTGTCCGACAATTCAAAGTCCTCGTCCTTCACGATATCGTTCAGGGAGAGGAAATGGGCCGGCAGAGCGAGGCGGCCCAGCCCGCTGTCGGCTCCGCGCCGGTCGCTGCGACGGCGGCGGAGCTGCTCAGTTCACGCGACGGCTGCCCCTGGTGCGCGCGCTTCGCGGGGGCGGCCGGATCACCGGCTGGCAGGAGACGCCGCCTTTCGGGGGGGTTGCCTGGCCAGAGGCTTGCTGACATGGCTGGCCCATCCACCGGAGCGGCCTGGCCGCAGCACGGGAATGACCATGAGCCCGATCATTTCCAAGGCGCCCGACGACGAGCAGCGCGAGGGCGAGGCGTTCTCCGCCGAGCTCGACATGCTGATGCGCAAGGCGCGCAAGGCGAGCGACTTCCTCAAGGCGCTGTCGCATGAGAACCGCCTGCTTCTGCTCTGCCTGCTGGCGGAGCGCGAGCGCACGGTGAGCGAACTCGAGAACATCCTCTCGCTGCGCCAGCCGATGGTGTCGCAGCAACTGGCGCGCCTGCGGCTCGACCAACTGGTCACCACCCGCCGCGACGGCAAGGCGGTCTATTACAGCCTCGCCAATGACGATGTGCGGCGGATGATCACGGTGATCTACGACATCTTCTGCGGCCCTGCGAAAGATGCGGCCGCGAAGTGACGGCCGAGATGCCCTGGCCGCTGGCGATCTTCGGCTTGATGATCGGCGCGCGGCTGGACATCGCCGTCCTGATGGAAGGCTCGATCCGCCCGACCTTCCTCCGCTGAGCAGCGGACGCCTCAATCCGTGAAGACGACGGTCTTGCGGCCATTGAGCAGGACGCGGTCCTCCAGGTGGTAGCGCACCGCGCGGGCGAGTACGCGCCGCTCGATGTCGCGCCCCTTGCGGACGAGATCGTCGGGTTGATCGCGATGCGAGATGCGCTCGACGTCCTGCTCGATGATCGGGCCCTCGTCGAGAGCGGAGGTGACGTAGTGAGCGGTCGCGCCGATCAGCTTCACGCCGCGCTCATGCGCTTGATGATAGGGCTTGGCCCCCTTGAAGCCCGGCAGGAAGGAGTGGTGGATGTTGATGCAGCGTCCGGCCAGCCGCGTTGAGAACTCATCCGAGAGGATCTGCATGTAGCGCGCGAGCACGACGAGGTCGCTGCGGGTTTCCTCGACCAGCCGCCAGATCGCCGCCTCCTGCTCCGCCTTGTTGACCCGGTCGACAGGCAGATGGTGGAAGGGCAGATCGCCGAGATCGGTCGAGGCGATGTGCTCGCGTGCATGGTTCGAGACCACCGCGGTGATGTCCATCGGCAGTTCGCCGATGCGCCAGCGATAGATCAGATCGGCCAGGCAGTGGTCGAATTTCGAGACCAGCAGCAGCACGCGCTTGCGCTCGGCCGCATCGCGCAGCGAGACGGCCATGGCGAAGCGCGAGGCGAGTTCGTCGATGCGCGCGGAGATCGCCTCGGGCGCCGCGGCGCCCGGCAGCCGGTCGAACACGACGCGCATGAAGAAGCGGCCGGTTTCCAGATCGTCGAATTGCTGGGCGTCGCGGATGTTGCAGCCGGCTTGCGCGAGAAGCGTCGAGACGGCGGCGACGATGCCCGGCCGATCAGGGCAGGACAGGGCGAGAATCATCGTGGATACGGACATGAGATCGGCCCGCTTTGGCGGGTCCCTGGTCGAACGAATTGCGGGAGAACGGATGGCGGGAAGCGCGCAGCGCGCAGCCTTCAACCTCGGGCGTCGTGACGCCGGCGCGATCGAGCCGGGCCGGGCCCGATCGGGCCCCTGCTCGCCTGCGCTGTCATCGCTCGCGACGCATCGATCATGGAATGCATGACGCCCGGGCGGGCTCGTTTCGTCAAGGGCGGTGCGTTTCGGTCGGCGGCGCCCGGCACCGGGTGATTGTTGCCGAAGATGTCTGCAGGCCCCAGTGTCCGCCGGCGGGAACGAATCGTCGGGCTCGCGGTTGACTCCAGCCGCCCCGACGCGGCGCGAAAGGGATTTTCATGAAACGGTCTTCGCTCCTTGCCGGCCTCGTTGGTGCCCTCGCTCTGGCCGGGCTGGGAACGCTCACGCCCGCATCCGCCACGGAGGCGCTGCCCACCGAGACGGCCCTGGGCCTCGACCGTCAGGACGCCGACTACACCATGACGGCCGCCAAGCAGCGCCGGCTCTACATGATGCAGGAGACGCAGCGCCAGCAGCGCTATGGCCGTAGCGGCTATGGGCGCGGCCCGGCCTATGGCCGCGGTTACGGTCCCCGGCCGGGTTATGGGCCGCGTCCCGGTTACGGGCCGCGTCCGGGCTATGGCTATCGCCGCTACGACCGCTACTGACGAGCGCTGCGGCCCGGTCTCCCAAAGCCCGGCCTGACAGCTCGTCCGATCATCCCGCCGCCGAAGCGCCCTGCGCGACGGCGGCGTTCTCTTGTGTTGTGCAGCGCGCCGCGACCTCTTCAGGACTCAGAGCACCTGGCTGAGGAACAGCCGCGTCCGGTCGTAGCGCGGCGCGGCGAAGAACGCCTCGGGCGGCGCCTCCTCGACGATTTCGCCCTGGTCCATGAAGATGACGCGGTCGGCGACCTTGCGGGCGAAGCCCATCTCATGGGTCACCACCACCATGGTCATGCCGCTCTCGGCCAGTTCCACCATCGTGTCGAGCACCTCGTTGATCATCTCGGGATCGAGGGAGGAGGTCGGTTCGTCGAACAGCATGATGCGCGGCCGCACGCAGAGCGCGCGGGCGATGGCGACGCGCTGCTGCTGGCCGCCCGAGAGCTGAAGCGGATATTTGGCCGCCTGTTCCGGGATGCGCACGCGGGCGAGAAAGGACATGGCGAGGTCCTCCGCCTCCTGCTTGGGCATGTGCCGGACCCAGGTCAGCGCAAAGGTGCAGTTCTCCAGCACGGTCAGATGCGGGAAGAGATTGAAGGACTGGAAAACCATGCCGATCTCGCGGCGGATGGCATCGTTCTCGCGCGTATCCCGGCCATAGCTGCGGCCGTGGATGCGGATCGTCCCCTCCTGGTGGTGCTCGAGCTGGTTGATGCAGCGGATCATCGTCGATTTACCCGAGCCCGACGGCCCACACACGACGATGCGCTCGCCCTCCTGCACCCGCAGGTCGATGTCCTTGAGGACATGGAAGGCGCCGAACCATTTGTTCAGCCCGATCAGCTCGATCGGCGGTGCCCCGGCAACGGCCTCGTTCATCGGCGCTCTCCCGCCGAGAGGCGCTGTTCGAGGTTGAGGCTGTATTGCGACATGCCGAAACAGACGACGAAATAGATCATCGTCACGAAGAAGAAGGGTTCGAGGAACAGCCCGAGCCAGCGGGTGTCCTCGCCGACGGCGCGCGACATGCTGAGCAGGTCGAAGAGACCGACGATCGAGACCAGCGTGGTGTCCTTGAACAGGCCGATGAAGTTGCCGACGATGGTCGGGATCATGATCTTGAGCGCCTGCGGCATGATCACGAGCCCGGTCGCCTGCCAGAAGCCCAGCCCCATGGCGGAGGCCGCCTCGTACTGGCCGCGCGGGATCGCCTGGAGGCCGCCGCGGACGACTTCGGCCATATAGGCGGCCGAGAACAGGCAGACGGCGACGATGGCCCGCAGCAGCTGGTTGACCTCGACGCCGACGGGCAGGAACAGCGGCAGCATCGTATTGAACATGAACAGGATGGTGATCAGCGGCACCGACCGGAACAGCTCGATGAAGGTGGTCGAGAGCAGGCTGATCAGCGGCATGCGCGAGCGCCGGCCCAGCGCCAGCACGATGCCCGCCGGCAGCGAGAAGGCGATGCCGATGCCGGAGATCACCAGGGTCAGGAACAGCCCGCCCCAGACCCGTGTCGGCACGAAGGGGAGCGACAGCGCCTGGACGAGGATCACCGCGACGACGTAGACGGCCAGCAAGACCGCGATGGCGAGACGACGCCGGGTCTCGTCGCTGCGGCTGGCGAAGCCGAGCGCCGCCACGGCGAAGCGCGCGATGCCGAGCCCGAAGACGGTCTCCGTCGCGGCCGTCAGCAGGGTCCAGAGAAAGGCGGCGAGACCGAGCGCGATCAAGGCGCTCCAGACGATCCCCTTCTCGCCGCCCAGGAACAGGTAGGAGGCGAACAGCGGGAAGAGCAGGACGAGCGACAGCCCGATCTGGACCTTGGACTGCACGCGCGGCAGCCAGAGCGGGACGGCCCAGAGCAGCAGGACGAGGCCGGCGAGATTGATGCGCCAGACCTGGTCCTTGGGGTACAGGCCGTAGATCAGGTTCGGGATCCAGGCGATGACGCCCGGCCAGCAGGCGCCGGCCCGGCCGACCTCGTCGAGGCATTCGCGGCGGCTTTCGGCCTGCCAGACGGCGTTGCCGATCGCCCAGCCGAACAGCGCGTCGAAGAAGGCGTAGACGATCCAGATGCCGATCACGGTGACCAGCGCGTTGGGAACGCTGGAGAACATGTTCTGCCGGATCCAGCCCTGCACGCCGAGCGTGCTCGGCGGCGCACGGCGCGCCGGCCTGGGGCGGAAGATCTCGGCGGGGGGCGGGGTGGCAGCGGGGCCGGCGGCGTGGTCCATGGCTCACCGCTCCTTGATCAGGATGGAGCGGTTGTAGCGGTTCATCGCCAGCGAGACGGCCAGGCTGACCACGCAGTAGAAGCCCATGGTCATCGCCACGATCGGAATCGCGCGGCCGGACTGGTTGAGCGAGGTGTGCATCCAGACGCTGACGAGGTCGGGAAAGCCGATCGCGATGGCGAGCGAGGAGTTCTTGGTGACGTTGAGATACTGGCTGATCAGTGGCGGGATGATCACCCGCAGCGCCTGCGGCAGGATGATCGAGCGCATGGTGCGGCCGGGCGGCACGCCGAGTGCGCGGGCCGCTTCGGTCTGCCCGCGGCTGACCGACTGGATGCCGGAACGGACATTCTCGCCGATGAAGCAGGAGGTGTAGATCGAGAGCGCGATGATCAACGCGCAGAAGGAGGGCGGGATGTTGATGCCGCCGACGAAGTTGAAGCCGCGCAGCTGCGGCATGTCCCAGGCCAGGGGCGAACCGACCGCCAGCGCCGCCAGCACAGGCGGAACGACGAGCAGCGCCAGCACCGGGCCGAGGACGGGCCTGATCCGGCCGGCCTGCTCACGTTCGCGGCGGGCGTAGCGTGCCCAGGCGACGGCGCCCGCGATTCCCAGCAGCAGCGCGACCAGCGCCACGGCGAAGCCGCTTCCGACCAGCGGGGCCGGGAGGTAGAGGCCGCGATTGTTGAGGAAGACGGCATCGAGCCAGCCGAGGCTCTCGCGCGGCCGCGGCAGCAGCGTGAAGACCCCGAAATACCAGGCGATGATCTGCAGCAGCAGCGGGGTGTTGCGCAGGATCTCGATGTACCAGCGCGCGACGTTGCGGATGACCCAATTGTTCGAAAGCCGCGCCAGCCCGACGATCAGCCCGAGAACCGTCGAGATCACGATCGCGACCACGGCCACCAGCATGGTGTTGGCGATTCCGACCATGAAGACGCGCAGATAGGTGTCGCCCTCGCGATAGGGGATCAAGGTGAAGCCGATGCCGAAACCGGCGGACACGCCGAGGAAGTCGAACCCGGCCGACATGCCGCGCTGCGACATGTTCTCGATGGTGTTGCTGATGAGGTACCAGAACAGCAGCACCACGCAGCTCAGGGTGAGCGCCTGATAGAAGACCGCGCGAACCGTGGCGTTGTTGACGAACGCCAGCAGGCGGGTGCCCGCGCTCGACGGGGCCGTACTTTCGAGAAGGGCCATGCTGCGACCTCGCGCCGATGGGCTCATGCGACCGCCGACGGCGAGGTTGCGCCGTCAGCCCGGAGGATTGGCCTGCCGGAGTGGCCGCGACAGCGCCCGAGCCGCCTCCATCGCCCGGCGTCGTGCCGGACAACTGAGAGACGTGGCCTCAGGCGCGGCGCGGCTGACCCGGCCTTCCGCTCACCGGAACGGCATCGGGTAGAGGATGCCGCCCTTGGTCCAGAGCGCGTTCAGCGAGCCGTCGCGCGGGATGTTGACCGGCGTCTTGGCGCCGACATGGCGCTCATAGACCTCGGCGTAGTTGCCGACATGCTTGAGCACGCGGACCATGAAGTCCTTGGGCAGGCCCATGCCCTCGCCGACATTGCCCTCGACACCGAGCAGGCGCTTGATGTTGGGGTTGCTGGACTTGAGCATCTCGGTGACGTTGGCCGAGCTGACGCCGAGTTCCTCGGCCTCGATCATGCCGAAGAGCACCCAGCGCACGATGTCGCCCCAGTTGTTGTCGCCATGGCGGACGACGGGACCGAGCGGCTCCTTCGAGATCGTCTCCGGCAGGATGATGTGCTCGTCGGGCTTCGGGAAGGCGGACCGGCGGGCGGCGAGGCCCGACTTGTCGTTGGTGTAGGCGTCGCAGCCGCCGCCGAGATAGGTCTCGACCAGCACGTTGACGTTCTCGTTCGTCACCGGCTTGAAGGTCATGTTGTTGGCGCGGAAATAATCCGCGAGGTTGAGCTCCGTGGTCGTGCCGGTCAGGACGCAGACGGTGGCGCCGTTGAGCTCCTTGGCCGATTTGATGTTCGAGGATTTCGGCACGACGAAGCCCTGGCCGTCATAAAAATTGACGCCCGCGAATTCGAGGCCGAGCTGGGTGTCGCGCACGGCGGTCCAGGTGGTGGTGCGCGAGAGCATGTCCGACTCGCCGTTGGCGAGCGAGGTGAAGCGCACGGCGGAGGTGACCGACTGGTATTGGACCTTCTTGGGATCGTCGAAGATGGCGGCCGCGACACCGCGGCACATGTCCACATCCATGCCCGACCAGGTCCCGTCGGAGGCCAGGGCATAGAAGCCCGGGGTCGGCAGGCCCACCTGGCAATTGAGGCTGCCACGGGCCTTGACCTGCGCCAGCGTCGCCTGCGCCGAGGCCTCGATCGAGAGGCCCATGGTGGCGGCCGCGAAGGCCAAAAGCGCGGCGGTCTTCCTGATGTTCGGCATCTGCATCGGTCTTCGTTCCCCTGTTTTTTGGTTTGTGAAGGCCATTCTTGGTGGCTTTGATGCGAGGCAAGGCTCGTGCCAGCCGGCGCCCGCAATGGTCGGCGTCTTGGACATCCGAGGCCGGACCAGGGCTTCTCACGGCCTGACCGGCAGGCGGCGATGCGGCGACGTCCCCCGGCGCCTGCATGCGAATGAGAGCCCTATCCGCAACGGCAGCCTATTCGCTACAACAGGCGCGACACAAGCAAGGAGACGGACATGACCAGGAAGGTGGCGATCGTCACGGCGGGCGGCAGCGGCATGGGCGCGGCGACGGCGCGGCGGCTGGCGCGCGATGGCTACGACATCGCCATCCTGTCGTCGTCGGGCAAGGGCGAGGCGCTGGCGCAGGAACTGGGCGGGATCGGAGTGACCGGCTCGAACCTCTCCGGCGACGATGTGAAGCGCCTGATCGATCTGACGATGGAGCGCTGGGGCCGCGTCGATGCGCTGGTCAACAGCGCCGGGCACGGACCGCGGGGGCCGCTGCTCGCGATCAGCGACGAGGACTGGCAGCGCGGGCTCGACGTCTATTTCCTGAGCGCGGTGCGCGCGATCCGGCTGGTGACGCCGATCATGCAGGCGCAGAAGTCCGGCGCCATCGTCAACATCACCACGGCCTGGGCCTTCGAGCCGGAGGCGATGTTCCCGACCTCGGCGATGGCGCGCGCGGGTCTCGCGACCTTCACCAAGATCTTCGTCGACCAGTACGGGGCCGACAACATCCGCATGAACAATGTCCAGCCGGGCTGGATCGACAGCCTGCCGGCGACCGAGGAGCGGCGCCAGCGCGTGCCGATGCAGCGCTATGGACGCAGCGAGGAGATCGCAGGCACGATCGCCTTCCTGCTCTCGCCGGACGCAGGCTACGTCACCGGGCAGAACATCCGGGTCGATGGCGGGCTGACGCGTTCGATCTGAGCTGCGCGGCGACCTCTGGCACGAAAGTGGCTTCCCGGATCGGCGACCCGATCGCGGAGCCAGACATCATGGCCATACCGAGGCGCTACGCACATATCCTCTTCGGCGTGATCCAGGCCGGGCTGACCTCGGCCGTGGCCTCCGGGATCGCCGTGCTGGCCGGGCCGGGAACGGCCCCCGCCCTGCAGCGCTGGCTGTCGGCCTGGTTCCTGTCATGGGCGATGATGCTGCCGTTGGTGGTCTTCGCCGCTCCCTTCATCCGCCGCGCCGTCGAGGCGCTGACGGCGGACTGAAGCGCGTCAGCGGATGTCGCGGGCGGTGAGGTTGGGCCAGTTCCGTTCGGAGCGCGCAAGATAGGTCTTCGTGTCCATCGACCAGGTCGCACGAACGTCGAGATCGTAATTGAGGTAGAGGCGCCCCTCGACGATCGACCAGGCCTCGGGCTCGATCTTCACGAGATAGCCGCGCGAGGTGCCATAGGCGCAGAAGCCGCCATAGGCCGGCTTGTAGCGCTCCGGATCGGCCAGGAAGAGCGCCCGGTTGGCGGCGCTGGCAAAATGCCAGGTCGCGCCGTCATGGCGCAGGGCATGGGCGGCGGATCCCTTGCGCGGCCCGCCGTCGCGGAAATAGGCGACGGGATCATAGCCGCGGATCGCGACGCCCTCGGGCGAGCCCAACGTGTTCACGGGCTTGCCCGCCATGGCCGGCGCAATCGCCACGCCGGGAACCAGCATGACGGCCAGCAGACCGGCGACGAGTGCCACGAGGGCCCCGGCCAGCCTGCGGCCGGCGGGCTGTGTGGTCGCGGGGAGTGTGACGTCGGACGACATGGACATGGTTCCCGTTCAGTGGGCGATGGCGAGAGGCGTCGCGGCCAGCGCCAGCGCCGCCAGCCCGCTGCGCGTGGCATCGAGGCGGGCCAGCCGGCGGCTGGCGAAGAGATTGTGCCCGCCCCGGCGAGCCAGCCGCTCGCGCAGCACATGGGCGGCACGGTCCCGCGCGCCGGAGCGGATCAGGCTCTCTATATAGGCCTGCTCGAACAGATCGCGCTGGGCATGGCTGCCTCCGATCGCGAGGAGACCGCCGCGGGCGGCGCCGAGCAGCCGGGCCGCTTCCGCATGGTCCCGCTCGCGCAGCGCGATCAGCCCATAGGCGGCGAGTGCCCCGGCGCGGGCGGCCTCGCGGCGCTCGCCGCTGGCATGGCTGTGGCTGTCGGCGGCGAGCGTGCGGGCGATGGCTTCGGCCGCCTCGTCGCGCCCGGCGCCGAGCAGGGCGAGCGCATAATGCAGATCGGCGAAGACGAGACGGCGGTCGTCGATGCGGGCCTCGGCCTTCGCCGCCAGTTCCTCCCAGCGCGCGCCGACATCGACCCCCGCGTAATCGAGCCGCGCCAGCAGCGCGGCGCCATTGGCGACGTCGCGGTAGTCGTCGGTCTGCTCGGCCCGGATGCCCTCGTCATAGAGGCGCAGCACCTCCGCCGTCTCGCCGCGCTCCAGCCGGAACAAGGCGAGATGCCAGGTGATGTGGAAGCGGAAGTTGTTGGCATGGGCCCAGCCGGCGCTGTCGGCAAGCCAGGCGACGCCTTCCGCCGTGCGGCCGGTCATCTCCATCACATGGGCGACGGCATGGCGGCCCCAGGCGTCGCGCGGCGCGGCTTCGACGGCGCGACGGCCGGCTGCTTCCGCCTCGCGGTAGAAGCCGCGCTCTTCGAGCGCGAAGGCGTAGCAGCCGGAGACATAACCGGCGAGCGGGTGATCAACCGGGAAGCGCGGCACGACCCGGCGCAGGCAGGACAGCATCTCGCCCTGGTCGCCGAGCATGAAGCGGATGCCGTGCGAGAGCTTGAGCGCCAGCACGTCGCGGGGGTAATCGGCGAGCACGGCTTCGAGTGCCTGGGCGGCGCGGCGCGGCCTGTCGTCGAGCCAAAGGCCGAGAGCGTCGACGAAAGCGGTTTCGCGCGCGGTCACCGGACGCTCCGCGATGGCGCGGCGGGCCTGGGCGAGACTATCGCGCGCGGCGCCGACGAGTTCGGGGCGCGCCAGGGAGAGCAGCATCAGGCCCTTCGCGGCATGGGCGAGCGCGAAACGCGGGTCGGCGGCCAGCGTGCGACCGAGATGCTCCGGCGCGGCAGCGGCATGCGCCAGGACGGCCTCCAGTGTCTCGTCCCAGGCGAGCCGGGCTGCGTCGTTGGCGACGGCGATGCTGTGACCGCAGAGGTCGAAGAACATGGGGCTCACTCTCGTTGCCGGCGAAGCCAGACTCCGCCGTTCGGAAGGGAGTTCGCAGCGGCGCGATCAAGCGCCGTTCAACTCGCTTCACGCAGGCGTGATGCGGCCGTCGCGGTCCGCTCGGCCGGCATGTCGCGGGATGGGGGTGGCGGGCCGGCCCAGGGCGCGCGCTTGAACCAGCCGACGAGGCGGGCGACGCCGAGGATCGCCGCAAAACCGGCGAGGTTGAGCAGGGCGACGGCGAGCCCGTCATGCCCCGCCATCTCGGACGCCGTCCAGGCCAGCCGCGAGAGCACGATGCTGGCGAGGAAGGCCGCGAGCGACTGCCGGCCGATGAGGATAAGCAGATGGCCGAAGCCGGCGTCGAGCCGGTGCCGGACCGGCTCGATCGCGCTCAACACGAGATAGGCGAGCGCCAGGAAGTGCAGGATGCGCAGCGGGTGGAGGTTGCTCTTCTCGGACGCTGCCGGCAGCAGGAGTTCGCGCAGCTCCCGGCCGGCCGGCCAATGCTCCAGGATGCCCCAGAAGGAGAAGGGGACGGACACGACCATGAAGACGGCGGCGGCCAGCAGCAGGGCCGGCCGGCGCAGTGGCGGTACCGGCAGCCACTTCATCGCGATGAAGAAGCCGATGAAGAAGATCGCCTGCCAGGCGAAGGGATTGAGGAACCAGCCGGCGCCGTTCCAGGGGTTGCCGGGAAGGTTGAGCCCCTCCGTCCAGACCAGCGCATAGAGCAGCGCCACCATCAGGAAGGGCAGCCAGGGGTGGAGCCGCCGCAGCGCGATGGCGAGCGGGATCAGCGCCAGGATGACGAGATACATCGGCAGGATGTCGAGATAATCGGGCTGCCAGGTCAGGGTGACGAGGCCGAGCAGGGCCCGCTCCGGATCCGTCATCAGAGGCGCGAACTGACGCGCCAGTTCGCCGCCGCCAGTGACGCGGTCCAACAGCGCGGCCAGCGCCACCAGCGCGACGACGAGGCCGATATGGGCCCAGTAGACCTGCCAGAGGCGCTGCAGGATGCGCGCCGTGCCGAGCCACCAGCCGCGCCGGACGAAGGTCGCCCCAAAAGCGAGCGCGCTGGCGAAGCCGGAGCAGAAGACGAAGAGTTCGGCCCCGGAGGAAAAGCCGAAGCGGGCGGGAATCCAGGCGTTCCAGCTGTTCGCCGGGACATGGGCGACGAAGATGATCAGCATGGTGAGGCCGCGGAACAGGTCGAGGCGCTCGTCGCGCGGCCGTTTCGGCGGTCGGGCGGGCTCGGCCATCAGAAGGCGCCCTGATAGGCGGCGGCGTCGATGCGGCAAGCGAGCAGGCTGAAGCCCGGACGCGCGAAGGCGGCCGCGGCCTCGCGGGCGAGCGTGGCGCGATCCTCCACCGTCGCGCCATGGCCGCCGAAGGCGCGCGCGACCGCCGCGAAGTCGCTGAAGCCGAGATCGACGCCGGCGCGGGCCAGCCCCATCTGTTTCTGCTTCAGCGCGATCAGCCCGAGCGCCTCGTCGACCAGCACGACCACGACGACCGGCACAGCGAGGTCGCGCAAGGTCGCGAGTTCGCCGAGCACCATTTCGAGCCCGGCATCGCCGACGAAGCAGAGCGTGGGCCGGCCGCTGCCCAGGGCCGCGCCGGTCGCCAGTGGCAGGGCGCAGCCCATGGTGCAGAGCCCGGTCGATTGCAGCAGGCGGCGCGGCCCGTCGCAGGACCAGAGCTGCGAGAGCAGAATGCGGTGGGCGCCGGAATCGGCGGTGGCGACCGTGCCGGACGGGGCCACCGCCCGCAGCGTCTCGAAGACGGCATGCGGGCCCCAGCCGTCGGGGGCCGCGAAGGCATGGCGGAAGGCGGCTCGGACCGCAGCTGGCTCGCCTTGATCCCAGATGGCTGCGGTCGAGAGCCGCTCGGTCAGCCGGTCGAGGATGGTGCCGACATGGCCTTCGAGCGTCATCGTCGCGCCATGCATGCCATGCGGCAGCGCCTCTGCGACGATGTCGATGACCGGCTTCTCGGCCGGCCAGGGATTGCGCCAGCCCTGGCGCATCTCGATCGGATCATAGCCGGCCAGGACGATCAGGTCGGCCGCCTCGATCAGCGGACGGATCAGCGCATCGGCCTTCGGCGAGAGGCCGACGCCGCCGATGACGCGCAAATCGTCCTCCGGCAGCAGCCCCTTGGCCTTGTAGGTGGTGAGCAGCGGCGCGCCCGTCCGGTCGAGAAACCGCACCAGTGAGGGGGCGGCATTCTCGTTGACGAGATCGAGCCCGGCGAGAACGAGCGGCCGGCGTGCGCCCGCGAGCAGCGCCACCGCAGCGTCGAGATCGGCGGGCCCGCCAACAGCTGCCATGGCGGCCGGTGGCGGGGGGAGCGCGGTGGCCCGGGCCTCGGCGACGGCGATAGGCAGGTCGATATGGACGGGGCCCGGCCGGCCGGAGCGGGCGATGGCGAGCGCCTTGTCTACGACCAGCGCCTCGGTACCCGGCGCGGCGCGGAAGCTCGCCTTGACCAGCGGGCGCAGTACCGCCTGATGGTCGAAGACCTGATGGGTGTAGCTCTCGGCGAGCGCCTGATCGACGCAGCCGGTGATGAAGATCAGCGGCACGCGGTCCTGCTGGGCATGGGCGACCGCGGTGACGGCATTGCTGACGCCCGGCCCCAGCGTCGCCACCAGCACGGGCAGCGCGCCCGTGACGTGCCAGAGCCCCTCGGCCATGAAGCCGGCGGCGTTCTCGTGCCGGGCGAGTTCGAAGCGGATGCCGGCGTGCCCGAGCGCATCGACCAGCGCCAGGACCTCGCCGCCGGGAATGCCGAAGGCATGGGTCGCGCCCGCCGCCGCCAGCCTCGCCGCGATGATGTCGGCACCCGTCAACAGGGCCGTGCCGGCCGTCGCAGGCGCTGGCGGCGGGGTCTGGATCGTCATGCAGGCAACTCCTCGCAGGCGAAGCGCCCAGGCCGGCGGTTCAGGCTGACAATCGCGGCGGAGCCTCCCGCGGTTACCGCTTCACGGAAAGGTGATCGGCGCGCGGCCCCTCGCCGCCCATCGTCAGCCGCCAGGCCCGCTCGATCCAGGCGGGGTCGGCGACATGGCCGCCGGGGTGCAGGCAGAGTTCGAGGGGCGCCGAGCCGGCGGCGGTCAGCGGCAGGCAGGCGAGCGCATCCGAAGCGATGGCGAAGTCCGTGACCGTCACCGCCCTCGCCTGCGGAGCGAGAATGGCGAGGCTGCGGAAGACATCGCCTTGGCGATAGCCGCCGCGCAGCGCCCGTCCTGCAAGCGGTACGGTTGCGTCCGCGGTACCGTGGGTGTGGACCAGTGCGGGCCGCGGCCCGGCGCAGGAGGTGGGCAGGGGCTCCCAGAAGGCCCCGGCGACCGGCGCGAAGCCCCGGAAGCGCTCGGGCATCCGACAGGCGAGATACCAGACCATCGAGCCGCCCTGCGAGAAGCCGCTGGCCATGATCCGGCGGGGATCGACCGGGAAGCGCGCAGCGACATCGTCGAGCACCCGGCCGACGAAGGCGAACTCGTCGCGATGGCGGCCCGGCGCGCCCGGAAAGGACCAGGTGCGCCCGGTGCCGTCGGGCGCGATCAGGGCGATGCCGAGCCGCGTCGCCAATGCGCGCAGGCCCGGATCGGCCGCCGTTTCCTCGGCCGAGCCCTGCCAGCCATGGAAGAACATCAGCGCCGCGAGGGGTACCCCGGGAGGGGCCGAATCGGGCAGGATCAGCCGGTAATGCCCGCCCTCGACCTGGCAGCCCTGATCGCCGGGGCAGGCCTCGACCGGAGCCGCGCGGCCGGCGCCCGCCAGAAGAATGCCGGAGAGGGCGAGCCAGAACGGCCAGCGGCTGATCATCGGTCGGCTCCGGAGCGGCCCGCCGATCGCAGGCCCTGCCCGAAAGGACGCTAGCGGCGTCCGGGAGCGACCGCGAGGCCCGCTCGCCGGCTTGTGAGCGGCGGGAAAGCCGTGCAATGAGAACGCCCGCTTCCTGTCCCGGACCCCTCGCCGCCCGTGTCGCTCGACGATTTCGAAGCCGTGCTGCACCCCGCCTTCATGGCCGGGCTCGAGGGCGATTCCGCTGCCTATCGCCGCTTTCTCGACCTGATCGGGGGACGGTTGCGCGGCTTCCTGCGCGGACATCTGGCGCGGGCCGGCCTCGCCGGTGCCGAGGAGGCGGAGGACGTTCTGCAGGAGACGCTGCTGGCGCTGCACCTCTCGCGACACACCTATGATCCGGCGGTGCCGGTCTCGGCCTGGGCCCATGCCATCGCGCGCTACAAGCTGATCGACCATCTGCGGCGCTCCGGCCGCCATCGCGGCCATCTGCCGATCGACGACGAGGCACTCTCCCTGGCGACGCCCGGCAGCGCCGCCAGCGACGCCAAGCTGGATGTGGAGCGCGCGCTCGCCGCCCTTCCGGAGCGGACGCGGACGCTGATCGACCGCGTCAAGCTGAAGGGCGGGAGCCTGGCCGAGGCGGCCCAAGCAGCGGGAATGACAGAGACCGCCGCCAAGGTCGCGCTGCATCGCGGCCTGAAGGCGATGGCGAAGGTGCTGAGTCGGCGCGGAACGAGGACATCATGATCTTTTGTGCCCTGAGCCGCGTAACCTTTCGCCGCGCGCGGCCGAACTTCCTGAATTGCAGCAGCACCCCGCAGGCTTCGACAGCGCCATGAAGACCGACGATCTCGTCTCCCTCCTCGCCAGCGATGCCGGCCCTGTCGAGCCGGCGAGCTTCGCCCGCGCCACGGGCCTGACGGCGCTGGCCGGATTCGCCGCCTGCGCCGCCGCCGTCCTGCTGACGTTCGGGCCGCGGCTTGATCTCGCCGCGGCCCTGGCGACGCCCCCCGTTCTCGCCAAATTCGCCTTGGGCACCTCGGTGGCCGGGCTCGCGCTGTTGGCCTTCCAACGCAGCCTGCGTCCGGGCCGAGCGGCAGCGGGCGTGCTCGCGCTCGTCCTGCTGCCGGTGGTCACCGTCGTCGCCTGGGCGTTGGCGGTGCTGGCGACGCAACCGATGCCGGCCTGGCCCGCGCTCGTGCTCGGACGAAGCTGGTCGGTCTGCTTCGTGATGGTGTCGCTGTATGCGCTGCTGCCGCTGGCGGGGCTGTTTGTTCTGGCCCGCCGCGGCGCGCCGGTGCGGCCGCGCCTGACCGGGCTGGCAGCCGGGGTCGGCGCTGCGGGCCTGGCGACTCTGGCCTATGCGCTGCATTGCCCCGAAGACGCCATGCCCTTCCTCGCCACCTGGTATCCGCTGGCGATGGCCGTCGCCGGAGGGCTCGGCGCGCTGACGGGGCCGCGCCTGCTGCGCTGGTAGAGCGCCTCAGGGCTTGCGGGCGGAGACGATGAAGCGGTCCTGACTCGCACGCTCCAGCCGCTGATGCAGCGGCATGAAGCGCCCCTGCGCCCGGTGGATGGCGCGCAGGTCGCGGTCCACCGTGATCTCGACGAAGCCGGCCTCGGCCAGGAGCCGCGCGATCTCCTCGGGCCGGCACCCTCCCGAGAAATAGACGCGCGAGACGATGTCGTCATGCGTCGCCTTGTAGGGCGGCGGCGGCTTCGGCGCCGAGACCGCACGGGCGAGCTTCGCCAGCAGCCGCAGCGCCTTGCCGTTGCCCGGGCGCGGATTGGTCATGTCGACATCGACGATGGCGACGCGGCCGCCGGGCTTCAGCACGCGGTGCCATTCGCGGAAGGCGGCCGGCGGATCGGGCAGCGTCCAGACCAGATGGCGCGTCGCCACCGCGTCGTAGCTGTCGGAGACCTCCAGCGTGTCCTCGGCATCGCCCGCGAAGAGGCGGATCGGCTTGCCGACGGTCTTGGCGCGGGCGCGGGCGAGCATGGCCTCCGAGAGATCGAGCCCCGTGACCGCATAGCCGAGATCGGCCAGCAGCAGGGAGATCACGCCGGTGCCGCTGGCGAGGTCGAGCGCTCTGGCGCCGGCTGGCGGGGAGCCGAGATGGCGCGCGAACAAAGCGAGCCAGGCCTGCCGCTCCGCCACCGAGAAGATCTCGTGGCCGGGCATGGTGTCGAAGGTTTCGGACCGCATCGACCAGAAGTCGCGGATTTCGTCCTTGAGGCTGAGATTGTGGTGCAGGGTCGTCATGGCCGGCACTTCCGATGCAGGGCTGTCGGCTGCGAAAACCACGGAAGCCTGGGCGCCGCAAGCTGTTTCAACGGAAACGGCCCATTGTGATATGATTACTGCCGAAATCGATCCCGTCGTTTTTGTTTACACTAATTCCAAAAGATAAGACTTGACCCATTACTGGGTCAGACCTAGGGACCCGGCCACTTTTCCCGGAGTAAACTCCCATGTCCCTGCTGCGCGCCCTGCTCGCTGCCGCCACGGTCGCCGTCTCGCTGCTGACGGGCGGAACCCCCGCCTTCGCCGAGAAGGTGACGGTCACCGACGTGCTCGGTCGCAAGGTCGAAGTCGAGGCGCCGGTCCGGCGCGTCATCCTCGGCGAGGGCCGGCAGATGTATGTCGTCGCCGCGCTCGACAAGGACAACCCGTTCGGGCGCGTCGTCGCCTGGCGCGACGACCTGCCCAAGGCCGATCCCGACAGCTACAAGCAGTATCTGGCGCGCTACCCGCAGATCGCGAAGCTGCCGAGTTTCGGCGGCATGAAGGAGGGCGCCTTCGACATCGAGCAGGCGATCGCGCTCAAGCCCGACGTGCTGCTGCTCAACATCGAGGCGAAGGTCGCCAGCGACGAGGCGAGCCTGGTCGAGAAGCTGGCCGCGGTCGGCATCCCCGTGGTCTATGTCGATTTCCGCGAGAAGCCGTTCCAGAACACCGAGCCGTCGCTGCGGCTGATGGGCAAGCTCTTCGGCCGGGAACAGGTCGCGGAGGACTTCATCGCCTTCCGCGCCGCCGAGATCGCCCGCATCACCGACCGTCTCGCCAAGGCCCAGGGGCTGAAGCGCCCGCTGGTGATGATGGAGCGGGCCGGCGGCTACAGCGATGATTGCTGCATGTCCTTCGGCAATGAGAATTTCGGCAAGATGGTCGACATCGCCGGCGGCAAGAACTTCGCCTCCGACCTGATCCCCGGCACCTTCGGCACCGTCAATCCCGAGGCCGTCGTCGCCGCCAATCCGGATGTCGTGATCGTCACCGGCGGCAACTGGGGCGCCTATGTGCCGGGCGGGGCCTGGGTCGGCCTCGGGCCGGGCAGCGACCTCACCGAAGCGCGCCGCAAGCTCGCCAATCTCGCGAAGCGGCCGGCCTTCAGCCAGACCAGGGCGGTGAAGGACGGGCGCGTCCACGCGATCTGGCACCAGTTCTACAACAGCCCCTATCAGTTCGTGGCGATCCAGGAGATCGCGACCTGGCTGCATCCGGAGCTGTTCAAGGATCTCGACGCCGAGGCGACGCTGAAGACGCTGCATGAGCGCTTCCTGCCCCTGCCCTATGAGCCGGGCTACTGGGTGACGGTGGAGCGCAAGTGAGCGCGACCGTCGCCGCCGCGGGCCAGCCGGCCAGGGCCGCCTATCGCGCGCTGACGCTGCGGCGGCGGCTGATCCTGCTGGCGATGTTCGGCCTGCTGCTGGCGAGCTTCGTCGTCGACCTGATGCTGGGGCCGGCGCGCTACGATGTCGGCCAGGTGCTGCGCACGCTGCTCAACCCGTCCGAGGCGCCGGCCGCGCTGCGGGTGGTGATCTGGGACATTCGGCTACCGGTCGCGCTGATGGCGGTCGTCACCGGGGCGGCGCTGGCGATCGCCGGTGCGCAGATGCAGACGATCCTGAACAACCCGCTCGCCAGCCCCTTCACGCTCGGGATCTCGGCGGCGGCCTCCTTCGGGGCGGCGCTGGCGCTGGTCTTCGGTGTGGCGATCGTGCCCTTCGCGATCGACTATATCGTGCCCATCAACGCCTTCATCATGGCGATGGGCGCGGCGATGCTGATCCATCTGCTGAGCCAGCAGCGCGGGGTGACGACGGAGACCGTGATCCTGCTCGGAATCGCGCTGGTCTTCACCTTCAACGCGCTGCTCTCGCTGCTGCAGTTCTTCGCCTCCGAGCAGGCGCTGGGTGCCGTCGTGTTCTGGACCATGGGCTCGCTGACCAAGGCGAACTGGCACAAGCTCGGCATCACCACGGCCGTGCTTCTGTTCACCCTGCCCTTCTTCCTGCGCCGGGCCTGGGCGCTGACGACGCTGCGGCTGGGCGACGACAAGGCGGCAAGCTTCGGCATCAATGTCCGCCGGCTGCGGCTGGAGATCATGCTGCTGGTCAGCCTGCTCGCCGCGGTGCCGGTCTCCTTCGTCGGCACGATCGGCTTCATCGGACTCGTCGGACCGCATATCGCGCGCATGGTGATCGGCGAGGACCAGCGCTTCTTCCTGCCGGCCTCGGCGCTGGCGGGAGCCGCGATCCTCTCCGCCTCCTCGGTGGTGTCGAAGTCGCTGATCCCCGGCCTGATCTTCCCGATCAGCATCGTCACGGCGCTGATCGGCGTGCCGTTCTTCTTCAGCCTGATCATGGCGAGCCGGAAGCGCTCCTGGTGAGGTCCTGATGGTCCAGCTCACGCTCAGCGGTGTCGGCGTCGCCTATGGCAAGCGCCGCGTCCTCGGCGGCGTCGATGCCGACGATCTGCGCGGCGGCGAGGTCGTGGCGCTGATCGGCGCCAATGCCGCCGGCAAGTCGAGCCTGTTCCGGCGCATCGCCGGGCTGGCCTCCGGGGACGGCACGGTCAGCCTTGGCGGAACGAGCCGCGTCGCCGGACGGGTGGCGCCGCAATGCTGCTACCTGCCGCAGGACACGGCGGTGAATGCCGTGCTCACGGTCTATGAATCGATCCTGCTGGCGCTCAAGCAGGGCGGGGGCTGGTCGGTCAGCGACGAGGAGTTGCGGCGCATCGACGGCGTGCTGCGCGATCTCGAGATCGAGGACCTCGCCTTCCGGGGCCTGGGCGAGCTCTCCGGCGGGCAGCGCCAGCTCGTCTCGATCGCGCAGACGCTGGTGCGCGAGCCCGACGTTCTGCTGCTGGACGAGCCGACCAGCGCGCTCGACCTGCACCGACAGTTCGAGGTGCTGAGCCTGGTGCGCCGGCTCGCTCGCGAGCGCGGCATGCTGGTGCTGATCTCGATCCACGATCTCAACCAGGCGCTGCGCTTCGCCGACCGAGTGATGGTGCTGGCGCATGCACGGCTCGTCGCGATGGGCGATCCGCGCACGATCGTGACACCGGCCCTGCTCGACGAGGTCTATGGCGTGCGCGCCCGTGTCGAGACGCTGGCCGGCGGCGAGCCCTATGTGCTGGTCGAGGGCTCGAGCCGGCAAGTGGCCTGAAGCGGGCCTCGCGCGTCAGGCCTGCGGCGGCGGCAGCGGCTCCTGCGAGCTGGCGAGGCGCCCCTCTTCCGCCTTGTGGACATATTGCGCCGCCACCAGCCAGCCCTTGAGCGGCTGCAGCGGCGGGATGCAGGTCAGCAGGATCAGCGGCAGTGTCGTGACCAGATGCACCCAGGTCGGCGGCTGGTAGGCGAGTTCGAGCCAGAGCGGGAAGGCGACCGCGGGAACGCAGACGAACATCATCACGAAGAAGGCCGGTCCGTCGGCCGGATCGGCGAAGGAATAATCGAGGCCGCAGACCTCGCAGGACGGCCTGATCTTCAGGAAGCCGTCGAAGAGATGGCCCTTGCCGCAGCGCGGGCAGCGACCGCGCAGGCCGGTCTGCAGCGGCGACAGGGTCGGCCAATGTTCGCCGGACATCTCATTTCCTTCCACGCAATGCCGCAAAAATGGGCATTCGCCCGAGATGGGAGCCATCCCCGCCAAACGCAATCGTCGCGCGCGCATCGCCGGGCTGCATAGGCGGCGGCAAGCCCCAAACCTGCCGAAAACAGCGCTCTATCGCACCGAACGACCCCTCGACGCGCAGAGACGGGACGGTTTGCCGCAGCCGGCTCAGATGTGGATGGCGTGGCCGAGCGCCTTGAGCGCCGCCTCCTGGAAACCCTCGCCCTGCGTCGGATGGGCGTGGATCGTGCCCGCGACATCCTCCAGCGTCGCGCCCATTTCGATGGCGAGGCCGAAGGCGGTCGCGAGTTCGGAAATGCCGGAGCCGACGGCCTGGATGCCGAGGACGAGGCCGTTCTGCGCCTGGGCGACGATGCGGACGAAGCCCTGCTCGCCATCGCGCGTCATGGCCCGGCCATTGGCGGCGAAGGGGAACTGGCCGATCCGGATCTCGTGCCCGGCGCGGGCCGCCTCGTCCGGCGAGAGGCCGGCCGAGACGATCTCGGGATCGGTGAAGCAGACAGCCGGGATGGCGCGCTTGTCCCAGGCGCGCGGCAGGCCGGCGGCGATCTCGGCCACCATCTCGCCCTGGGCCATGGCGCGATGCGCCAGCATCGGCTCGCCGGTGACGTCGCCGATCGCGAAGATGCCGCGCATCGAGGTCTCGCAGCGGTCGTTGATGCGGATGAAGCGGCCGTCCATGTCGAGCACCAGCTCTTCCAGACCGATCCCCGAGGTGACGGGGGCACGGCCGACCGTGACGAGGATGCGGTCGGCGGCGATGCGGCGCTCCTGCCCGTCGGCCGCCTCGACCAGCAGCGCATCGCCCGCGGGCGCGGCCCCGCGCGCCTTGGCGCCGAGCAGGACCTCGACGCCGAGCGCGGTCAGCCGCTTGGCGACGGGGGCGGTGAGCTCCGCATCGTAGAGCGGCAGGATGCGGCCTTGCGCCTCGACGATGGTGACCTTGCTGCCGAGCTTGGCGAAGGCGATGCCGAGTTCGAGGCCGATATAGCCGCCGCCGACGACGGCGAGACGCTCCGGGACGTCCGCAAGGGACAGCGCCTCGGTCGAGGAGATCACCGGGCCGCCGAAGGGCAGGAACGGCAGCTCGACCGGCACCGAGCCGGTGGCGATGATGATGCGCTCGGCGCGGATCACCTTCGGGCCCGTTTCCGTGTCGACCACGACCGTCTTGCCGTCGCGGAAGCGGGCGCGGCCCTGGACGATCTTGACCTTGGCCTTGCGCAACAGGCCGCCGACGCCGTTATTGAGGCGCCCGACAATGCCATCCTTCCAGGCGATGGCCTTGGCGAAGTCCAGTGTCGGGGTGTCCGCGGTGAGGCCAAAGGGCGTCTTGCCGGCGGCGGCATGGGCCGCCTTCTCGTACTCCTCGGCGACATGGATCATCGCCTTGGAGGGGATGCAGCCGACATTGAGGCAGGTGCCGCCGAGCTTGCCGGCCTCGACGATGACGGTGTCGATGCCGAGCTGCCCGGCGCGGATGGCACAGACATAGCCGCCGGGCCCGGCGCCGATGACGAGCAGCTTGCAGGTGATTTCGGTCATGGGCGGTCCTCGCCGTCAACGCTCGTCATGGTGCTCTCGAACCTCGCCGTCATCCCGGCCGAAGCGAAGCGGAGCGCCGGGATCCATCGGAGGGCGCGGCGCTCTACGATGGATCCCGGAGCTGCGCCGCATGCGCGGCTTGTCCGGGATGACGTCGTGTTTCCGCGCTTCACCGCATCACCCGTCGATGAACAGCGTCGCCGGGTTTTCCAGCAGCTCCTTGAGCCGCTGCACGAAGACCGCCGCGTCCCAGCCGTCGACGACGCGGTGGTCGAAGCTCGACGACAGGTTCATCATCTTGCGCGGCACGAAGGTGGAGCCGTCCCAGACCGGGCGGACCATCATCTTGTTGACGCCGACGATGGCGACCTCCGGGTGGTTGATCACGGGCGTCGTGGCGATGCCGCCCATGGCGCCCAGCGAGGTGATGGTGATGGTCGAGCCGGTGAGCTCGTCGCGGGTCGCGGTGCCCTGCCGGGCGCGCTCGGCGATGCGGTTGAGCTCCAGCGCGCAGCCGAAGATGTCGCGCGCCTCGGCATGCTTCACCACCGGCACCATCAGCCCGCCCGGCGTCTGCGTGGCGATGCCGAGATGGATGCCGGCATGCTGGCGCACGATGCCGGCCTCGTCGTCATAGAGCGCGTTGAGGTTGGGCTGCTCGGCGAGCGCCTTGACCATGGCGCGCATCAGGAAGGGCAGGAGCGTGAGTTTCGGGCGCTCGGGCGTCGGCTTCCTGTTGAGGACCGCGCGCAGATCCTCCAGCGCCTGGACGTCGACCTCCTCGACAATGGTGATGTGCGGGATGCGCGCCTTCGACAGCGCCATCTTCTCGGCGATCTTGCGCCGCAGGCCGACGACCTTGATCTCGCTGATGCCGGTCTTCTCGGCGAGGCCGGGCTTGCGCTCGGTCTCCGGCCCACGCAGCAGGAAGGCGTCGAGATCCTCGTGCAGGATGCGCCCGGCCGGGCCGGTGCCGGCGAGCTGCCGCAGGTCGATGCCGGCCTCTCGGGCCTTGAGCCGCACCGCCGGCGACGCCAGCGGCCGCTCGCCCGGCGCGCGCCGCGGCAGGGCTGGGGCGGAAGAGGAGGCGCCCGTGATTGTCTTGGCGGGCCGGGGCACGGTCATGGCCTGCGGGGGAGCGTCCGCCGTCTCTGGTTGACGGGGCGCCGGCGCAGCCGGCGCCTGTGCTGCGGGGGCCTCCGCAAGCTGTTCCGGCGTGGCGTCCTCGTCCGGCGCGTCGGGTGCTCCGCCCTCGCCGGCGACCTCGAGCCTGACCAGCGCCGAGCCGATCGCGACCGTGTCGCCGATCTCGGCGCCGATCCAGGTGACCTTGCCGTCGACGGGGGCCGGGATCTCGACGGTCGCCTTGTCGGTCATCACGGCGGCGAGGAGATCGTCCTCGCGGATGATGTCGCCGATTTTGACATGCCATTCGACCAGCTCGGCCTCGGCGATGCCTTCCCCGACATCGGGGAGCTTGATGATGCGCTCGGCCATCAGCGGCTCTCCATGATCTCGCGCAGCGCCTGGCCGACGCGGGCGGGGCCGGGGAAATAGGCCCATTCCTGGGCATGCGGATAAGGCGTGTCCCAGCCGGCGACGCGGCGCACCGGCGCCTCGAGATGGTAGAAGCAGGTTTCCTGCACGAGCGCGGCCAGCTCGGCGCCGAAGCCCGAGGTCAGCGTCGCCTCGTGCAGCACCATGCAGCGGCCGGTCTTGGCGACGGAGGTCGTGATCGCGTCGAGGTCGAGCGGGACGAGGGTCCTGAGATCCATGACCTCGGCGTCGATGCCGGTTTCCTCCGCGACGGCTTCCGCGACATGGACCATGGTGCCGTAGGTGAGGATCGTGCAGGCGGAACCCTCGCGGCGGATCGCGGCCTTGCCCAGCGGGAGCGAGAAATGCCCCTCGGGCACCTCGCCGAGCTCATGCTTCGACCACGGCGTGACAGGCCGGTCGTGATGGCCGTCGAACGGGCCGTTGTAGAGTCGCTTCGGCTCGAGGAAGATCACGGGGTCGGGGTCCTCGATCGCCGCGATCAGCAGGCCCTTGGCGTCGTAGGGGTTGGACGGCACCACGGTCTTCAGGCCCGAGACATGGGTGAAGAGGGCTTCCGGGCTCTGGCTGTGGGTCTGGCCGCCGAAGATGCCGCCGCCGGTGGGCATGCGGATCACGATCGGGCAGGTGAAATCGCCATTCGAGCGGTAGCGCAGCCGCGCGGCCTCCGAGACGATCTGGTCATAGGCCGGGTACATGTAGTCGGCGAACTGGATCTCGATGCAGGGCCGCAGGCCATAGGCCGCCATGCCGATCGCCGTGCCGACGATACCGGCCTCGCTGATGGGCGCATCGAAGCAGCGGTTGACACCGTATTTCTGCTGCAGCCCATGGGTGCAGCGAAATACGCCGCCGAAGAAGCCGACATCCTCGCCATAGACGACGACGTTCTCGTCTCGGCCCATCGAGACATCCATGGCGGAGCGGATCGACTCGATCATCGTCATGCGGGGCATCAGGCGAAACCTCCGAACTGCAATCGCCGTCTTTCCGGGGCGCCCCGAAGGGGCGAGCCCGGAACCCATGACCACGACAGCTCCGTCACGGCCGTGGGGCAGCCGCATGATCGTGGCTCGACGAGCTGGACCGGCGTCGTGTTCATGGGTTCCGGGCTCATCGCTGCGCGATGCCCCGGAATGACGGCGTGTTTTGCCCGACAAACAGCAAGCAGCAGGACCATCATCACACCCCCAGTTGCTGGCGCTGGCGGCGCAGATGCGGCGGCAGCTCGGCATAGACACCCTCGAACATGTCGCGCGCCGAGGGCTTGCCGCCGGAATGCAGCGTGCCGAAGCTCTCGGCCTCCTTCTGCGCGGCAATGACGGTGGCGAGAATCTCGGCTTCGGTTTGCTTGTGGCGCTCCTCGCTCCACGCGCCGATGGCGATCAGGTGCTCCTTCAGCCGCAGCAGCGGATCGCCGAGCGGCCAGCCGTCGGATTCCTGCTTGGGGCGATAGGCGGAAGGATCGTCCGAGGTCGAATGCGCGCCGGCACGGTAGGTGACGTATTCGACGAGCGTCGGGCCGAGATTGCGGCGGGCGCGCTCGATCGCCCATTGCGCGACGGCATAGACCGCGAGGTAGTCGTTGCCGTCGACCCGCAGCGCCGGGATGCCGAATCCCAAGCCCCGCGCCGCGAAGGTGCCCGAGCCGCCGCGCGCGATGCCCTGGAAGGTCGAGATCGCCCACTGGTTGTTGACGACGTTGAGGACGACGGGGGCCTTGTAGGTGGAGGCGAAGACGAGCGCGGCGTGGAAATCCGATTCGGCGGTGGAGCCGTCGCCGACCCAGGCGGCGGCGATCTTCGTGTCGCCCTTGATCGCCGAGGCCATGGCCCAGCCGACCGCCTGGACGAACTGCGTGGTGAGGTTGCCCGAGATCGAGAAGAAGCCATGCTCCTTCGACGAGTACATCACCGGCAGCTGCCGGCCCTTCAGCGGGTCGCGCTCGTTGGAATAGATCTGGCACATCATGTCGACGAGCGGATAGTCGTGCGCGATCAGCAGGCCCGCCTGCCGATAGGTCGGGAAGTTCATGTCGCCGTCCGACAGCGCGATGCGGAAGGCGCAGCTCACCGCCTCCTCGCCGGTGTGCTGCATGTAGAACGAGGTCTTGCCCTGGCGCTGGGCCATCTGCATGCGGGCATCGAACGAGCGCAGCGTCATCATGTGACGCAGGCCGCGGATCAAATCCTCCGGGCTGAGATCGGGCACCCAGGGGCCGACCGCCTGGCCTTCCCGGTTGAGCACGCGGATGATCGAATAGGCGAGGTCGCGAATGTCCCTGGGGTCGACATCGACCGGCGGGCGCTCGACCGAGCCGGCCTTCGGGATCACGACATGGGAGAAGTCCGGCTGCTCGCCCGGGCGGGACGCCGGCTGCGGCACGTGAAAGCGAAGGGGTGTGTCGGTCATGCGCTCCGTCCCTGATCCGCCGTTTCGTCCGGTCCGCCAGCATTCCGCCGTCCGGCCCGGACGGCAAGCCGTCCGTTTCCGCGGGGCTCGCATCGCGCGCGGCGATGCATCCCTCTTGGCGTCAGGCTAGCCCGGAGCTGGCAGAGATTCCTGTCGAAATCGGTTGCATCCGGAACGGTCTGCGGAAATATCTTCCGACTTCTACCCACAAGGCAGGATGATGTTCCGTGATACCGCGCAACCGCCGGAGCGACGAACCGGATGCCACCGATCTGCGGATCCTCTCGGCGCTGCAGGAGGATGGCCGGCTGACCGTCAATGCGCTGGCCGAGAAGGTCGGGCTCTCGCCCTCGCCCTGCTGGACGCGGGTGAAGCGGCTGGAGGAGAGCGGTGTGATCGAGAGATACGTCGCCGTGCTCGACCAGAAGGCGCTCGGCTTCGGCAATGTCGTCTTCGTCGAGGTCACGCTCGACAAGCATGACGACAAGATCCTCGACCATTTCGGCGAGGCGCTGACGCGGATTCCGGAGGTGGTCGAGGCCTATCTGGTCACCGGCGAATACGACTATCTCGTCAAGGTCGTGGTCAGCGGCACCGACCATTACGAGCGCTTCCTGCGCGAGATGCTCTACCGCATCCCCGGCATCCGGCAGACGCGCACGACCTTCGGGTTGCGCACGCTCAAGCGCGCGATCTCGATCGACCCGCTGAAGATGCCGAAGCCGTAGTTCGTTCCCACGCGGACGTCATCCTGGGCCAGCCGCGCAGCGGCGCAGACCGGGATCCATCATAGGGCGCCGCTGCACACTATGATGGATCCCGGCCGACCTGCGGTCGTCCAGGATGACGGTGGTGCGTAAGAGCCCTGAAATTGCGGTGTTCGTTGCAGAAGGCCGTCAGCCCAGCACGAATCCCTCATCCGCAGCCGCCAGCGCCACCGCCGCTTCCAGATCCGGCGCGGCCGCGGCGTGGATGGTGAAGAGGCCCTCGCCCGCCGCGACGTCGTCGCCGACCGCGCGCAGCAGGTCGATGCCGGCGCTCTTGTCGAAGGGGGCGCCGGCGCGGCGGGCGATGCCGGCGATGCGCCAGCCGTCGATCTCGCTGATCCGCCCGGCGCGGGAGGCGCGCATGGTGTGGGTCAGGGAGGCGGGCTTGGCGACGATATCGCGGCGGCCCTGCGCCGCGATGATGCCATCCAGCGCCGCACGCGCCGCGCCCGAGGTAAGGAGTTCGGCGGCCCGCGCGCGGCCCGCTACCGCTGAGCCGAGCGCCGGGTCCCAGGCGAGGATGCGGCCTGCGAAGTCGAGCGCCTTCTCGCGCAGATCGGCCGGGGCCTGCGCATCACCCTCCAGCACCCAGAGCACGTCGCGGACCTCGAGCGCAGGACCGATGCCGCGCCCGATCGGCCCGGCACCGCAGGTCGCGACCGCCTCTACCTGCAGGCCGACGGAACGCCCGACGCTCTCGAACAGCGCGCCCAACTCGCGCGCCTCCGACTCGCTGTGCAGCTTGGCGCGGCGGCCATAGGGTAGGTCGACCACGACATGGGTCGAGCCGGCCGTGAGCTTCTTCGAGATGATCGAGGCGACCGACCAGCGGTTGGAATCGATGCCGAGCGGGCGCGTGATCGCGTTCATCACGTCATCGACGGCGGAGTGGTTGAGGCGGCCGTTCCAGGCGATGCAGGCGCGCGCCTGGGCCACCGTGCGGCGGACATCGTCCTCCGTCAGGTCGACCTTGGCCAGAACCTCCATCGCATCGGCGGTGCCGGCGGCCGAGGTGATGGCGCGCGAGGAGGTCTT
>NZ_JAUXYO010000268.1 GCF_030694325.1 Allobosea sp. | reverse complement strand
ACCTTTGTCGGAAGAAGCGGCTCGATCACCGACCACTCGAAATCCGTCAGATCAAAGCGAGCCATCTCAACCTCCAAGGTTGAGATCAATGAATCAGAACACCACGCCGCAGGGAATCCCGTTTACGGGTATGTGACCTAGGCCATGCATGTCGCGGCCGAGGATCTTGTACTTGGTCTCGATGCCGGCGCCGAAGCTGCGCTCGTCGGTGCTGATCCCGGCCAGCGACGATTTGGAATAGCCGCCGAGCAGATAGGGCCCGACCTCGAGGCAGGGCAGCAGGCCATAGGAGCCCTGCAGCATCAGCCCGTGGCTGTTGGAGGAGCCGGTGCGGGTGCCATAGGCGCCGCCATAGGTCAGGCTCGGGCCGAAGGAGCCCTGATCGGCGACGTCGGAGCCGGTGGTGAAGCCGAAGGCGTCGGTCGGGATGCCCTCGCTCTCGCTGCAGGCCGGCGCCAGGGGCGGCGCGACGGGCGCACCCTTGCGAGAAGGCAGATCGGCGGCGGCGGCGAGAGTGGCGGCGCTGGACAACAGCAGGGCAGCGGCGAGCGGCTTCATCGACATGGGCTCGGTTCCAGGGGGACGCCGGTCATCCACCTTGATCCATTTCGCGGTGTGTCCTCGTCCTGCCGCCAGCATGCTCCGAGGACGCCCGCTCGGCGAGAGGGATGGGGCGCGATAGAATGTAATATTATAACAATTTTGCTGCTGTGCAACATCATCCCGGCGGAGTCAGGGTGTGGATGCGCGCCAGGCCGAGCGGGGCGATGTCGGCGAGTTCGGCGAGAGGCTTCCAGGCCGCGGCATGAACCTCCTCGGTCTGGGCGACGAGCGGTGCCGCCGGATCGGCGAGGAAGAGATATTGCAGGTCATGATGGACATGGGCCGGTTCGCCACGGGCGGGCTTGCCGGGGACATCGTGGCTGTCGATGACAAAGGGCAGATCCGTGCCCTGATGCCAGGGATGCAGCCACAAACCCTGCACGCCGGTTTCTTCCAGCGCCTCGCGCGCGGCTGAGGCATGGAAGCTCTCCGCCTCCTCCCAATGCCCACCGGGCTGGAGCCAGCGCCCGATCACGACATGGTCGATCAGCAGGATGCGGGCATGGTCGGGCGAGAGAACATAGGCGCTGGTCGTGACATGGCCGGGGAAGCAGGCGCGCGAGTCGAGCGCATGGTGCTCCGCCATCTGCCAGCGCAGCAGCGAGAGATGTTCGCGCGGGCCCGCGACCTCTGCGCGATAGCGCGCGACGGCTTCGGCGAGGCGGGCGGGGAAGGCGGGCTGGCTCATCTGCGGATCACCCTGTTCGTCTCTTTCGCCTTGTAGCGGCCTGCGACAGACTTGCACGCGACCTCAAGTTGTGGCTTTGAGCCCGCGCCCTCTCACGGGCCCTGCGAGAATGCCGTGACGGACCACCTCGTCTGCCCCTATTGCGACGCCGAACTCAACCCCGGCGCGATCTCCTGCCGCTGCTGCGGGCGCGACCTGACGCCGGTGCTGCCGCTGCTGCGCCGGCTCGACGCCGCCGAGCGCCGGATCGCCGGGCTGGAGGAGGCGCGCGCCTCGCTCGAACAATCGCTCGGCGAACTCCGCCGCTTCCGCGCCGAAGCCGTGCCTGCGCCCGCCGCGCCGGGCGAGGCGAGTGTCGCGGCGACCGACGAGGTCGCGCTGGCCGATGCCGCCGATGCGGCGGCCGCCGCGCTGGCGCCGCCACCGCGGCGCCATCTTCTCGCGCTGCTGCTCGGGTTCCTCGTCCTGCTCGGCGCCTATGCCAGCGTGGTGCTCTGGCTCGACCTGCCGCTGTGGGTGCTGCGCACCGCCTCGATCGTCGTGCCTTTCGTCACGGGCGCGCTCTATCTCGGCGTGCGGCCCCGGCTGGCGAAGCGCGATATCTCGGTCGCGCTGGGCTTCGCGCTTTTTTCCGTCGCGACAATGAACGCGTGGCTGGGTTGGAGCGACAACATCCCCGTGCTGCCACAAGGAGTCGCCGCCTGGCGCGAAACCATGTTCTATGCGCTGAGCATCGGCGCCTCGTTCTTCGCCGGCATGCTGCTGCGCGTGTCCCAGGCCGCTCTCAGCGCCAAGGGCCTCGCCTCGCTGCCGGGACTGCGCCAGGGCCTGTCCTCCGTTCACGGAAAACTGCCGCTCGAAACGCTGAAGACGATCGAAACCGCCATCCTCATGGCCAGCACTGCCCTGTCCGTCGCCGCCGGCCTGATCGCCGGCATCCTGGGATTGAAGTGACCGCGATGATCCAGCCGACCGCCTGCCGCCTCTTGCCCACTCTTCTCGTCTGCGCCCTCCTGCTTCCGTCGGCGCCGCTGCGCGCGGCCGAGCCCGTGCAACTCATCACCCGCGAGGAGGCCGGTCCGCCGGCGCCTGACGCCACGGGGGTGCCGACGCGCAACCTGACGCGCGGCCCCGGCATCGACACGCTGGGAACGCATGGCAGCGGCGTCGCCGGCAAGCCGCTGCGGCTGGCGGTGAAGTTCCTGCCGAGCAACGGCGTGCCGGTCGATCCCGAGAAGGTCCAGGTGATCTACCGGCGTCAGCCGGCGCTCGACGTCACCGCCCGCGTCAAGGCCTTCATCACGCCCCAGGGCATCGAGGCGCCCGCCGTGCTGGTGCCGCCCGGCAAGCACGTCATCGAGATCCAGGCCGTCGACAAGGAAGGCCGCATCGGCCGCGCCCAGATGACGCTGACGGTGGCCCCGGCGCCGTAGGGGGCGCGTCATGCTCGGGCTCGACCCGAGCATCTCAGGACGAGTAAGCGCCGGAACCGCGCCGCGAACCCCTCCCCCTTGTGGGGAGGGGAAGGGGTGGGGGGCGTGCCGCTGGGTGAGCGATGGCCGGACTGGCATCGACGGTCCAGCCAACTTGCCCACGCCGCGCCCGGCTTTCCGCCCCCCACCCCTGCCCCTCCCCACGAGGGGGAGGGGTTCCCCGCGCTTCACCTGGAACACGCACGGCCAATCTCCGCCCGCCTTCCGGCGTCGGTCGATGACGAGGGGCAGCGGAGCGCCGCGAGGCGCGTGGGTAGAATTCCGCATCCGTTGAGCCAGGACGCGGCGCGGATGGATTGAGCCACCATCCGCACGCCCCGTGGCGCTCCGCTTGTCAGCGATTTTGGGCTCTGGGCCGCGCTTATCGGGTCGAAGGCCAGCCTCCGCCGCGAGCCCTAGACGCCAGTTCCCCTCATCGGGTTGTCGCGCCGTCCGGCATGGGACGAAGGCGTGAGCCTTAAGACCTTTCCAGCGAGCTCCTCGCACAGGGGCCGTAGTACCCCCAGGGCGGTGCCCCGAAGCCTCCCGAGTGCGGGGTGCAAACCCGCCCGCAGGCGCCGCGCCCATCCCCACCAACGGCTTGCCTTCCGGATGGCTGCCCCTCGGGGATGAGGTGGAGGGAGGATAGGGCGAGGCGGAAGGGGCGGGGATTACTGTTTCGCATCCTCTCCCGTCATGGTCGGGCTTGTCCCGACTATCCACGTCTTCACACGGGAACGATTGGCGCTGCCCTTTCACAGAGCGGCTCGCCCGCCAGCAGCGTCGCAAGACGTGGATGGTCGCCACAAGGGCGACCATGACGGCGGATTGTTCGGCGCTTCACGTATCAGCAGCGGTGAGGTCTGCGCCCCGCTGGTCCGGGGGCCGACACCTCTCGCCTGCCCCTCTCCTTCCAGGAGAGGGGTTCCCCGCGCCTTTCGCCGCCCGGCGGCGCCACTCATGAGCATCTTGGCATCCTCAGCCCCTCATAGCTTCCCATAAGCCGGCAGAGTCAGGAAATCCTCGAACTGCGGTGCGAGGGAGAGTTCCGAGAACAGCGCGATCGCCTCGGGGAAGCGGCCCTTGTCGTAGGCCTCGGCGCCGAGTTCGGTCTTTACGCGGGCCATCTCCTCGGTGAGGCAGCGTCTGAACAGCTCGGGGGTGACCTTGGTGCCGCCTTCGAGTTCGACGCCGTAGCTGACGAACTGCCAGATCTGGGCGCGGCTGATCTCGGCCGTCGCGGCGTCTTCCATCATGTTGTAGATCGGCACCGCGCCGCGGCCGCGCAGCCAGGCTTCGAGATACTGCACGCCGACGCGGATGTTCTCGCGGAAGCCCTCTTCGGTGCGCGTGCCCTGATGGACTTCGAGCAGGTCCTTGGCGGTGACCTGCACATCGTCGCGCTTCTTGTCGAGCTGGTTGGCCTGCGGCATCAGCCGGTCGAAGACCTCCATGGCGACGGGGACGAGGTCGGGGTGGGCGACCCAGGTGCCGTCATGGCCATTGCCGGCCTCGCGCTCCTTGTCGGCCTTGACCTTGGCGAAGGCGGCGGCGTTGGCCTCGGGGTTGTTCTTGACCGGGATCTGCGCCGCCATGCCGCCCATGGCGAAGGCGCCGCGGCGGTGGCAGGTCTTGATCAGGAGCAGCGAATAGGCGTTCAGGAAGGCCTTGGTCATCACGACCTGCGAGCGGTCGGGCAGGACATAGGCCGGGTTGCGGGCGAGCTTCTTGATGAAGGAGAAGATGTAGTCCCAGCGGCCGCAATTCAGGCCGGCCATGTGGTCGCGCAGCTCGTAGAGGATCTCGTCCATCTCGAAGGCGGCCGGCAGGGTCTCGATCAGAACGGTGGCCTTGATCGTGCCGGTCTTCAGGCCGAGCGCGCCTTGCGCCGCGACGAAGACGTCGTTCCAGAGCCGGGCCTCGAGATGGCTCTCGAGCTTGGGCAGATAGAAATAGGGGCCGGAGCCCGCGGCCAGCGCGGCCTTGGCGTTGTGGAAGAGATAGAGCCCGAAATCGACCAGCGAGCCCGAGGCCGTCTCGCCATCGATCTCGATATGGGCTTCGGGGAGGTGCCAGCCGCGCGGGCGGATGATCAGTACGGCCGGCTTGGCCGAAAGCTTGTAGGCCTTGCCGGTCTTGGGGTCGGTGAAATCGATCGCGTTGGCCCAGCGATCCTTCAGGTTGATCTGGCCCTCGACCATGTTGGCCCAGACCGGCGAGGAGGCGTCCTCGAAATCGGCCATGAAGACTTTTGCGCCGCAGTTCAGCGCATTGACGATCATCTTGCGGTCGACCGGGCCTGTGATCTCGACGCGGCGGTCGAGCAGGTCGGCGGGGATGGCTGCGACCGTCCAGTCGCCCTCGCGGATATGGCGGGTTTCCTCCAGGAAATCCGGCGTCTCGCCGGCGTCGAAGCGTTTCTGCCGCTCCGCGCGCAGCGCCAGCAGGCGCAGCCGCGTCTCGTTGAAGCGGCGGTGCAGCTCGGCGACGAAGGCGAGCGCGTCATGGCTCAGCACTTCGTCATAGCGCGCGGCGAGCGCGCCCTTGACGACGACGCCCTTGGGCAAGGTGAGGGAAGCTTCGGTCATCGCATGCACTCCGGGAGACGATCTGGCTGGTTCCTTATCGCCCGCGGCGATCTTTCGCGAAACGGCGAAAAATGATGAGCAGTTTTTCCAATATCGAACAGGTGGCAGGATTCGTTAACGCTGGGGAAAGCGCCACGGCCGGCGCCTGTGCAAAAGCCGACCATGCCGACAATTCGAGCGATCGGATTCAGCCCGCGGCAATGGGCAGCACGTGTCCTGAACGGCGATTATCGGGGGATAGTCCATGAAAGTCGGGTCCATGATGCGGCGACTGAGACGTCTGTGCTCCGAAGAGCGCGGCAATGTGATGGTGATGTTCAGCTTCGCCATGGTGCCGGTGATCGGCCTGACCGGCGCAACCATCGATTACTCCCGGGCCTCGGAAGCCCGCCAGATGCTGAACGCGGCGGTCGACTCCGCCGCGCTGATGGCGGCCCGCGATGCGACCAAGCTCGGCGACGGCGAGTTGCGCGACCGGACCAACAAATGGATCGCCTCCAACCTCAGCGGCGGTGCCGCGAAGAGCTTCACCAGCGCGACGATCGGCATCGACCGAACCGCCAGAACGATCTCAATCGCGGCCAATCTGTCGATCGACACCAGCCTGGCGCGGTTGATCGGGCATGATCGCGTTCAGGTCTCCAGCTCCTCGCAATCGACCTGGGGCACGAACACGATCGAGCTGGCGCTGGCGCTCGACAACACCGGCTCGATGTCGTCCTCCGGCAAGATGGACGCGCTGAAGGCCGCCTCGCTCGACCTGATCAAGATCATGAAGGACGCGACGCTGACGACCGACCAGATCCGCATCTCGGTCGTGCCCTTCGCCACCCAGATCAAGGTCTCGACCACGCTGAAGGACGAGCCCTGGCTGCGCTACGACCAGAGCAAGACGACCTGCACGACGAGCAAGGGCAAGCAGACCTGCAACACGGTCACCATCACCAAATCGAGCTGGGCCGGCTGCATCAGCGACCGCGACCAGCCCAACGACGTCAAGGACAACGAGTCGGTCTCGGCCTATGCCACGCTCTACCCGGCGGACTTCTGCGCGCAGTCGACATTGGCGCCGATCACGCCGCTGACCTCGGACTGGACGGCGCTGACCAACGCGATCAACGCCATGACCCCGGTCGGCAACACCAACGTCACCATCGGTGCGAACTGGGGCATGGCGACGCTGACGCCGGGCGCTCCCTTCGCTGGGGCGAAGCCGTTCACCACGCCGCGGCTGCAGAAATACATGATTCTGCTGACCGACGGCGAGAACACCCAGAACCGCTTCACGACCAATGGCAGCGCGATCGACGACCGCACCAGGCTCGCCTGCCAGAGCGCCAAGGATGCCGGTATCCGCGTGTACACGGTGCGCGTGATCAATGGCGACCGCACGCTGCTGCAGAACTGCGCCAGCACGCCGAGCATGTATTACGAGGTCAGCAGCGCCTCGCAGCTGACGCCGGTATTCCAGCAGATCGCGCGCGAGATCAGCCAGATCCGCCTGACGCAGTGAGCGTGGCGAAGCGCGCCAGGAAGCGGTCCTGCGCGGCTTGCGTGTCGAGCGGCTGGAGCAGGGCCGTGACCGCCCGCGGCAGCGCCTGCGGCCGGCCGAAATAGCGCAGCGCCTCCTCGCGGGAGAAGCCGGCGAGTTCGGTCGCCTCCAGGAAGGCGGCGATGGTGTCGGCCTCCTTGGTCTTGCGCTTGAGCAGGGCGGGCGGAGTGGCGGGCAGGCCGAAGCGCAGATGGATGGCGCCGAGGAGCCGCGTCTCCACCGCCTTGTAGGCGTCGCCCATCACGACCTTGAAGGGCGAGATCATGTCGCCGATGACGTATTCGGGCGCGTCGTGGAGCAGCGCCATCAGCCGCCAGGCTTGCGACCAATCGGGGTTGAGATGGTCGGCGATGGCCTCGACCAGCAGGCTGTGCTGCGCCACCGAGAAGGAATGTGGCCCTTGCGTCTGGCCGTTCCAGCGCGCGACGCGGGCGAGCCCATGGGCGATGTCCTCGATCTCGACATCGAGGGGCGAGGGGTCGAGCAGGTCGAGCCGGCGGCCCGACAGCATGCGCTGCCAGGCGCGCGGCGGGGCGGGAGCGCGCGCCATGCTCAGGCGGCTTCCGGCATGCGCCGGCTTCCACCAGCCCTCATCCTGAGGAGCCGCGCAGCGGCGTCTCGAAGGATGGTCCAGCAGGCTCTGTAACCCCCTGGAGCATCCTTCGAGACGCGCTCGTGCCGAGCGCTCCTCAGGATGAGGGCTGTAGGAGAAAGGCTCATCGTCATGCCGCCCCCACGTCGCGCGCCAGCGCCGCGCATTCCTGCCGGCGGAAGCAGCCGGTGAGGTGGTCGTTGACCAGCCCGCAGGCTTCCATGAAGGCGTAGACGATGGTCGGGCCGCAGAAGGTGAAGCCGGCCTTCTTGAGATCCTTCGCCATCGCCTCGGAGATCGCCGTCTGCGTCGGCACCTCGCCTTGCGTGCGGAAGCTGTTCTGCAGCACGCGGCCGTCCTGATGCTTCCAGAGGAAATCGGCGAAGGGCTCGCGCTCGCTGATGGCGAGATAGGCGCGCGCGCTCTTGATCGTGCCCTCGATCTTGCCGCGATGGCGGATGATGCCGGGGTCGGCGAGCAGGCGCTGGACGTCGGCCTCGCCGAAGCGCGCGACGGCCTCCGGCTCGAAACCGGCGAAGCCGGCGCGGAAGGCGTCGCGCTTCCGGAGGATCGTGATCCAGGACAGCCCGGCCTGGAAGCCGTCGAGGATCAGCTTCTCCCAGAGCGCGCGGGAATCATATTCCGGCACGCCCCATTCGGTGTCGTGATAGGCGAGATAGAGCGGGTCGCTGCCCGGCCAGCGGCAGCGGAATTTGCCGTCGGGCCCGGCGATGGCGATGCGCTCTTCGCCCGCAATGGTCACGTCGCTCATGCGGCGGCTCCGAAGCCCGCCTCGCCGGGGAAGGGGAAGCGGATGAAATCCGGCTTCGCCAGCGTGAAGGCCATGCCGCCGCCGAGCAGGGGCTCGCCCGCCGCCTGCGCATCGGCGACGCGGTCGAGCCGCAGCAGAGCGAGGGCGCGGCCGTTGGCGCCGGAGCCGATCCTGCCCAGCGGCTTGCCGCCGGCCACGGCTTCCGCGCCCGTCTCGGCGGCGATGCCGCCTTCGAAGACGACCGGCACGACGCGGGTGCGGGCCGTGCCGCGGTGCTGCATGCGGGAGACGACCTCCTGGCCGATATAGCAGCCCTTCTTAAAGGATACGCCGCCGGTCTGGTCGAGCAGCGCCTCGTGGGGGAAGGCGTCGCCATAGGCGAAGTCGCGGCCGCCCTCGGGGATTCCGAGCGCGATGCGGCGCGCGTGCCATTCATCGGCGCGGGCGGTGGCGATCTCGGCGGCGCCGCCGCGGTCGATCAGGGCGCGCTGGCCCAGCGCCGGCAGGCGCGGATCGGCATATACCAGGCCTGCATCCTCCGGCAGGGGCGAACCGTCGCTCGAGGCGATCACGGCGGTGGCCTCCGTCAGATCGTCGAGCGTCACCTTGGCGCGCAGCTTGTAGAGCTTGAGGCGTTTCATCAGGTCGGCGGTCTGGAGCAAGGGCGTGTCGAGCAGGAAGCCGCCGCCCTCGTCTTCCGGGACTGCGACGACGAGAAAATCGCAGATGATCTTGCCCTGCGGTGTCAGCAGCGCGCCATAGCCGGCCTGTTCCGGCGTCACCGCGTCCAGGTCGTTGGTGACGAGGTTCTGCAGAAAGGGTCGGGCGTCCTCGCCGGCGACGCGGATGACGCCGCGGTCGATCAGATGGGTGGCGGGCATGCGTGGTCTCCGGGCGGCGCTTCGATTCCCTCGAGCCCTCATCCTGAGGAGCCGCGCAGCGGCGTCTCGAAGGATGATCCAGAGCGCGCTGGAGCATCCTTCGAGACAAAGCCTGCGGCTTCTCCTCAGGATGAGGGCTATGGTTTTCAAGCAGCCTTCGACCCGATAGGTAGGCTGCTTCAGCCGCCTGCTCAACCACCGGAGACCCGCCATGTCGCAGACCTATGACGTGATCCTCAAGGGCGGCACGGTGGTGAACCATGACGGGCGCGTGCAGCGCGACCTCGGCATCACCGGGGGTAAGATCATGGCGTTGGGCGATCTCTCGCGCGCCTCGGCCGGGGAGGTCGTCGACTGCACGGGGCTGCATATCCTGCCCGGCGTGATCGACTCCCAGGTGCATTTCCGCGAGCCCGGGCTCGACCACAAGGAGGATCTGGAGACCGGCTCGCGCGCGGCGGTGCTGGGTGGCGTCACCTGCGTGTTCGAGATGCCTAACACCAATCCGCTGACCACGAGCGAAGCGGCGCTGGCCGACAAGATCGCGCGCGGGCGGCACCGCATGCATTGCGACTTCGCCTTCTGGGTCGGCGGCACGCATGAGAACGTGAAGGACATTCCCGAGCTGGAGCGATTGCCGGGTGCGGCCGGCATCAAGGTCTTCATGGGCTCGTCCACCGGCAACCTGCTGGTCGAGGACGATGAAGGCGTCGCCGCCATCCTGCGCCAGACGCGCCGGCGCGCCGCCTTTCATTCCGAGGATGAGGGCATGCTGCGCGAGCGGATGGGCTTGCGCGTCACCGGCGACCCGGCGAGCCACCCGGTCTGGCGCTCGCCCGAGGTGGCGCTGACCTGCACGCAGCGGCTGGTGCGGATCGCGCATGAGACGGGGGCAAGGGTGCATGTCCTGCACATCTCGACCGGCGACGAGATGCTGTTCCTGAAGGACCACAAGGATGTCGCGACGGTCGAGGTGCTGCCCAACCACCTGACCCTGGTCGCGCCCGATTGCTACGAGCGGCTGGGCACCTATGCCCAGATGAACCCGCCCATCCGCGACGACAGCCACCGCCAGCGCATCTGGTGGGGTGTCGAGCAGGGTATCGTCGACGTGCTCGGCTCCGACCATGCGCCGCATACGCATGAGGAGAAGCACCACGCCTATCCCGCCAGCCATTCCGGCATGCCGGGCGTGCAGACGCTGGTGCCGATCATGCTCGACCATGTGAATGCCGGCAGGCTCACGCTGGAGCGCTTCGTCGATCTCTCCAGCCATGGGCCGCAGCGCATCTTCGGGATGGAGGGCAAGGGGCGCATCGCGGCGGGCTACGACGCCGACCTGACCATCGTGGATCTGAAGCGCCGCGAGACGATCACCAACGCATGGGGCGCCTCGAAATGCGGCTGGACGCCCTATGACGGCGTCACCGTCACCGGCTGGCCGGTCGGCACCTTCGTGCGCGGCCGGAAGGTGATGTGGGAAGCCGAGATCGTGACGCCCTCGCAGGGCGAGCCGGCGCGGTTCCTGGAGGCGCTGCCACGGGGGTAGCGACCGAGCGTCCCTATTGCGGGTCGTCCCGGACAAGCCGCCTTCGGCGGCGCCGATCCGGGACCCATTCCGGAGCCTTTCCGATTGAGGTTCCGGAATGGGTCCCGGGTCTCCCTTTGGTCGCCCGGGACGACCCGCGCTTGAAAAGGGAACGCCGACTTGCGGGTGGGGCGCTCAAGATTGTCGAGAACCCGAGTCTAATGGGACGGGCGTCGCGATATCCGTCATTGGGAGCGCAGCGAAGCAATCCAGTCTCGTAGAGCTCTATGCCTGCTGGATTGCTTCGCTGCGCTCCCAATGACGGTTGAGGGGCGTCAGCCCAGCATCGCCGTCTCGACTATGCGCCAGTCGGCTATGGGCACGTCCTGGCCGGATGTCACCACGCAGAGGCGGTCGAAGCGGATCGGGCGGCCGGTGAGCGTGGTCGAGACCTGCGCGGCGGCCTCGGCTTTCGGGCCGGCGGCGACCGGTCCGTAGAGCAGCGAGACATGCGGCAGGAAGGGCTCGCGCGCCTGCGGGTCGAGCCGCTGCTTGAGCGCCGCCAGCGGGGCCGACACGGCGAAGCGCGCATAGAAGGAGCGGAAGAAGGTCTCGCTCGTCTCGATCCCCAGCACAGTCTCCGAGAAAGCCGCGACCTCGGCGGCGGCCGCTGCGATCTCGGCTGAGAGCTGCGTCACCGGCCTGTCGGTATCGCCTGCGATGGTCAGATGCGGCGTGAAGAGCGGCGTGTCGAAGCGGGCAGAGAGATCGGCGAGGACACCTGCGAACAGGGCGCCGTCTTCGGCCGAGGGCATCAGCCAGAGGGAGTGGATCGCAGCCGTCATCAGAGCTTCATAAACCTATTGCACACGGTCCGACACAGACGTTATGTTTGCTCCAAGCGTATCGGAAATGGAAGATCCATTCCATTCCAGCCGAGCAAAATGCGCGTTCTAGGGAGATGGCATCGTGCCAACCGACATGCCCAACGGGCTGCGCAGCGGCGCGTCGATCGCCGTGCGCGACCTGAAGGTCGCCTATGGCGGCACCCGCGTGCTGCATGGCGTCAGCCTCGATTTCGAACCGGGCAGCTTCACCGCGCTGCTGGGTTCGTCGGGTTGCGGCAAGACCACGCTGCTGCGGGCGCTGTCGGGCTTCGTGCCGGTCGAGTCCGGGGCGATCCTGGTCGGCGGGCTGGACGTCGCGCCGCTGCCGCCGGAGAAGCGCGGCATGGCGATGGTGTTCCAGTCCTATGCGCTGTGGCCGCATATGAGCGTGCTGCAGAACATGGGCTACGGGCTGAAGCTGCGTGGCGTGCCCAAGGCGCAGATCGCGGCGAAGGTCGGCGCGCTGCTCTCCATGCTCGGCCTCTCCGGCTATGAGGACCGCAAGGTCACCGCGCTCTCGGGCGGGCAGCGCCAGCGCGTCGCGCTCGGCCGGGCGCTCGCCATCGACCCCGGCATCCTCCTGCTCGACGAGCCGCTCTCCAATCTCGACGCCAAGATCCGCATGGTGATGCGCCACGAGATCCGCTCGATCCAGCAGCGGCTCGGGCTGACCGCCGTCCATGTCACGCATGACCGCGAGGAGGCCATGACCATGGCCGACCGGCTGGTGATCATGCAGGCGGGCCGCGTCGCGCAGGTCGGCACGCCGGAAGAGGTCTATGACCGCCCGGCCAGCGCCTTCGTCGCCAATTTCATGGGCGCCGAGAACGTGCTGCCGCTGCATGTCGCCCGCGCCGAGGGCGGCGCCTCCGTCACTGCCGGCACGGCGATGGCGCGCCTCGCGCCGGAGGCGGCCCAGGCGCTGCCGGCCGGCGATGCGGTCGCCTATTTCCGCGACGATGTCGCCAGGCTCGACGCGAGCGATGCGGCGGCGGGCGGGGATCTGCTGGTCCCCGGCACCATCGCCGCGCGCGCCTATCCGGGCGGGGTCTACCGCTACCGGATCGAGGCCGCGGGCCGCCAGATCACGGTCGACGACGCCGACCGCCACGAACTCGGAACCATGATCGGCCTGCGCATCCCGCTGCAGCGCCTGCACATCTTCCCGGCATCCGAGGCCGGGATCGCCGCCTGACGTCCCACAACAGGAGTCTCCCATGCGCATCCTCACGATAGCCTGCTCGCTCGCGGCACTGATGGCGGCATCCCCGCTCTCCGCCCAGACCCTGAACGTCGCCTCCGCCGGCGACCAGAACATGGTCGATTACGTCAAGGACTTCCTCGGGCCGATGTTCGAGAAGGCCAATCCCGGCGTGAAGGTCGTCTCGGTCGGAACCGGGGCGGGCGATTCCGGCTCGCAGAAGATCTTCGAGAAGCTCGACGCCCAGAAGGGCTCGGCGACGACCGATTTCGACGTCGTCGTGATCCACCAGAAGGCCGCGGGCCAGATGGTCAAGGACGGGCTGCTCGACAAATACACCGCCAATGTCCCGACCGCGAAGCTCGCCACCGGCGACGCCGCCAAGAACGCGCTCGGCACCGACGTCTCGGGCTATGTCATCCCGATGTTCCAGTCGCAGACGGCGCTCGCCTACAATGCCGACATGGTCAAGACGCCGCCCTCGACCTTCGCCGAACTGGCGGAGTGGGCGAAGAAGAACCCCAAGCAGTTCGGCTATAACGGCATCAAGGGCGGCATGTCGGGCGTCTCCTTCGTCGCCGGCTGGGTCTATGCCTTCGGCGGCGACGCCGAAAAGCTGATGAAGGGCCCCTATGACGCGGCCACCAAGACGACCTGGGACAAGGCCTTCGCCGATCTGAAGGAGTTCAACAAGAACGCGACGATCACGCCCGGCAATGCCGGCACGCTCGACATGCTCAACCGCGGCGAGATCGCGATCGGCCCGGTCTGGGTCGACATGTTCTATTCCTGGCAGGCCGACGGCAAGCTGCCGCCGAACATGAAGCTGAAGCTGATCTCGCCCGGCATGCCCGGCCAGCCGATGTATTACGCGGTGCCCGCCAAGGCCGGCCAGAAGAAGCTGGCCGAGGCCTTCATCGCGCTCGCCACCTCGCCGCAGGTCCAGGCCGACGGCATCGTCAAGAAGTTCAACTGGTATCCGGGCATCGACGCCGCCAACCTCGAGGGCAAGCTCGACAAGGCCGCCTGGGACAAGCTCTTCGTCGACGTCACCCCGGCCGACCTCGCCAAGAACGGCAAGGCCTTCCCGATCGCGCCCTACTTCAACGACATCCTCGAGGGCTACGAGAAGAAGGTCGCGAACTGAGACGACGAGTGCCGCGTTCGTGCTCTGAACCTCGACCGTCATCCCGGACGCAGCGAAGCGGAGCTCCGGGATCCATCGTAGGGCGTTGCGCTCTATGATGGATCCCGGGGCAAGCCCGGGATGACGGCGCGTTTTGAAGCAGCGGCGCGCCTCTCGATCACTCTTTATTGGCCCGGCCTTGGCCGGGCACCTCCCATCACCGAACGGCGCCTTGCCCATGCTCTCCCAACGCCATCTGGCGCTGCTGCTGATCACGCCCGGCCTCGTGCTGGTCGCGGCGCTGTTTCTGTACCCGCTCGGCTTCTCGCTGATCTCCGCCTTCAGCAAGGACGGGGCGTTCACGCTGGAGTGGTTCGCCAAGGCGTTCGAGCTCTACTCGACCGACATGGTCTTCACGGTGGTGATCGTGCTGACCTCCTGCGCGCTGACGGCTTTGGCGGCCATCGTGATCGCCGGCACGCTGACGCTCGGTGAAAACCGCTGGATCGTCGGCACGCTGAGGGCGCTCTATCGCTGGCCGCTGTTCATCCCCTTCATCGTCGCGGCGCAGTGCATGCGCACCTTCCTCGCCAAGAACGGGCTGATGAACAACAGCTTCGTTTCGCTGGGGCTGATGGAGCCGCTGCAGGCGGTGAGCTATCTCGACTGGCGCGGCATCATCGCGACCTTCGTCTGGAAGCAGACGCCTTTCGTCGCGCTCCTTCTGGCCGGGGCGCTCGCCTCGATCGATCGGGCGACGCTGGAGGCCGGCCGCAATCTCGGCGCCTCGCGGCTGCGGGTGCTGGTCGAACTCGCGCTGCCGCAGGTCATGCAAACGCTGCTGGTGGCGCTCGTGCTCTCCTTCGTGACGATGCTCTCGGTGCTGTCGGTGCCGCTGATGGTCTCGGGCTCGCAGCCGACCATGCTGACCGTCGACATGGCCTTCCGCATCAACGCCTATGGCGACTACGCCACGGCCAATGCGCTCGGCGTCATCACCTATCTGATCAGTGCCGGCGCCGCGATCCTGTATCTGCGCCGCGGCCTCTCGCAGGAGGCCCCGCGATGATCCGGCTCGCCGCTTCCGCCCGGATGGTGCTGGCCGCGAGCCTGCTCGCCGCCTTCGCCTTCGTCCTGATCGGGCCGATCCTGAATCTCGCGCTCTGGTCCGTGGCGGAGCGCTGGTACACGCCCTACAAACTGCCCGTGACCTATGGCACGCGCTATTGGGAGCAGGTCTTCCGGCCGACCGGCGACGCCATGGCCTCGCTCGGCACCAGCGTCTGGATCGCGGTGCTGACGGTCGCCTTCGCGCTCGCTCTGTCGATTCCCGCCGGCTACGCGCTAGCGCGCCTGAAGCTGCCGATGCGGGCGCTGTTCATGGTGATGTTCCTGCTGCCGCAGGCGTTTCCCTCGGTCGCGATCTACATCAACGTCGCCCGGATCTTCTACCAGCTCGGCATCAACGGCACGGTGCTGGCGGTGGTCCTGGTCCACACCGCGCATGGGCTGGTGTTCTCGGTCTGGATCGCGGCGGCGGCCTTTGCCGCGGTCGACAAGGATCTCGAACTGGCGGCGCGCAACATGGGCGCCTCTCCCTTGCGCGCCTTCTTCACCGTGACGCTGCCGTTGGCCGCGCCGGGCATCATCGCCAGCGGCATCTTCGTCTTCCTGGAATCGCTCGACGAGTTCACCGGCACCTTCTTCGTCGGCGTGCCCCAGGTCACGACGCTGCCGCTGCTGCTCTACAATGCGGCGATGGGCGGCAACTACCAGGTCGCCTCGATCACGGCGCTGATCCTGCTCGTACCCTCGGTGCTGTTCATGCTGTTCATCGAGCGCTTCCTGCGGGCCGACGTTCTCGCCAAGGTCGGGACTTAAGCCCTCAGGGGCTCCCTTGGGCTCCGTCCTCCGCGTCGGGTCGGCCGGGCCCGTCGCCCGCGCCGCGCTCGTGTGCGTCGTCATGTTCGCGCTTGCAGCGCGACGGCCAAGCCATCAAAATGCGGGCTGCATACACTCTGTATTCCGTCGAGGGCTCCGGCTCGTTGGCAGGCGGGATCCGACAGGAACAGTCCATGAGCTACGATCTCGTTATCGCCGGCGGCACGGTCGCCACCGCCTCCGACACCTTCTCCTGCGATATCGGCGTGCGCGACGGGACGATCGTGGCGATGGGTCACGATCTCGGCCCGGCGACGGAGACGATCGACGCCACCGGCCATCTCGTCCTGCCCGGCGGAATCGACAGCCATGTCCATATCGCCCAGCCGAGCGGCGATGGCATCGTCATGGCCGACGACTTCGCCTCCGGCACGCTCTCGGCGGCGTTCGGCGGCAACACCACGGTGATGCCGTTCTGCATGCAGGAGAAAGGCACGTCGCTGCGCGAGACGGTGAAGGATTATCACAAGCTGGCGGAGGGCCGCTGCTACACCGACGTCTCCTTCCACCTCGTCATTTCCGAGCCGACCGAGCAGGTGCTGGGGCAAGATCTGCCGGCGCTGATCGAGGACGGCTACACCTCCTTCAAGGTCTTCATGACCTATGACGGGCTCGCCCTGAACGACCGCGAGATGCTCGAGGTGATGTTGGTGGCGCGCGAGACCGGCGCGCTCGTCATGGTCCATGCCGAAAATTACGACGCGATCCGCTTCCTGACCGACCGGCTGGAGCGGGGCGGGCATATCGCGCCGAAGTTCCACGGCACCTCGCGGCCGATTCCCGTCGAGCGCGAGGCGACGCATCGGGCGATCTCGCTGGCCGAACTCGTCGATGTCCCTGTGATGATCGTCCATGTCTCGAACCGCGAGGCGATGGAGGAGATCGCCCGGGCCCGGTCGCGGGGCCTCAAGGTCTATGGCGAGACCTGCCCGCAATATCTCGTGCTGACCGAGAAGGACATGGACGGCCTCAACATGGAGGGCGCGAAATATGTCTGCTCGCCGCCGCCGCGCGACACCGCCAGCCAGCAGGCCTGCTGGGAGGGGCTGTCGAACGGCATCTTCAACGTGTTCTCGTCCGACCACTGCCCGTTCCGCTATGACGACCCGGCCGGCAAGCTGACGCCGAAGGGCAGGACCTCCTTCCGCTGGGTGCCCAACGGCATCCCGGGCGTCGAGACAAGACTGCCGATCCTGTTCTCGGAAGGGGTCGGCAAGGGGCGGATCACGCTGAACCAGTTCGTCGCGCTGTCTGCGACCAACCACGCCAAGACCTACGGGCTGACGAAGAAGGGTTCGATCGCGATCGGCATGGATGCCGACATCGCGATCTGGGACCCTCGGCGCGAGGTCACGATCAGCCAGTCCCTGCTGCATCACGGCAGCGACTACACGCCCTATGAGGGCATCCAGGTGACGGGCTGGCCGGTGACCACGATCCTGCGCGGGCAGGTGCTGGTGCGCGACGGCGACCTCGTCGGCCAGCCGGGTCAGGGTGGACATGTCGCGCGCGAGCGCTCGGCGCTGGCCGCCCCGGCGGGGCAATTGCCGACCTCTTTCGAGCCGGCCGGGGGGCATCGGTGACGGCGGGGGCCGGTTCCGGTCTTGATGGCCGGGCTCGCCTCGTTCACAAGCGGTCCTGCAACCTGAGCACGAAGACGACAGCATGACCCTGACCGAGCCGAGCGACGCTGCCGAGCAGACGGGCGGCTACAACCTCTCCAACCTCGCCTACAAGGCGGTGTCGGACATGGTGCGCGGCCGCCGCCTCAAGGGCGGAGAGGTCATCGTCGAGGCGAAGCTCGCCGATATTCTGGGGATCTCCCGCACGCCGCTGCGCGAGGCGCTGCAGCGGCTGGAGGGCGAGGGGCTGGTGGTGAAGGCCGCCAACCGCTCCTTCATGGTCCGCAATGTCGATCTCGGCGAATATCTGCAGAGCCTGAAGGTGCGCGAGCTGCTCGAGGGCGAGGCGGCGGCGCTGGCCGCGGGGCGGTTGTCGCAGGCCAAGCTCGCCATGGTCCATCGCGAGATCGACGAGCTGATGGCGGCGACGACCTACCACACCGACGCCCATTGGCGTTCTGACGACAATGTCCACGGCCTCTATATCGACGGCTGCGGCAATGCGGTGATGGGGCAGATGATCCGCTCGCTGCGGGTGACGACGCGGCTGTTCGAGATCGCCCGCCTCGCCGACCGCGTCGGGCAGGATGCGGTCGAGCACCTCGAGATCGTCGTCGCGCTCGAGGCCGAGGACCCCAAGCGCGCCCGCAAAGCGGCGCAGGCGCATATCCGGAGCCTGTCGCGCTTCTCGCTCGACAACATCTCCTGAGATCTTCGCGTCGGTCTGCGTCGCGGATCGTCATGGCGAGGGGGCGGAGCCGACGACGCCATCCAGGGGCCACCGAGCGGTCGCTCTGGATTGCTTCGCTGCGCTTGCAATGACGGAGGACGAGCTTTTCAGCCCCGCGAGCGGATCAGCGCCACGCCGCTGGCGACGACGATCGCCGCACCCAGCAGGGTCGCCAGCGTCGGCACCTCGCCGAAGGCGAGATAGCCGATCAGGCAGGCGGCGATGATCTGCGAATAGATCATCGGCGAGATCACCGCGGTGGGCGCGCGCCGGAAGGCCTCGATCAGCAGGAGATGGGCGAGCGTGCCGAAGGCGCCGCCCACTGCCAGCACGCCCCATTCCCAGGGCTCCATCCGCGACCACGACCAGGGCAGGGCGAGCGAGGTCAGCAGGAAGGCAAAGAAGCCAACCTGGAACAGCATCGCCAGCGGGTCCTCGTCGGCGGCGATGGCGCGGGTCAGGACGTGATATCCGGCGTTCGCCAGCGCCATGGCGAGGGGAAAGACGAGGAAGCCGCCAGCGCCCGGCGCCGTCGGCTGCAGCGCGACCATGACACCGCAAAAGCCGATCAGGATCAGCACCCAGCGCTGCAGCGAGGGGCGCTCCTTGAGGAAGATCATGGCGAGGATGGTCGCAAGCAGGGGGGCCGAGAAGGTGATGGCGTAGGTCTGCGCCAGCGGCATCGATTTCAGCGCCAGCACGATGAAGACGGTGGTGCCGACCAGCGCCGCGCCGCGGCAGAGCTGGATGACGGGATGGCGCGTCACCAGCATGCGGCGCGCGCCGAAGAGCGGCATGACGGCGACGAGATAGACAACCTGGAAGAGGTTGCGGCCCCAGGCCAGGAACAGCACGTCATGGCGTGCCGCCAGCGCCTTCAGGATCGAATCGAGGCTGACGAAGCAGAAGGTCGACACCACCATCAGCGCGGCGCCGATGAGGATGTCGCGCCGCGCGCGTGCGGCCGTCTCGACGCCGGAATCAGACAAGGGTGAGCAGCCGGCGTGGCGTCTCGATCAGGAATTGGTCGATCATGGCCTCGTCGAATCCCTTGCGACGCATCATCGGCACCACATTCTCGATCAGATGGCCATAGCCATGGCCGCCGTAACGCCTAAGCCGCGTCTTGGTGCAGATGTCCTGCGAGAGCGTGACCTGCGCGCCATGGCCGCGCGCGACGAGCCCGGCGATCCAGTTCAGACGCATGCCGTCATTGGGCAGGTCGATCGGTGCGAAGGGATAATGCGAGGATTCGATGCCGAAGAAATCCCATTCGGCGACGGCCCCCGTCTCGACCAGCGCCAGCGCCTGATCCAGCGTCGAGAAGGTGCGGTCGAGATGGCTGATGATCAGGCGCGTGACGTCGCCGCCGGCGGCTGCGACATGGGCGACGACCTGCAGCGGCGAGGCGGGGTCGCGGCCGGGGTGGACATTGATGCTGGCGCCGGTCTCGCGCTGGGCGATGGCGGCAGCCGTCAGTGCGCGCAGCTCGCCCGGGGTCGGCGGATCGCTGATGCCGATCTCGCCGATGATGCCGGCGGGGACATCGCTGCCCTGGAGGCCGTCGCGGACGCTGGCGATCATCAGCGCGGCGAGGTCGTGGGTCGAGCGCGTGGTCAGGGCCTCGCCGGCGAAGCTCTCGATATAGACGCCGCAGCCGGCGACGATCGCGACGCCGGTCGCCTGCGAGATCGCGCGCAGGCCCAGCGGATCGGGCTTGATGCCCTCGATGGTCAGTTCGACGATGGCGCGCCCGCCGCTCTCGCGGAAGAGCCGTACCTCTTCCGTCATCTCCGCCACGTCCGAGAGGATGTGGTTCCCGTAATGCCGGCACCAGTGATAGCGGATCTCGGCCGCGTTCCAGGGGGTGATCACGACTTCGGGCAAGCCCTGCGCGGCGAGCTCGGGCGGAGTCACGTCACAGAGCAGATGCTCGTGCATCAGCGTCGGGCCGAGATCTGCGGGTGCGATCGGGCCGCAAACGGTCTGGATCTCGCCGGGGGCGGCGGGGCGGTCAGGCGGCATATCGATTTAAGCCCGGGCGGTCTGCGAAAGGCTCATGTTCGTTCAAGCGCCTCGTCATCCCGGCCGCAGCCCTCGGGTCCGATCTTCGATCGGCCCAAGGATAAACGCCGCGGAGCGCCGGGATCCATCGTAGGGAACTGCGCTCTACGATGGATCCCGGAGCAGTGCCGCTGACGCGGCTTGTCCGGGATGACGGTCGCGTTTCCGAGCGGTCAGAAGTAGGGCGTGAAGCCGGTCGGGTTGAGCATCTTGATGCCGAACCACTTCTCCCAGAGCGCATCCGTCTTGCCGCGGCGGTGCATCTCGAAGATCGCGACGTTGAGCCAGTCCTTCAGGCCGGTCGCGTTCTTGGCGAGGCCGAAGCTGCAATAGTAGACGTCGACCGGCGTCTCGACGACCTTCCACTTCACGTCCTTGAAGCGGTTCATCTGCTCGCCGACGAAGTCGATCACGTCGATCATCGCGTCGCCGCGACCCTGTGCCAGCGCGCGCACCGCGTCGGGGTAGTTGTCCAGCAGCGTGACCTTGGCCTGCTTGAGATTGTCCTCGATGAACTTGACCGGCGTGGTGCCGCGGACCTGGATCAGGGTGACGCTCGGGCTGTCGAGTTCCTTCCAGTCCTTGTAGGGCTTGGCCTCGGTCGTCAACACGCCGAAAACCTCGGTGTGAACCGGCACGGTGAAGTCGATCACCTTGGCGCGCTCCGGATTGCGCGTCATCGCGCCCATGACGAGGTCGATCTTGCCCGAAGCGACGAAGGGGATGCGGTCGGGCGAGCCGGTCTGCACGATCTCCAGCTTTACGCCCAGCATCTTGGCGATCTCGGTGGCGAAATCGACGTCGAAGCCGACGATCTGGTTCTTCTCGTCGAACTTGGCCAGCGGCGGCAGCGTCGGGTTGACGCCGACCTTGAGCGTGCCGGATTTCAGGATTTCGTCGAGCGAGCGGGCGCTCGCGGTGGTGGGCAGGGCGGCGGTGGCGAGTCCGAGCAGCGCGGCGATGCCGAGCGCGAATTTGTTGAACATGGGTCCCCTCAGACAGTCAGGTTGAACGCCTCGGCTGCGGTCATGGCCGGCTCTTGACGGCCGCTCATGTTGCACCGATTGTCGACGGACTGTATACACTGCATCGCTCTTGTAAAGCGGCAGCGGACGGGGACCCGGGCGGACGGATGACGGCTCTGCGGATGAAGGACGCCCTCCGGCGGGGTGACGCCGTGACGTTTGCGGTCGAAGGTCGCAGCGTCATGGCCCATCGCGGCGAGACCCTGGCGGCGGCGCTGCTGGCGGCCGGTATCACGCGGCTGCGGCACAGCCCGCGCGAGGGCGCGCCGCGCGGTGCCTATTGCTTCATGGGCGTCTGCCAGGAATGCGTGGTGCAGGTCGACGGCGTGCTGCGCCAGTCCTGCCAGGTGCCGGTCGAGGACGGGCTCGTCGTCGAACTCAAGGGCTCGCTCTGAGATGACGCCAGCCGATCTCATCGTCGTGGGCGCCGGGCCGGCCGGCGCCGCAGCCGCGCTGGCCGCGAGCGAGGCCGGGCTGTCGGTGGTGCTGCTCGACGAGGCCACCG
>NZ_JAUXYO010000266.1 GCF_030694325.1 Allobosea sp. | reverse complement strand
TGCTGACCGGGCGCAGCCGCGAGCGCGGCGAGACCGTGGCGGCGAGCCTGAGGGCCGGGGGCTGCGACGCCCGCTTCCACACCGCCGATCTGTCCGACCTCGCCGCCGTCCGCGGCATCGTTCCGGCGGCCGAGCGCGCCTTCGGCCGGCTCGACATCCTCGTCAACGCCGCCGGCGACACGGACCGAGGCACCGTTTTCGACACCTCGCCCGAACTTTATGAGCGCCTCATGGCGGTCAATCTGCGCGCGCCCTTCTTCCTGATCCAGGACGCGGCGGAGTTGATGCGGCGGCACGGCATCGCCGGCTCCATCGTCAACATCCAGTCCATGTCCGCGCATGGCGGCCAGCCCTTCCTCGCCGCCTACAGCGTCTCCAAGGGTGCGCTGGCGACCTTGACCCGCAATGCCGCCTACGGGCTTCTGCCGCACCGCATTCGCGTCAATGGCCTCAACATCGGCTGGATGGCGACGCCGGGCGAGGATGCGGTCATGCGCCGCCACCATGGCGCGCAGGATGGCTGGCTCGAGCAGGCCGCCGCGGACCAGCCCTTCGGCCGGCTGCTCGACCCGCGCGAGGTCGCCCGTGCCGTCACCTATCTGGCGTCCGACGAATCCGGGTTGATGACCGGCTCCAACATCGATTTCGATCAGACCATTCTCGGCGCCCATGATTGACACCGATGCCGATGGGATTACGGCCCGCTCAGGGCCATGACAGGACGACAGACGAGATGACGACGGGATTGCCGAAGATGCGGGTGGGGTTGCTGGGGGCGGGCCGGATCGGCCGCATCCACGGGTTGAACGTGGCGGCGCGGGCCGACGCCGAACTGGTTGCGCTCACCGATGCGCTGCCCGCCGCCGCCGCGGCGCTGGCGGCCGAGACGGGGGCGAAGGACACCAGCGCCGAGGCCATCCTCTCGGATGCCGGCATCGACGCCATCCTGATCTGCACGCCCACAGACACCCATGCCGACCTGATCGAGGCCGCGGTCTCGGCCGGCAAGGCGGTGTTCTGCGAGAAGCCGGTGGATCTCGACGCCGCCCGCATCCGCCGCTGCCTCGCGACGGTGGAGCGCTCCGGCCGGCCGCTGATGATCGGCTTCAACCGCCGCTTCGACCCCAACTTCGCGGCGCTGGAACGCCGGCTGCGCGCCGGCGAGGCCGGGGCCGTCGAGATCGTCACGGTGATCTCGCGCGATCCTTCGCCGCCGCCGGTCGACTATGTGAAGCGCTCGGGCGGGCTCTTCCGCGACATGATGATCCATGATTTCGACATGGCCCGCTTCCTCCTCGCCGAGGAGCCGGTCGAGGTCTTCGCACTCGGCTCGGCGCTGGTCGATCCCGCCATCGGCCAGGCCGGCGACGTCGACACGGCCGCCGTTCTCATGAAGACGGCCTCGGGGAAGATCGCCCAGATCTCGAACTCCCGCCGCGCGACTTACGGCTACGACCAGCGCATCGAGGTGCATGGCTCACAGGGCATGCTGCGGGCCGGCAACATTCACGAGACCACCGTCGAGAGCGCCACCGCCCAGGGCTTCCGCGCTGATCCGGTGCAGAACTTCTTTCTGGAGCGCTATGCCGCCGCCTACCGCGCCGAACTCGATGCTTTCCTCGCCGCCTGCCGCGGCGGCGTTGCGCCCACGCCGTCGGGTCTCGACGGGCTGAAGGCGCAGATCCTGGCCGATGCCGCGACGCAGTCGGCGCAAACCGGACGGCCCGTGGCCGTCGATCTGGAGGCGGCGCGATGAACCCGGCCGAACGCAATCTGCGCTACTATGCCGCGCTCGGCCTCGCGGCCGAGGCGAGCCACCTCGCCCAGGGCTATTTCGGCCGCCGCGAAACCCTCGGCACCACCATGAAAGGCGCGCAGGATTGGCTGACGGTCGCCGACGGTGCGGTCGAGGCCTTCCTGCGCGAGCGCCTGTCGCAGCTCTTCCCGGGTGACACGGTGATCGGCGAAGAGGGCGGTGGAGAGGCCTCCGACGCCGTCTGGATTCTCGATCCGATCGACGGCACCGCCAATTTCGCCCATGGCGACCGCAACTGGTGCATCTCGATCGGCTTCCTCGTCGATCGCAGGCCCGAGATCGGCGTCGTCGCCGCGCCCGCGCTGGGCGAGCTCTACGCCGCGCGCCGCGGCGGCGGGGCGACGCTGAACGGCGCACCGATCAAGGTCTCGGGCGGCGCCGACATCGCGCGTGCCTCGATCGAGCTCGGCTGGTCGACCCGCGTTGCGGCGGAACGCTATATCGAGGTCATCGGGCGGACCTATGCCGCGGGCGCTGCGGTGAAGCGCAGCGGCTCGGGCACGCTCGGGCTCTGCCATGTCGCCGATGGCAGCAGCGACGCCTATGCCGAGCTCCACATCAACGCCTGGGACGTCGCGGCCGGCATCGTCATCGCCGGCGAGGCGGGCGCGACCATCAACGACTTCTTCGCCGGCACCGGCATGGCGAAAGGCAATCCGATCCTCTGCTGCACGCCGGGGCTGGCGGAGGAACTGCGCCGGATCACCGGAATCGTTTAGCTGGCGACACGCCCATTGCCTTTTCCGGGCATGTCGTTTCACTGTCGCAATAAAGACAACAAGAACAAAACGTTCTGATCAGGGAGGTTATCATGCAGACGCAGTCCTGGCTCCGGGCCGGCTTTTTCGCCGCGCTCGCCACCGCTTCGTTCGGGGCCGCGCCGGCCCAGGCGCAGGGGTCGCTCGTGCTCTATTGTTCCGTCCAGGAGGAGTGGTGCCGGCCGATGGCCCAGGCCTTCGAGAAGGAGACCGGCATCAAGGTCTCGATGACGCGCAAGAGCTCGGGCGAGACCTATGCCCAGATCAAGGCCGAATCCTCGAACCCGCGCGGCGACATCTGGTGGGGCGGCACCGGCGACCCCCATCTCCAGGCTGCCGAAGAGGGCCTGACCGAGGCCTATGAGAGCCCGCGCAACGCCGATCTGCACGATTGGGCGGTCAAGCAGTGGAAGCAGTCGAAGGGCCGCACCATCGGCGTCTATGCCGGCGCGCTCGGCTTCGGCTTCAACACCAAGCAGGTTGCCTCCCGCAAGATCGACGAGCCGAAATGCTGGGCCGATCTGATCAAGGCCAACCTCAAGGATGAGGTCCAGGTCGCCGATCCCAACTCGTCGGGCACCTCCTACACGATGCTGGCGACGCTCGTGCAGCTGATGGGCGAGGACAAGGCCTTCGACTATCTCAAGGCCCTGCACAGGAACATCAATCAGTACACCAAATCGGGCGCGGCGCCGGCCAAGGCGACGAGCCTCGGCGAGACCACCGTCGGCATCACCTTCATGCACGACATGGTGACGATGGTCGTCGATGGCGGCCCGGTAAAGGTCGTCGCCCCCTGCGAGGGCACGGGCTACGAGATCGGCTCGATGTCGATGATCAAGGGCACCCGCAATCCCGACAGCGCCAAGAAGTTCTACGACTGGGCGCTGACCCCGGCCGCCCAGGCTCTGGCGACGCAGGCCAAGTCCTACCAGGTGCCGTCCAACAAGGGCGTGGTGCCGCCCCCGCAGGCGCCCAAGCTCGAGGAGGTCAAGCTGATCGACTACGACTTCGCCAAATACGGCTCCTCGGCCGAGCGGACCCGCCTGCTCAGCAAGTGGGACCGCGAGGTGAAGGTGCTACCGAAGTAGGCGCGGCTTAGCAGGGCAGACGACGGGGGAAGCCGCGATGCGCGGAACGACGAAGCTCGTGCTCTTGCTGGGCTGGCTCGGCTATGGCCTGCTGCCCTGGTATCTCGTCGAGCGCGCGAGCCTCGTCAGCTTCGGTTGGCTGAACGGCTATCCCTTCGGCCGCGCCGGCACGGCCCTGGCGCTCTCGCTCTCGGGCGAGGCGCCCTGGCTGCTGCCGGCCGGTCTCGCGCTCGTCGCCGCGACGGTGGCGAGCGGCCTGCGCGACGAGAAGATCGTGGCGCGCATCCTGATCCTGGCGGGGATGGCCGGCATCGCGCTGTTCTTCGCGCAGGGCTTCGCCATCGGCATCCGCGGCCAGGGCATTCCCGGCCTCGCGGCCTTGCTCGGAGGGGCCGGCGCGGCCCAGCCGGGGATGGGTGCCGGCGCCTTTCTCTGCATCCTGTCCCTGCTGCTTTTGCTCTGTCACGGCCTGGCCTATCGCGGCTATTGCCGCGGCGACCTGTTCACCACCAGCGCCATCGGCATCATCGTGCTGCTGATCGGGCTGTTCATCTTCTTTCCGGTCGTCACCGTGCTGGAGAGCGCGCTGATCGACCAGGACGGCGCCTTCGCGCTGTCGGCCTTCACCAGCCGCTTCTTCGATTCCTCGATCTGGGGCCTGGGCTGCCTCACCTCCAACACCAATTGCGGCGTGGCCTGGAACACGCTGTTCCTGGCCGTCCTCTGCGGTGTCATCACCACGCTGCTCGGGCTCGCCTGCGCGCTGCTGATCCTGCGCACGGGCATGCCGGGCAAGCGGGTGATGCGGGCGCTGACGGTGCTGCCGATCATCACGCCGCCCTTCGTCATCGGTCTCGCGCTGATCCTGCTGTTCGGTCGTTCGGGCATGGTTTCGAACCTGATGTACGAGTGGTTCGACATCCCCCGCTCGCGCTGGATCTACGGCCTTCCCGGCGTGCTGCTGGCACAGGTGCTGGCCTTCGCGCCGATCGCTTTCCTCGTGCTGATCGGTGTCGTGCAGGGCATCAGCCCGAGCCTCGAGGAAGCCTCGCAGACGCTCGGCGCCAAACCCTGGCAGACCTTCCGGACCGTGACCTGGCCCCTGCTCAGGCCGGGCCTGGCCAATGCCTTCCTGCTCGGCTTCGTCGAGAGCATGGCCGATTTCGGCAACCCGCTCGTTCTGGGCGGCAATTACGAGGTGCTCTCGACCAAGATCTTCTTCGCCGTGGTCGGGGCCTCGCACAACCAGGGGCAGGCGGCGGTGCTGGCGATCGTGCTGCTCGGCTTCACGCTCGGCGCCTTCTGGGTCCAGCAGCGCTGGCTCGGCGACAAATCCTACACGACCGTGACCGGCAAGGGCGATTCCGGCCTGCCGACGCCGCTGCCGCGGCGTGTCTCCTGGCTCGCCGGCCTCGTCATCCTGCCCTGGGTCGCACTGACCTTCGTGATCTACGTCGTCATCCTGATCGGCGGCTTCGTGAAGGCGATGGGCCGCGATTACACGCCGACGCTGGAGCATTACCGCACCGGCTTCTCGATCGACTGGAGCCGCGGCCTGTTCTTCGAGGGGGCGGCTTGGGATTCCTTCTTCACCACGATCAAGATCGCCGCCATCTCGGCCCCGCTGACGGCGGTCATCGGCCTGATCACCGCCTATCTGCTGACCCGCCAGCGCTTCGCGGGGCGCCATGCGCTCGAATTCGCGACGATGCTCTCCTTCGCGATCCCCGGCACCGTGATCGGCGTCGCCTACATCCTGGCCTTCAACGTCCCGCCGATCGAGATCACCGGCACGGGGCTGATCCTCGTGCTCGCCTTCGTCTTCCGCAACATGCCGGTCGGTGTCCGCTCCGGCATCGCCGGCCTGTCGCAGATCGACAAGAGCCTCGACGAGGCCTCGACGACGCTGCGGGCCCGCTCCTTCACCACGCTCTGGCGCATCATGCTGCCGCTGCTCAAGCCGGCGCTCGTCTCGGCCCTGGTCTATTCCTTCGTGCGCGCCATGACGGCGGTCAGCGCCGTGATCTTCCTGGTCTCGGCGGAGTACAACCTCGCCACCGCCTACATCGTTGGGCGCGTCGAGGCGGGAGAGTTCGGGCTCGCGATCGCCTATTCCTCGGTGCTCATCGTCTTCATGGCATTCGGCATCGGCCTGATTCAGTTGGGCGTCGGCGAGCGCAAGCTCGGGCGCCGCAAGGTCGTCGCGCTCAACAGCTCCGTGTCCGACCCCATCAGCCAAGGAGCAGCAAGTTGACCAAGGCCGGCCCGGCATCCGTCGAATTCCGCAATGTCTCGATGCGCTACGGCGCGGTGACGGCGGTCGACGACATCTCCTTCACCATCGAGGCCGGGACGCTGGTCACGCTGCTCGGCCCCTCCGGCTGCGGCAAGACGACGACGCTGCGCATGATCGCCGGGCTGGAGATCGCCAGCGAGGGGCAGATCCTCATCGGCGGGCACGATGTCACGCGGCTCTCTGCCGCCGACCGCGACGTCAGCATGGTGTTCCAGTCCTATGCGCTCTTTCCCCATATGAGCGTGCTGGAGAATGCCGCCTACGGCCCGACCGTGAAGGGCCTCGGCAAGGAGAAGTCCCGCGAGATGGCGCTGGAGAAACTGGCGCTGGTCGGCCTCAGGGGCTTCGAGAGCCGTTACCCGTCGGAGCTGTCGGGCGGCCAGCAGCAGCGGGTCGCGGTGGCGCGCGCGCTCGTGCTCGAGCCGCAGGTGCTGCTCTTCGACGAGCCGCTCTCCAATCTCGACGCCAAGCTGCGCCGCCGCGTTCGCGAGGAGATCCGCGAATTGCAGCAGGACCTGAACCTCACCGTCGCCTATGTCACCCAAGACCAGGAGGAGGCGCTGGCCGTCTCGGACCGGATCATCGTGATGTCGAATGCGCGGATCGCGCAGGAGGGCGCGCCGCGCGCGCTCTACGAGGCTCCGGCCAACGCCTTCGTCGCCGACTTCATCGGCGATGCCAACCTGATCGACGTCACGATCACCTCCGTGGCGGACGGGCGCGCCGCGGTGGCGATCGGCTCCGCGACCGTGTCCCTGCCCGCCCGCGACCTGGGGCCGGGGCCGGCCAAGGTCGCGGTCCGTCCCGAAAGCCTCCTGCTGTCGGAAACGGCGACTCCGGATTCGCTGCCGGGAACGGTGCGCAAATGTGCCTATCTCGGCAATCATCTCGACATCATGGTCGAGACCGAGGTGGGCGAGCTCTTCGTCGTCCAGTACGGCCATCACGCCATGTGGAAGCCGGGAACGCCGGTCAATCTCGCTTTCGCCGGCTCGGGCGTCACCCTCATTCCGCCGAACTGACCGGAACCGCCCTCGAAGCAGGCATTTTTCGGTCCATGGCCGCAAGATCAGCACAATTTGCGCGCATGAGTGATAAGTTGGCTAATGAAAAAGCGGCCATGATGCGGTAGATTCGGCATCCGAAGCGGAGAAAGACCCGGCTGCGATGACCACCAACGACAGCGCGACGATGATCCTGTTCCACCTCGCCGGCGGCGTCGCGCTGCTGATCTGGTCGGTGCGGCTCGTCCGGACCGGTGCGATGCGGGCTTTCGGCGCCTCGCTGAGGCAGGCCCTGCAGAGCTTTACGCGAAACCGCTTTGCCGCCTTCGGCAGCGGTGCCGCGGTCACCATCGTGCTGCAGAGCTCGACCGCGACGACCCTGCTCGTCTCCTCCTTCGCCGCCCGCAAGCTGATCGCGCCGGCGATGGCGCTGGCGGTCCTGCTCGGCGCCAATCTCGGCACCTCGCTGGCCGCCTTCGTCATCTCGATGGATCTCGGCTGGCTCTGGGGGCTGTGCCTGGCCATCGGCGTCGCGCTCTATCTCGGCCACGAGGCGATGGACCGAGCACGCAATATCGGCCGCATCCTGGTCGGGATCGGCCTGATCCTGCTCGCCTTGATCGAGCTGAACGGCGCGGCCGCGCCGCTCGCCCAGTCGCCGACCTTCCGCACCCTGCTGACGGCGCTGGGCAGCGAGCCGCTGCTTGCGGTCGTCGTCGCGGCCGCCGCGACCTGGCTGACGCATTCCAGCATCGCCATCGTGCTGCTGATCGTCACCTTCGCCGCCTCGGGCCTCGTCCCGCCGGCGACCGCGCTGACGCTCGTCGTCGGCGCCAATCTCGGCAATGCGCTGATCCCGGTGCTGGACCAGCTCGGCGCCCCCGTCGCGCAGCGCCGGGCGGCCGTCGCCAATCTGGCGACGCGGCTGCTGCTGGCCCTGATGGTGGTGCCCTTCGTGGCGCCCTTGTCGAACTGGCTGCTGGCGCTGCCCTTTGCCGATGCGCGGCTGGCCATCGAGTTCCATCTCGCCCTGAACCTGGTCGGCGCGCTGATCTTCCTGCCCTTCGTGCATCCCGTCACCGCGCTCGTCGGCCGGCTCATGCCGGACCGCGACACGGCCGAGACGGTGGTGGCGCCGCGCTATCTCGACCCCAACGCGCTCGACAGCCCCACCGAGGCTCTCGCCTGCGCCATGCGCGAAGCGCTGCATCTCGGCGACCGTGTCGAAGGCATGCTGCGCGATACCATGATCCTGCTGGAGAAGGACGAGCTCAGGCTCTCGCGCGCGATCGCGGAGGCCGATGACGGCGTCGACACTATCCATGAATCGATCAAGCTCTATCTCGTGCGGGTCTCGCGCAACGAGCTCAGCGACGAGGAGGGGCGCCGGCTCCTGGAGATCATCACGCTGATCACCAATCTCGAGCATATCGGCGACATCATCGATAAGAACCTGCGCGAGCTCGCCGAAAAGAAGATCCGCAAGCGCTATTCCTTCTCGCCCGAGGGCCTGGCCGAGATCCGCGAGTTCCACCAGCGCGTCGCTTCGGGGCTCGGGCTGGCGCTGAACGTCTTCGCGACCCGCGATCTCGCGCTGGCACGCCAGCTCTTCGCCGAGAAGGCGACGATGCGGGAGGCCGAGCGTCGCGCCACCGAGAGCCATTTCGAGCGGCTGCGCGACGGGCGCCCGGAATCGATCGAGACCAGCGCCATCCATCTCGACATCATCCGCGATCTCAAGCGCATTCACGGCCATGTCGCCTCGATCGGTTATCCGATCCTGGAGAGCGCCAATGTCCTGCGCGAGAGCCGGTTGATGGAGAGCAAGGAGGCCCGCGCAAGGCACGAGCGCGAGACGCTGCTGCCGGCGCCCCAGACCGGCCCCTGATTCGGACCGACTTCCGCGGTCAGGCCGCGGCGGCGAGGCTGACGTTGCGGATCGCAGAGGCGAGTTCGGGCTCGTCGACGAGGTCGGCGGCATCCTCGGGGCGGAACCACTGGCTCTGGCGCTGGCCCTGTTCCGCCCAGGTCGGCAGCTGCCGCTCGACGTCGAGCAGGAACAGCGTCACCTCACACAGCACGAAATGGTCGGACATGCGCTTCCAGTACGTGTAGCGCCCCGCCGGCTCCTTGACGATGTGGCCGACGACGCCGGCCTCCTCATAGGCCTCGCGGGCCGCCGCTTCGGAATCGGTCAGTCCCTTGATCGGCCAGCCTTTCGGGACGATCCAGCGGCGCGTGGTGCGCGACGTGACGAGCAGAACCTCGAGACCCCCGGCCGGCAGGCGCCGGATCGGCATGGCCGCGATCTGCGACCGGATCGTGCCGGGAGGACCCTTCTTCTTCTTCATCGGTCGCTGCTGCCCTCGCCCGCGGCGGCCGCTGATTCGGTCGGCCCCCGCGATGGTTCAAATATTGCGCCAACGCGCCCATATGGAAAGTGTATTCCATATGCCGCTCTGACGCATCTGGGGGCTGAGCCGGATGAAACAAGAGGCGGCTGCGTCGCAGCTGTCGCTCAGGCGGTGAGGCTTTCGACCCCGCACCATTCGGCGACGAACAGCGACATGGCGCCGGTGATGCGCTTCACCGAGGCGAGGCTGACGCGCTCGTCGAAGGCATGGATGTTCTCGCCCATCGGGCCGTAGCAGAGCGCCGGAATCTGGTCGTAGAGCGCATGCACGCGGGCATCGAGATAGGCCGGCGTCATGAAGGATTGCAGCGGCTTGCCCAAAGCCGCTTGGTGCGCGCGGCCGAGCACGGCCTCCGCCTCGCTGCCGGGCTCCAGCACATAACCCTCGGCCCAGAAGCCGTTGAAGGTCACTTTCGGCGGGTTGTTGGCGAGGAAGCTGTCGGCCCGCGAGGCGGCGCGGATGCAATCCTCGATTCGCTGCGCGATCTCCTGCGCGGTGACGCCGGGATAGAGCCCGACGCGGCAGTCGACGCGGCACCAGCACGGCACCGAGGACGCCCAGTCGCCGCCCTCGATCTTGCCGATGTTGAGGTTGATCGGATGGGCCTGGTCCTCGAAATGCTCGCGCCCGGCCTTCTCGGCGTTGAACTCCTCCTCGAGCTTGCGCAGAGCCGCGATCACCCGGTAGGCGGCGTCGATCGCATTGGCCCCGGCGCCCATCTCGCGGACATGCACGGGCACGCCGCGCACTTCGAACTGGAACCAGATCACGCCGGCATTGGCGCGCGCCAGCATCTCGTATTCCGGCTCGGGGATCAGCGCGGCTTGCGCGCGGTAGCCGCGCAGATGCGTCATCAGCGCGCCGTTTCCGGTCGATTCCTCCTCGACCACCGATTCCAGATAAAGCGTCGCCGCCGGCTGCAGGCCGATGCGCCGCAGCGCATCGAGGCAGGCGAAATTGGCGCCATGACCGGCCTTCATGTCGGCGCCGCCGCGGCCATAGAGCCAGTCGCCCTCGATCACCGGATCGAAGGGCGCATGCGTCCACTGATCGACCGGGCCGGTCGGCACCACGTCGACATGCGCCTGCAGGATCAGCGACCGGCCCTTTTCCTCGCGCGGATGGTGGATGCCGACGAGGATCGGCGCGTCGGAGTGATGCTCGGAGAACGGCCCGCCGCCGGGATGGGCCTTGATCGCCGCCTCGTCCATCTTGAAACGGTCGACCGTGAAGCCGCGCTCTCGCAGCGCCCGGTAGACGAAGTCCTGGCAGGCATGTTCCTCGCCGCGCAGCGAGGGAAAGCGGATCAACTCCTGCGTAAAGGCGATCTGCTCGGCGAAGCCGGCCTCGACGGAAGCCAGGATCTTGTCGCGAAGGGCGGGGTCGAGAGGCATGGTGAATCTCCAAACAGCAGGCAGCGACGTCACATCATCGATTTCGCGCGGTCATCCCGGACAAGCGGCGAAAGCCGCGCCGATCCTGGATCCATTCCGAAACGCTTCAGGCATGGATCCCGGATCTCCGCTTCGCTGCGTCCGGGATGACGGCGCAGGTGATCAAACCAAAACTGGATCAATGCCCGAACCTTGCGCCGCCGGGCACCGCCGCCCGCAGCGCCCGCGTGTAGTCGTGGCTCGGAGCCGCGAACATCGCCGCCGTTGGCCCCGCCTCGACGATCCGGCCGCGCTGCATCACTGCGATCCGGTCGCAGATCTGGGCGGCGACCCGCAGATCATGCGTCACGAACAGGATGGCGAGCCCTAGCCGCTGCTGGATGTCCTTGATCAGCGTCAGGATCTGCGCCTGGACGGAGACGTCGAGCGCCGAAACCGCCTCGTCCGCGACCAGCACATCGGGCTCCAGCGCCAGTGCGCGGGCGATGCCGATGCGCTGGCGCTGCCCGCCCGAGAACTCGTGCGGATAACGGTCGATCGCATTGGCCGAGAGGCCGACGAGTTCGAGCAGTTCGGCCGCCTTGGCCAGCGCATCCCTGCGCGCCATGCCATGCGCCACCGGCCCGTCCGAGATGATCCGCCCCACCGTCTGGCGTGGATTGAGCGAGGCGAACGGGTCCTGGAACACCATCTGGATGCGCTTGCGCTGAGCGCGCAGCGCCGCGGGCTTCAGATCGCTCAGGACGAGATCCCCCGCCGCCGCGCTGCTCAGGCGGATCTGCCCCGCATCGGGCTCGATCAGCCGCAGGCAGCAGCGCCCGACGGTCGATTTGCCCGAACCGGATTCCCCGACCAGCCCCAGCGTCTCGCCGCGCTGGAGCGAGAAGTTGATGTCCTCGGCGGCCCGGACCTCGCGCGCGCTGCCGAAGAAGCTGCGCTTGCGATAGACCTTGCCCAGCCCCTCCACCGTCAGGACCGGCGCCGAAGGCGGCAGCGGCGCGCGCGCCGGCGGCGTCAGCGAGGGCACGGCGGCCAACAGCTTCTGCGTATAGGGATGGTTCGGCGCGCCGAGCACCTGATCGACCGTGCCCTCCTCGACAAGGATGCCCTTTTCCAGCACGGCGATCCGGTCGGCGATCTCGGCGACGACGCCCATATCATGGGTGATGAACAGCACGGCCGTGCCGTGCTTGTGGCGCAGATTGTCGATCAGCTTGAGGATCTGCGCCTGTGTCGTCACGTCGAGCGCCGTCGTCGGCTCGTCGGCGATCAAGAGCTTGGGTTCGAGCGCGAGCGCCATCGCGATCATCACGCGCTGGCGCTGGCCGCCGGAGAGCTCGTGCGGATAGGCGCGCGCCAGCCGCGGCGGGTCGGGCAGGCCGACCTCGGCGAGCAGTTCGACGGCGCGGCGCTGTCGCTCCGAGCGGCTGTGCAGCCCATGCGCCTCGAAGGTCTCGACGATCTGATCGACGACGCGCATCACCGGATTCAGCGAGGTCATCGGCTCCTGGAAGATCATGCCGACCTCGCGGCCGCGCAGATCCTGCATCGCCGCCTCGTCGAGCTGCAGCAGGTCGCGCCCGGCAAGCCGAATGGCGCCGCCGGCCGGTTTCACGGCCTTGGGCAAGAGCCCCATCACCGCATGGGCGATCATCGACTTTCCCGAGCCGGATTCGCCGACGACGCAGAGCGTCTCGCCGGCGCCGATCGAGAGCGAGACCTGTTCGACCGCATGCGCCCGGTCGGCCAGCGCCGGCAAGGCCAGCGTCAAATTCTCGATGGAGAGGACGGGGGCCGGCGCGGCCATGACCTCGCTCATTCGCGCCCCCTGGCGAGGCGCGGGTTCAGCGCGTCGTTCAGGCCTTCCCCCGCGAGATTGAGCGCGAGAACCGTCAGGAAGATCGCAAAGCCCGGGAAGAACGAAATCCACCAGGCGTCGAGCAGGCGCGTGCGCCCGGCCCCGACCATATAGCCCCAGCTCATCAGGTTCGGATCGCCGAGCCCGAGGAAGGAGAGCGCAGATTCGAGCAGGATCGCCGAGCCGATCATCAGCGAGCCCATCACGATGATCGGCGCGATCGTGTTGGGCAGCACCTGGCTGAAGATGATGCGCGGCGTCGACTGGCCGATCGTCACCGCCGCCTGGACATATTCACGCGTCTTCAGCGAGAGCACCTCGCCGCGCACCAGCCGCGCCACCGGTGGCCAGGAAACGACGCCGATCGCCAGCACGATCGAGCCGAGTTGCGGCTGCAGGATCGCCACCAGCACGATCGCCAGCGCGAAGGAGGGGATCGTCTGGAAGAACTCGGTGAAGCGCATCAGCGCGTCGTCGACGAAGCCGCCGGCATAGCCGGCCGCTGCGCCCAGCGGCACGCCGATCAGCAGCGCCACCAGCGTCGAGACCACGCCGATCATCAGCGAGACCCGCGCGCCATGGACGAGGCCGGCGGCGAGGTTACGGCCGAGCGTGTCGGTGCCGAGCGGGAAGCGCTCCATCACGAAGGGCGCGAGGAAGGGCCGGCCCACCGGGCGCCAGGGTGATTGCGGATAGAGCGTCGGCGCCAGCAGCGCGAAGGCGACGACCGCGAGCAGGATGACGAGGCCGAACACGGCGCCGCGGTTGCGGCAGAAGCGTTTCAGGAAGTTCATGGGTCAATGCTCCCACAGCCCTCATCCTGAGGAGCCGCGAAGCGGCGTCTCGAAGGATGGTCCAGATGTCTGCGGAGCCCCGAGGAGCATCCTTCGAGACGCCATTCCCCCGGGAATGGCTCCCCAGGATGAGGGCTCTGTGAAGGCCTGACAGACCGGCTCACGACGCAGCCTCGATGCGCGGATCGGCGATCCGGTAGATCAGATCGGTCAGGATGTTGAAACCGACGACCATGGCCGATGACATGAAGAAGACGCCGAGCAGCACGGAATAGTCGCGCTGCACCAGCGCGTCGAACATCAGCCGCCCGATGCCGGGCCAGGCGAAGACCGTCTCGGTGAGAACCGCGCCGCCGACGAGCTGCCCCGCCTGCAGCCCGGCCAGCGTCACCACCGGCAGGATCGCGTTGCGGGCCACGTGCCGTCGCGAGACGATGCCGGGAGACAGCCCCTTGGCGCGCGCGGTCTTGACGAAATCGGCGCCCGCCACCTCCAGCATCGAGGCGCGCATCATTCGTGCATAGAGCGCGGTGAAGAACAGCCCCAGCGTCAGCGCCGGCAGGATCAGGTGGTGGCCGATGTCGAGCGCCCGCGCCAGGCCGGTGTAGTTCGCGCCGATGGTCTCGTAGCCGACATTCGGGACGAGCCCGAGCTTCAGCGCGAAGACGATCTGGCTCATCAGCGCGATCCAGAACAGCGGCGTCGCGTAGAAGACGAGCGAGAGCGTCGTGATCAGGCTGTCCGACCAGCGCCCGGCCCGGCGCGCCGCCAGAGCCCCCATCATCACGCCGAGCGCGAGCGAGATCAGGAAGGCCGCGCCCGTGAGCAGCAGAGTGGCGGGCAGCCGGTCGAGCACCAGCGTCAGCACCGGCTGCTGCTGCCGGTAGCTGAAGCCGAGATCGAAGGTCAGGTAGCCCTTCAGATAGATCCAGAGCTGGGTCAGCAGCGGCTCGTTCAGCCCGAAGCGCTCGCGCAGCTGTTCCAGCAGCTGCGCATCGGCCGCGCCCGCCTCGCCGGCCAGCACCTGCGCGGGATCACCCGGCGCGGCGCGGATCAGGAAGAAGTTGAGCACGGCGATCGCCAGCAGCGTGAGGACGCCCTTGGCCAGCCGGGTGGAGAGGAAGGCGAGAAGGTTCATGGGTGGCGATCTCGGCGCTCGACCAAACCCGAGCCGTCATCCCGGACGCAGCGAAGCGGAGCTCCGGGATCCATCATAGGGAACTGCGCTCTACGATGGATCCCGGACCGGCGCCGCTTCGCGGCTTGTCCGGGATGACGGTTGAGGCTGATCGATCGCTCCCGTTCAATCGTTCATGGGGTGTGAGGCACGATTTTCGAGGAGCACATCACTCCTTCCACGCATCCTTGAAGCCGTCATTCACGCCGATGGCGGTGGTGACGAGGTTCTTGACGTTGCAGCGATAGATCGTCGGGAAGTCCATTTCGAGCTGCCACAGCACCGGCACCTCCTCGACGAGCAGCTTCTGCACCTTCGTGTACGCCTCCTGCCGAGCGGCGTCCGTGGGCGCGATCGCGGCTTCGGCGAAGAGCTTGTCCACTTCCGGGTTCACATAAGCGCCTTGGTTGCCGAAGGGGTTGCCCTTGACGATGTTGGTCGAGATGTAGTTGCGCGCCACGCCGGTCGCCGGGTCGCCGAGCTGGTAGAGGAAGTTGAAGGTCAGGTCGAAATCGCCGTTGCTGGCCTTCTGCGTCCAGCCCGGAACGTCGGTGGTCTCGATCGAGACGTTGATGCCGACATCGGTCAGGTTCTGCTTGATCGCCTCGGCCCAGCGGCTCCAGACCTCGCCATAGGGCAGCGCCAGCAGCTTCAGCGGCTCGCCCTTGTAGCCGGAGGCCTTGAGCAGTTCCTTGGCCTTGGCCGGATCGAAGGTGTATTTCGGCACGTCCGGCGAGTAGAACTTCGTCTTGGAGGAGATCGGCCCGGTCGGCAGCTTGCCGAGACCGCCCCAGACGACCTCGCGGCCGAATTCGCGGTCGATGGCGAACATCATCGCCTGGCGGAACTGCTTGTTGGCGAGCGGGCCGCCCCGCGCGATGTTGGGGGTCACCCAGGCATGGGGGGCGAACATCTCCCAGCCCTTGGTGGTGACGCAGGTGTTGGGCAGCTTCGAGAGGCGGGCGACGTCGTAGACGTCGACCGAGCCGCCGGTCAGCACGTCGACCTTGCCGGTCTCATAGGCGACGGCGCGCGCCGCCGCGTCGGGGATGATCTGCCAGTAGATCTCGGCGAGGTTGGGCTTGCCCTTCTGCCAATAGTCCTCGTTCTTGACGAGGTGGATGTAGGAACCCTTCTTCCACTCCTTGAGCTTGAAGGGGCCGGTGCCGATCGGCGTGTTGTTGGCCGGGTTGGCGCGGTAATCGGTGCCGTCATAGATGTGCTTGGGGATCATCGGCGCGCCGGCGGCCTCCTGCGACAGCAGGAGCGGGCCGAAGGGCTGCTTCAGCGTGATCTTGACCGTCAGATCGTCGACCTTCTCGATCTTGTCGACCTGGTTGTTGGCGATCGGGCGCCAGCGCGGATGGACCTCGCGCAGGAACTTGTCGAGCGAGAAGACGACGTCGTCGGCGCTGAACGGCTTGCCGTCATGCCACTTCACACCTTCCTGAAGCTTGAAGGTGTAGACCTTGGAATCCGCCGAGATCTCCCAGCTCTTGGCCAGAGACGGCTGCGGCTGCAGCTTCTCGTCATAGCGCAGCAGCGACTCGTAGATGTTGCCGGCGACCATGTTGGTCGGCCCGTTCTGGTTCAGCCCCTGCATCAGCATCGGCGGTTCGGGCTGGACGACGACATGCACCGTTCCGCCCTGTTTCGGCGTCTGGGCGAGCGCCGGCAGGCCTGCGACGAGGCCAAGCAGGCCGAGTGCCGTGGCGGCCGCCAGCCGCCCCCGAAGGACTGATGAAGTCGTCATGGGTCTCTCCCTGTACCGTCACGGCGTCACGAGTGGCGGAGCCCCCTCAGACTCCGTCCGGTGCCGACTAGATCACAGCATGCAGCCGCCGCACAAACCCCCGGCACCTGCGAGTGCTGTGGAGGCCGTTCGGTTGTCGGGCTGGGAGAAAGCCGATCCCGCCGCTTTCGCACGATGTTGCGTGCGACGGCCCGGAACGGGCACAATCGGGGAAAGGCGGCCGTGACCGCTGCGCCCGGCACATGGCCACCGAGCGCCGGATGCGGGGAGGCGGCCGGGGTCGCCGGCCGCGAAGCGCGTCTCAGAGCTTCTTGCCGTCGTTGCCAAACTGCTTGAGAAAAGCGGTCAGGTCGGCGATTTCCTTGTCGTTCTTGATGCCGGCGAAGACCATTTTCGTGCCCGGGATCTTGGCGCGCGGGTCCTTGATGTACTCGGCGAAGACCGCCTCGTCCCAGACGATGGCGGAATTCTTGTTGGCGGTCGAGTAGCTGTAGCCCTCGACGGTGCCGGCGGTACGCCCGAACAGGCCGTTGAGCTGCGGGCCGACGATGTTCTTGGCGGTCTCGCCGATCTGGTGGCAGGCACGGCACTTGTTCCAGGAGCGCTCGCCCGCGGCGACGTCCTGCGCCGCCGCGGGCGCGGCGAGGGCAGGCGCGAAGAGAACGGAGAGGACGGCGAGGCGTGCGAGAGCGAGCATGCGGAAATCCTTGGCTACGGCGCGGAGCGGCGAGCGGCCGACCCTGGAATTGGCATAATCCAAAGACGCCGCTCGGCTAAGGGGCCAATTCGACGCGGTACAGTCGGTTCCGGTCAGCCGAGGCGGCCGATCCAGTCCGCCACCGTCGCCGTGAAGGCGTCGGGTCGCGAGACGGGGAAGAGATGCCCGCCCGTGTCGAGCATGGTCTTGGCGCAGCCGGGCAGCGCCGCCGCGAGATCCTCCTGCAGGAAGGCCGGCACGACCATGTCGTCGCGGGCGCCGAGCACGAGCACCGGCAGGTCGAGTGCGGCGGCCTGCGCCGAACCGTCGAAGGCGAGCAACGCGTCGATGCGCTCGGTCATCACCGCCTGTTGCTGTGCGGTCAGCGGCGCGGCGGCCAGCGCGGCCTCGTAGATGGGCCAGTTCGCCTCGATCCAGGCGGGCGGATAGGCGCAGAGCACGGAAGCCGCGGCATAGGCCTCGGGGTGGCTGCCCAGGATCGCGCGGCGTGCGCCGAAATAGGCGCCCATGTAGCGGCTCGGCTTCAGCCAGCTCCCGCTCAGGATCAGCCCCTCGACGCGTCCCGGCGCGAGTTGCGCCAGCGACAGGGCGATGCAGCCCCCGGTCGAGTGGCCGAGCACCACCGCCCGGTCGATCCCGGCCTCGTCGAGCACGCTCAGGCAGTCCCTCGCCAGCGTCTCGATGCTGCATAGCGCGCTGCCGCGCGTGCTGGCGGCGAGGCCGCGCTGGTCGAAGCGCAGCACGCGGAATGACCGCGCCAGCGTCTCCGAGATGCTGGCCCAGAAACCGGCGGTTCCACCGAGCCCGGTGACCAGCAGCAGCGGCCGGCCCCGGCCCTCGGCGTAGACGCGCAGCACCGCACCATCGGCCGTTCGCGCGTCGAACTGGGCCGGGGCGGGCAGGTCGCTCGGCTTTGGGTTCATGGGCAACCTCCTTCTGAGCCGGTGCACTGCTGCCCGGCCTTGCTCCAAGGATGGCGCAGGCGGCAGGACGCCGCCATGGTCGCGGCGGCAGGGGCGAGACGCAGTCGGCGCAGGGCAGTGCCGCGTGAACCCGGAATGGCTCCCGGGCGACCGATGATGGATCGGCCCCTCCCGCGTTCCGTCGCTTGACCGGGGAGCGTCGGTCATGGGCAACTGCGTCGCGAGCGAGAGAAGGCGAATGTGATGGCTGCGATCGAGGACGGAGACATCGGTTCGGATGACCGCGCGCGGAACCGGCGCACCTTCGTGCGGGCGGCCATGCTGCTCGGCCTGGGCGGCCTGCCGCTTGCGGCCCTGGCCCAGACGAGAGGGGATCGCGCCCAGGCTGCCGGTCTGGTGACGGATCTGCGCGGGGACGCCATGGCCGAACTCCGGGAGACGAGGCGCAAGCTCGCGACCGACGGCCCCGTCTTCGTCGGCGATCGCGTCGAGACGGGCGAGGACGCCCGCGCCGGCTTCCGGCTCGGGCGCGCCACCGAACTGCGCCTCGGCGAGAAGGCGCGGATCACCATCGACCGCTTCATCGTCGATGCCGGCGGCACCATTACGCTCGGGGCCGGCGCGTTGCTGGTCGACAAGGCTCCCGGCAGCGAGGCCGGGCGCATCCGGATCCGGTCGTCCTACGGCCTGATCGCCGTTCGCGGCACGCGCTTCTTCGCCGGGCCGAGCAATGGCGTCTT
>NZ_JAUXYO010000265.1 GCF_030694325.1 Allobosea sp. | reverse complement strand
TGCGCTTCGCTTCGCCCGAGAATGACGGAGGTTTTTACCGCCCCTCAGCCTTTCGAATGGCCTCATCAAGATCCTGCCATTCGTGGCAGCGGCCGCAGAGGCTGACGAGTTTTGCGAGATTGGCCTTGGCGCTCGCCATGTCGCCGGTCTCGATGAACCATTCGCCCTGATATTCGAGCGCGGGCAGGAAGGTCGGGTCGCGCATCAGGGCGGCGTCGTAGTATTGCTTCGAGAGCGGATAGTTCTTCAGCTTGCGATGCGAGAAGGCGAGCCAGTTCAGCAGCACGGGCGAATGCGGCGAGCGCTTCAGCAGCACCTCCAGTTTCTCGATCGCGGGCGGAAAGTTCTTCTCCTCGATCCAGCGCCGCGCCTGGCGATATTCCGGGTCTTCGTCGAGCCAGGTCCAGTCCGGCCCGACGGCCTGCGCGCCCGCCGCGGCGAGCAGGGCCGCAGTTCCCGTCAGGATCGCGATCAGGCGTCGGCGCATGGCGTAGCTCTCTCCGATGAACCCGGTCGCGGGGGTCCGCGTTGCTCCCGTCATCGCCGGCCGATCATGGAGAGATCGCATGACAAGTAAACTGAGGAGGGGCGCCGCCGTCCGCTGGCATTGGGGCAACGGCACCGCCGAGGGCGAGGTCGAATCCGTCTTCACCAAGCCTGTCAGCCGCACGATCAAGGGCAAGCGCATCCGCCGCAACGCCTCGGAGGAGAAGCCGGCCTATCTGGTGCGGCAGGCCGATGGCGCGAAGGCGCTGAAGTCACAGAGCGAGTTGGAGGCGCGCTGATGCCGGTAATCGACCTGACACCGCCGGCCGCCGCCGCGAAAGCCGCCGAGCAGGGGCTGAAGCTGCGGGCGGCGCACAAGCGCGGCGGCACCCGCGTCGGCGTCGCCCGCGCCCGCCAGCTGACGAAGCGCGAGCCGCTCTCGGCCGATGTGGTCAAGCGCATGGCGAGCTATTTCGCCCGCCACGCGGTCGACAAGACCGGCAAGGATTTCGACAACGCCGAGAACCCCTCGGCCGGCTTCATCGCCTGGCAGCTCTGGGGCGGCGATGCCGGGCGCGACTGGGCCGAGACAAAGAAGGCCGAACTGGCGGAGAAAGGGTAGGGCGGGCCTCAGCGCCCTGCCGCGGCGCGCTCCAGGTTCAGCGCCAAAAGACGGGCCAGCGCCTCGTCGGTGGCAATGTCCTCCGGCCAGCCGTAGGCGGCGGCGACCGCGCGATCCAGATCCTCATGCAGCGCCGCCAGCCAGGCCGGGCGCTGGTTGTAGAGGTTGGTCAGAGTGCGCTCCCTCAGCTTCACGGCGGCCTCCGCATTCTTCGGCAGGATGCGGTCCGGATAGCGGCGCGGCTCCTCGCCGGGTGCTGCGGTCGGCACCACCTCGGGCACGATCTCGACCAGGTCGGGCGGGTTGAGCCAGGCCCGGCGCTTCTCGTCGAGCGCCTTCGCCGCCGCCGCGATGCGGATGGCGCGCGGATCGTCGGCATAGGCCGAGGCCGGGAGGTTCGGCGTCAGCCCCTCGGGGAAGGGGAAGGTTTCGAAGGTCGTGGTGGGGGTGTAAGTCGGGTCATTGCCGACGCCAATGTAGGCGCCGCGCCTCAGCGCCCATTCTTCATGAAAACGGGACTGCACGATTCCGAAACTCGTATCGTCATCACGAGCGATCGCGACGGTAACGTTATCTGCCAATTCGGTAGCAGAGAACCAGACGAAAGGACGAAACTTCGCAACCTTGGGCGTAACAATGTAGCGGCTCAGGGAAGCTATGGCTGCACGTAAGCCGGGCCTTGGCTCGGAGAACAGCCACCATTTCTCGCGATACAGCTTGCGTGCATTCGCCGTTTTAATTGGTTTTACTACGGTCAGGCAGTGCTCAAACGGCGCTTCAAATGACGTAGCTTCTGACTCTGCGTAAGCCGTGAAATCAATTACCCAATCGGCTGTCCTTGATTTGACGATGTCGCCTCCGCTGCGGATTGGCATGAGCACATCCGAGTTCGGTCGGCCATTAACGTTGAGGGGGGCTTTGAGCCAGTCGATTGCGACGCCGTGCTTCACCTCGAACGGGGCACCTTTGGTGATACCTTGGAACGAGATGCCTTCATTCTCCTTCAGCCGCTTCGCCAGCGTCAGATCGGCCGCCTGGGCGCTGAGATCGGCGTTGATCGCGGTCACCGGCAGGCCGTCCAGCACCAGCCCTTCGCCCTCCTCGCGCTGGCCGAAGCAGACCATGCTGACGCGCACCGCCGCGCCGTCCTGCAGCCATTCCTCGTCGGCCCAGGCCTCGAAGATCGGGGCGTCGCCGACCATGCGCTCGATCACCTTGCGGTTGGCGCCGCCGCGGATCGAATTGGTGGTGACGAGCCCGGCGCGGCGTGTCTGGCCGGTGGCGATCTGGTGGCGCGCCTTCTCGAACCAGTAGGCCACCAGATCGGCCTCGCGCGGCACCTTGCCGTCGAAGACCTTGAACAGCGTCTCGACCGTCTCGTCGCCCAGCCCCGACCGCAGCTTCTTGCCGCCCAGAAAGGGCGGGTTGCCGACGATGAACTCGGCGGGGGGCCAGAGCGCTTCGATGGGCACGACAGGCCCCCTCTCCCCTTGCGGAAGAGGGCTGGGGTGAGGGGTCGCGCCGCCCTCTCCGGATGCGTCGTGCGACCCCTCATCCGTCACGGCGCTGCGCGCCGCGCCACCTTCCCCCGCAAGGGGGGAAGGGAAGTCCCCGCCCCAAGCCACCAGCGCATCCCGGCACTCGATCGAGTCGAGCTTTTCCAGGATCGGCTCGGGCCGGTGGCTCAGCCCGTTGGCGATGCCCCATTGGATGTCGCCGATCCAGATGACGCTGCGCGCCAGCTCCGCCGCCAGCGGGTTGATCTCGATACCGTGCAGGATGCGGGGCGAGACGCGCGGAAGCGGCCGGCCGAGGCCGAGCGTCTCGCATTCGAGCAGCGCCTTCCATTCGAGATCCTTCACACCCTGAAGGGCGAGATAGAGGAAATTGCCGGAGCCGCAGGCAGGATCGAGGATGGAGAGGCTGCAGAGCCGGTCGATGAAGGCGTCGC
>NZ_JAUXYO010000240.1 GCF_030694325.1 Allobosea sp. | reverse complement strand
CGGTGGGCGAGCACGACGAGATAGGCGCCTGCGCCCCATTCGGCTTTGACCGGGACGCTCGCGGTGGTGCCGCCGGCAGCGATGTCGATGGTGCGGAGCTCAGTGACGCGGTCCGTGATGACCGCGAGCGTGGCCTTGCCGGCGAAGCGGGGGCTGAGGCGGACATTCAGGCTTTCACCGTCGGCATAGGCCGCCTTGTCGATCGCGACATCCAGCACGTCGGGCGTGTCGGCGGTCTTGTCGGCCTCGTAGCCAACGCTGAAGGAGACCGAGGTTTCGGTCGAGTCCGGTCCGTCGGCGGCGACGTCGAGCCGGTAATTGCCCCATTCGACGGGCGCGGCGATGCGGGCGGGCGCGGCCTCCGTGACCGCGACTTCGCCATCGGCGACGCGGCGGGTCGACTTCACGCCCTCATAGTTCCAGCGGCCGTCCTGGAAGAACCACTGATAGTTGCGGGTGACTTTGGACAGGGTCCATTTCACGCCGGCCCTGGCGAGGCGGCGGCCGTCGCCATTGGCCATGATGACGTCGAAACTCGCGGTCTGGCCGTTGCCGAGCTCGCCGTCCTTGAACGCCTTGCGGACGCCGATCGCTGCGCCCTTGGGCACGATCGGCAGGGTCACCGAGCGGGCGATGGCGCGCCCGCCGGGCTCGCCGACGCGGATGGTGAACTCGGCCTCCAGCGGGCGGTTGGTCTCCGGCTGCGCGACCGGGTTGGTCACCGTGACCTTGCCGGCGGCGTCCGTCGTGGTCGCCTCCTCGAATTCCGACTGGACGGCCTCGAAGGCCTCGTCGGTGAGGCCGACCTGATAGCCGGCGAAACCGGGGATGGCCGACTGGCCGGCGGCCCGGATCGTCATCGAACCGGTCACGTCGAGGCCTGAGCCCGGGGCGCCGTAGAGATAGCGCGCGCTGACGTCGATCTCGGCCGGCTGGCCGGCCTGCAGGACCGGCGCCTTCGGGGACAGGGTGAGTTCGAGCCGCTCTGGAACGTAATCCTCGACGAGGAAGGAGACCTCGCCGATCGCGGGGCCCTTGGGATCGGCATAGGCCTGGACGCGCCAGGTGCCGGTCGCGGCGCCCGAGAGCAGCGGGATCGAATGGGCGCGTCCGCCGGCGCCCTGATCCTCGACCTGGCGGCGGCGGTATTCGACGCCATCGGGCCGCTTGACGACCAATGTCAGAGGCAGACCGGTGACGGCGGCGCCGCGGGCGTCGCGCAGCAGGGTGGAGAGATAGACCGTCTCGCCGGAGCGGTAGACGCCGCGCTCGGTGTAGAGATAGGCGTCGAGGCCTGCAGGTGCGACGCGGCCCTTGACGCCGCGATCCGCCAGATCGAAGGCCGTCTGCTTCAGGTCGAGGAAGCCGTAATCCTCGGCGAGCGAGGCGGTGACGAGGCCCGGCGCATTGCCGCCCTGGCCCCTGGCGAGGCCGGCATCGAAGCGGGCATAGCCGTTGGCGTCGGAGCGGAGCGTCGCCAGCACTTCGTTGTTCTTCGCCAGCAGCCGCAGATCGGCATTGGCGACGGGCGCGGCGTCGGAGAGCGAGCGCACCAGCACATGCACGCCGTCGGGGCCGGAGAAGGAAGTCAGGCCGAGATCGGAGACGACGAACCACTGCGTCGCGCGGGTCGTGCCGTCGTCATAGTCGCCATCGCCGTCGGAGGGAGCAGGTGCGCGGCCGCCGCTGGGCTTCGCGAACATCACATAGACGCCGGGCTTCAGCGCGCCGACGGCCTCCACCACTGGGAAGGCGGTGACGACGTCCTTGTTGAGCTCGGACTTGACCTCCATCGACCCGGTCCAGACGCGCTGGCCCTTGTCGCTCTCGATCTGCTTCGACTGATAGGCGCCGAGCTGGCCGAGAAAATCCTCGGAATGGACCGAGTTGATCAAGTTGCGGTCGCCGATGCGCATGACTTCGAGGTCGAGCCTGTCGGCATTGACGGAGACGACCGGCACGCCCTGCTGGCCCGTGCGCGGCAGCACGTAGTTCTTGCCGGTGAAGCGCACCGAGGGCGTGCGGTCGCGGACATAGACCTCGTAATCGGCGGATTTCAGCAGCTTCTCGTCGGGGATTGCCGAAGGCACGCCCTGGCGGATGACGAAGCCGTAGCGCTCGCCATGGCGCAGACCGTCGACGCAGATCTGGCGCTCCTCGCCCGTGACGGCGAAATCGCCCGATCCTTGCTGGTTTCTGCCGCCGGAGATCGCGACATAGGGTGCGAAATCGACGCGGCCGCGGGCCAGGGGCTCGGAGAATTCGAAGCAGGCGCGCGGGCTCGCGGCATCGGCATCGACCTTGTTGCCGGTCAGGCGGAAGCCACGCTGCTCGCGCAGACCCTCATAGGCTGTACGCAGCGAGGCGTTGTCGACGAGATCGAGGCTGAGACGGTAGGTCGTCAGCGCCGGGCGCCAGAGTTCGTGGCGCTCGAAGATGCGGGCGAGCAGACCCAGGGACGCGGCCTCGTCATTGCGGCCGGCGGAGCGCTGATAAGCGAGATAGGCGGCGCTGATGGCGCGCTCCCGCAGCTCCCAGCGCTCGCGATAGTCGCGCGGCTCGATGGCGTTGGCGGCGCGCGCCATCAGGCGCCAGC
>NZ_JAUXYO010000047.1 GCF_030694325.1 Allobosea sp. | reverse complement strand
CTGATGGCGCGCTCCCGCAGCTCCCAGCGCTCGCGATAGTCGCGCGGCTCGATGGCGTTGGCGGCGCGCGCCATCAGGCGCCAGCCGGCGGCGCTGGCGGGCTCGGCGACCACGGCGGCATTGGCCTGGGGCAAGGCGGCGCGGGCATCCCCCCGCGAGAGCGCGGCCTCACCGGCCCGCACGAGATCGGCGGCCGAGCGGGCGCCGGCCGAGACTTCGCGCTTGAGACGCTCCTCCAGCCGCTGTCCGTCGGCGGCGAGGTCGTTGCGGATATAGGCCTTCTGCGCGAAGGCGGGATGGGCTGCGAGGCTGAGGCCCAGGAGCAGCGCGAGGCGGGGCAACAGGCGCATGGGCATGTCCTCCAGATGACGTCCCGCATTCCGCCTGTCCAAGGCAAGACCGGATCACAGGGATGGTCGCGGCGGCAGGCTATCACCAGCGCGGACCGGCGCAATCCGAAAGCGCGCGGCGCCCGGTCAGGCGCGGCGGCTGGCCGAGGGTCGGGTGCCGGAATCGCTTGCAGGGCCTGTCGATCTGACGCTCAATGCCGGCCTTCGGGGTGGGAGGCGGTGATGAGAGCCCGTTCGTTGCGTCTGATCATGTCTGCGGCGCTGATGCTGCCTTTCTGTGCCGTACTATCAGTCGGAGCGCTCGCGCAGGCTCCCGCCTCCGCCGCCAATCCGCAGCTCGCCGCCGGCCAGGCCGGTTTCGAGAGCCTGCCCGAGCCGGAGCGCCGGGCGATCCAGGCCGATCTGATCTGGAGCGGACATTTCAACGGGGCGGTCAGCGGCAGCTACGGGCCGCTGACCTTCCGCGCGATCAACGCCTTCAAGGCGGGGAAGGGTGCGCCCGACGGCGTGCTGACACCGAGCGAGCGGCGCAGCCTCGCCCAGGCGGCGCAGGCAGCGCGCGAAGCGGCGGGCTTCCGCGTGATCGCCGACGAGCGCACCGGCCTGCGCATCGGCATTCCGACCGCCGTGCTGCCGAAGCGCGATGTCTCGCCCTCCGGCAGCCGCTGGCAAAGCGCCGACGGCAAAATCACGCTCGATACCTCCGCGACCCCTCCGGGTGAGACGCTGGAGGCCGTCTACGAGAAGGCGACGGCGCCGACACCGAACAATCCGGGCCGGAAGATCACCTACAAGCTGCTGCGGCCGGATTTCTTCGTCGTCACCGGCGAGACACCGACCGGCAAGTTCTATCGGCGACTCGCCGCCGGCCCGACGGGACTGCGCGGCTTCTCGGTCGGCTACGACAAGGCGCTTTCGGGCACTGTGGACAAGCTCGTGATCGCGATCGCGGCGAGCTTCGAGCCTTTCCCGGGTGGTCCGTTGCCGGCCGCTTCGGCCGTGGCATCCGTTCCCGCGGCTCCCGTGGCGGCGACGGCCGCCGCCGTCGCCCCGCTTCGTCCGACGCAACGTCATGGCGTCGCGGTTGCCGTCGCCGATCGCGTGGTGGCGACGGCCGCCGCCGCCATTGAGGGGTGTCGGTCCCTCCAGGTCGGCGGGCGGGCGGCCCAGTTGCGCGGGACGCCCCAGGGCGGGATCACGCTGCTCGAAGTCCAGGGAGGGGCGGCGCTGCCGGTTCCACCGGTGCGCCGCGAGGCCCTCGGCGAGGGCGAGCCGCTGCTGCTCCTGGCCTTTGGCGACGAGGGCGGGCGGCGCGTGTCCCTCGCCCTGCCGGGGCAGAGCGTGACGATCGGCTCCGCTTCGGCGGTGTCGGCGCCGCTGCAGCCCGGGCAGGCCGGCTCTCCGGTCTTCGACCGGCAGGGGCGGCTGTCGGGCGTCGTGACCGGCAACCCTTCCGACAAGGTGCTCGTCGCGGGCGTGGCGCCCCAGCGCAGCTACGCCGTGGCCGATGGAAGCGCGCTTCAGGATCATGCGGCGAGGAGCGGTCTGCCGCCGCGCACCCCTGCGGCTGCCGGGCCCGACCTCAGCACCGGGGCCATCGTCGAGACGGTCGCCGCGTCGGTCCTGCCGATCGCCTGCGCCTTGTAGAAATTGTGCCGAGACAGTTGTCTCTGCGGCGACAATCGGTTCAGATGCAACCGTCCACGCAAGGGCGCCCCGTCGACGACGAGGAGCGCTCGGTGACTAAATCGATTTAGGGGAGGAGAATCGAATGAGCGACATCATCAGCAGGCGAAGCGTTCTCGCCGGGGCGGCCGCTATGGGCGCGTCTGGGCTCATCGCAGCCCCGGCCATCGCGCAGGCGAAGTGGCCGAGCCGTCCCGTGACCCTCGTCTGCCCCTGGGGAGCGGGCGGCGGCACCGATGCGACCGCGCGCATTATCGGCGCGATCCTCGAGAAGAATCTCGGCCAGCCCTTCAACGTGGTCAACCGGACCGGCGGATCTGGCGTCGTCGGCCATTCGGCGATCGCGACCGCTGCGCCCGACGGCTACACGATCGGCATGATCACGGTGGAAATCACCATGATGCACCATCAGGGCCTGACCGAGCTCAACCCGACCAGCTACACGCCGCTGGCGCTGATGAACGAGGATCCTCCGGGCGTACAGGTCAAGGCCGACTCGCCCTATCAGAACATCAAGGCGCTCGCGGACGCGATCAAGGCCGCTCCCGAAGGCAAGTTCAAGGCCTCGGGCACCGGCCAGGGCGGTATCTGGCATCTCGCGCTGATCGGTTGGCTGCAGGCCATGGGGCTGAAGCCGAACCATGTCGCCTGGGCGCCTTCCAACGGCGCGGCACCGGCGATGCAGGATCTCGCCGCCGGCGGTATCGACATCGTCACCTGCTCGGTGCCGGAGGCCCGCGCCATGATCGACGCCGGCAAGGCGAAGTCGCTGGCGATCATGGCCAAGGCGCGCAATCCGCAGTTCAAGGACGTGCCGACGCTGAACGAGACGCTCGCCATCAACTATTCCGTCGGCGCCTGGCGCGGCATCGCCGGTCCGAAGGGGCTGCCGGACGCGATCCAGGCGACGCTGACGACGGAGCTCAAGAAGGCCTTCGATTCCAAGGAGTTCCAGGATTTCATGAACGCCCGCGGCTTCGGCATGACCTATCAGGACCAGAAGGGCTTCGCGGCCTTCATGGCCGAGGGCGACAAGGCCATGGGATCCGCCATGAACGCGGCCGGCCTCGCCAAGAAGCCGGCGTAACGCTCCAGACGCCCGCGATCGCGCCAGCCGCGCGGCCGGGGGCGTGTCATCGTCATGGCGCCGCAGCGCCATGACGGCTTCCCACCTCGAGAGAGTCTGTTCGATGCGCTTCAACGATGCCGTTGTCGGCACCGCGTTCCTGCTGCTCGCCGGCGCGATGATCGCGATGACCTTCACCTTTCCCGCGTTCCCGGGTCAGAAATACGGGCCCAGCCTGTTTCCGCGGATCATCGGCGGCGGGATCATTCTCTGTTCGGTCCTGCTGATGCTGCGCGAATGGCGTGGCGGGGGGCGTCCCCTGCTGGTGCTCGACGCGTGGGCGCGCCGTCCGGGGCGGCTCGCCTCCTTTGCGCTGATGCTGGCGGCGATGGTGTTCTACATTCTCGCCTCCGAGCCGCTGGGCTTCATGCCGACCGCCTTTCTCATCCAGCTCGTTCTGTTCCTGTGGTTCGGCGTGCGACCGATCACGGCGCTGATCGTGGCCAGCGTGATGACGATCGCGGTGCAGTACTTCTTCGGCAGCCTCATGCGGGTCCCGCTGCCGCGCGGCATCCTCGACAGCGTGCTTTGAGGAGACCGGCATGACAGCGATTTCCACCGCCTTCGGGCTGGTCTTCGATCCGACGGTTCTCGCCGTCATCATGGGTTCGGCCATGTTCGGCATGTTCGTCGGTGCCATGCCCGGCCTGACGGCGACGATGGCGACGGCGCTGCTGGTGCCCGTCACCTTCTTCATGGCACCCGTGCCGGCGCTCGGTGCCATCGTCACCGCGACCGCGATGGCGATCTTCGCAGGCGACATTCCCGCCGCGATGTTGCGCATGCCGGGCACGCCGGCCTCGGCGGCCTATGCCGACGAGAGCTATGAGATGACCAAGAAGGGTCAGCTCAACCTCGCCATGGGCGCCAATCTGGTATTCTCGGTGCTCGGCGGCATCTTCGGCGTCGCCATCCTGATCCTGCTCGCGCCGGTGCTGGCGGAAGTGGCGATCAACTTCTCGTCCTTCGAGTACTTCTGGCTGGCCTGTCTCGGCCTGACCTGCGCCGTCTTCATCGGGACGGGCGATCCGCTGAAGGGCCTGCTCTCGCTGTTCATCGGACTGGCGATCGGCTGCATCGGCATCGACCCGGCGGCCGGACAGCCGCGCTTCACCTTCGGCAATGTCGATCTGCTGTCGGGCATCAATTTCATCCCGACGCTGATCGGCATGTTCGCCGTTTCCGAGTTGCTGCGTGGCGCGGTGACGATGGAGAAGGGCGGGCATGTGGTCGCCCAGGCTGTCGGCAACCTGATGACCGGCATCGGCGGCGTGATGAAGCGGTACTGGTTCAACTTTCTGCGCGGTTCGATGATCGGCACCGTGATCGGCGCCCTGCCGGGCGCTGGCGCCGACATCGCATCCTGGGTTTCCTATGCGATCTCCAAGAAGACCTCCAAGGAGCCGGAGAAGTTCGGCAAGGGGCATGTCGAAGGGATCGTGGATGCGACCTCGGCCAATAATTCCGCGCTCGGCGCGGCCTGGATCCCAGCGCTCGTCTTCGGCATACCCGGCGATTCCATCACGGCCATCGTCATCGGCGTGCTCTACATGAAGGGGATGAATCCGGGCCCGAGCGTGTTCCTGCAAACGCCGGAACTGATCTACGCCGTTTTCATCATCTTCATCCTGGCCAATCTCCTGATGTTCCCGCTCGGCTGGGCGGCGATCAAGTCGGCCAAGCAGATCCTGCGCGTGCCGCGCAACATCCTGCTGCCGATCATCCTGATCTTCTGCATCGTCGGCTCCTACGCCATGACGAACTCGCTCTACGGCGTCGTTCTAATGGTGGGCATGGGCGTTTTCGGCTGGCTGCTGGAAGAGCATGGCGTGCCGGTCGCGCCGCTGATCCTCGGGCTCGTGCTCGGCGAGATGCTGGAGCAGAACTTCATGTCGTCGATGATCAAGGCGGACGGGTCGCTGCTCGGCTTCCTGTCGCGGCCGATCGCTGGCGTCCTCGGCGTCTGCACGATGGCGATCTGGGCTCTCATGATCTGGCGCGCGCTGACATTCGGCGCCTCGCGAGCAGCGGCGGGCGCGAAGGCCTGAGGTCTTCGCGGTGGCCGGGTCGGGATGCTGCAGCCTTCCCGACCGCTCTCAGCGCCTGAGGAAGGCGGCGAAGGCGGCCTGGGCCTCGGTCGAGCGCAGCCGCTCGCCGAAGTGCCGCGCCTCGGTGGCCAGCGTTTCGGCGACGCTCGCCGCCTGGCCGCGCTTGAGCAGCATCTTGGTCAACGCGACCGATTGCGGCGGCAGGGCCGCCAGCGCCTTCGCCTTGTCGAGTGCGGCCTCCAGCGCCTTGCCCTCGGCGACGACGCCATTGAGAAGGCCGGCCTCCAGCGCCGCCTGCGGGCCGAAGCTCTCGCCGAGCATCAGCAGTTCCGCGGCGCGCTTGGAGCCCGCCACGAGCGGCAGCAGATAGCTCGAGGCGCCTTCGGGGCAGAGGCCGAGCGTGACGAAGGGCATGCGGAACATCGCGCCGGCCCCGGCGAAGGCGAGGTCGCAATGCAGCAGCATCGTGGTGCCGATGCCGACGGCGAAGCCCTCCACGCCTGCGACGACCGGCTTCGCCGCCGTCGAGATCGCGCCCAGGAAGTCCATGGCGACGCGGGCGCCGTCATCGGCGGATGCCGCGAAGTCGCGAATATCATTGCCGCTGGTGAAACAGCCTCCCGCGCCGGTGACCACGATGGCGCGGATCTCCGCATCGGCCTCTGCCGCGGCAAAAGCGGCGATCAGGCCGAGATAGCTGGCACGGTCGAGCGCGTTCTTGCGCTCGGGTCGGTTCATCGTGATCTGCAGGACGCCGGGCGCCATGGTTTCGGTCAGAACGGCGCTCGTCATCCCCGGATCTCCATCCCATGTCCCGGCCGGGTCCCGCGGATCGACGCTCTAAGGCCCGGCTCTCGGAGGGAGGCTTGGCATGGCGCTTCGCCGGGGGTCAAGCCAGTGGCCTGCTTGACAAAGGGGACCTCCGCCATGTCCTCCTTCGCCCTCGACCGGCCGCGCCCCAGCGCCGGCACAGCAGGGACGCATGCCTATGGAGACCGTCCGGCTCGCCCGTCAGGGCGAGATCGCGATCGCGACGATCGACAACCCACCCGTCAACGCTCTCGGCCGGGCCCTCCGGGCCGATCTCGCCCGCGTCATCGCGGAGGCGGGTGCCGATCCGACGGTGAGCGCCATCGTGCTGGCGGCGGCGGGCCGCGCCTTCATCGCCGGAGCCGACATCAGCGAGTTCGGCAAGCCGCCGCTCGCGCCCTATCTGCCCGACGTTCTCGACGCCATCGAGGCCTGCCCGAAGCCGGTCGTCGCGGCGATCCAGGGGGCCGCGCTCGGCGGCGGTCTCGAGGTCGCGCTCGCCTGCCATGGTCGCGTCGCGGCGCCGACCGCCTCGCTGGGCCTGCCCGAGGTCAAGCTGGGGCTGATCCCCGGCGCGGGCGGCACGCAACGGCTGCCGCGGCTGATCGGGGCTGCCAGGGCTTTCCCGATGATGCTCTCGGGCGAGCCCGTCAATGCCGGAAAGGCGCTGGAACTCGGCCTGGTCGATGCGGTGACGGGCGATGATCTCGTGGCGGCGGCCGTGGCGCAGGCACGCACGCTCGCGGGACGCGGCGCGCCGCGGCGTCTCAGCGAGGCCGGCGCGAAGTTGCATGCGGCCGATCGCGCCGCTTTCGAGGCGTTGGCGACGGATGCGCTGAAGAAGTCGGCCGACCTGCCCAACGTCGCCGCTTTGGTCGAGGCCGTGCGTGGCGCCTTCGATCTCGGCTTTGCGGAGGGTCTCGCGGTCGAGCGCGCGCTGTTCCTAAAGCTCGTCGCCGATCCGCGCTCGGCGGCGCTGCGCCATGTCTTCTTCGCGGAACGCGAGATCGCCCGCGTGCCCGGCATCGGCGCCGCGGTGAAGCCGCGCCCGATCGCGAAGGCGGCGGTGATCGGCGCCGGCACGATGGGCGGCGGCATCGCGATGTGCTTCGCCAATGCGGGCATCCCGGTGACGCTGATCGAGCAGGAGCAGGCGCAGATCGACAACGGCATGAACCGGGTCGCGGCCATCTACGAAATGTCGGTGACGCGCGGCTCGCTGACGCCGGAAAAGCGCGACGCGCGCCTGGCCCTGATCACGCCCGCGGTGGGTCTCGCGGCCGCCGCCGAGGCCGACATCGTGATCGAGGCCGCTTTCGAGGAGATGGGCGTCAAGCAGCAGATCTTCGGCGCGCTCGACGGCATCGCCAAGCCCGGGGCGATCCTCGCCAGCAACACCTCCTATCTCGACGTACCCACCATCGCGGCGGCGACGAGGCGGCCGCAGGACGTGCTGGGGATGCATTTCTTCAGCCCGGCCAATTTCATGAAGCTGCTCGTGGTGGTCCGCCCCGCGGGCGTCGCCGAGGATGCGGTGGTCACGACGATGGCCCTGGGCCGCCGACTCGGCAAGGTGCCGGTCGTCGTCGGCAACGGCTTCGGCTTCGTCGGCAACCGCATGCTGGAGGCCCGCACCCGCGCGACCGAGCGGCTGCTGATCGCCGGCGCGCTGCCGCATGAGGTCGATGCGGCGCTGACCGGCTTCGGCTTCAAGATGGGCCCCTGCGCCATGGCCGATCTCGCGGGCAACGACATCGGCTGGCGCTCGCGCAAGGCGCGCGGCAAGACGGCGGCGGTCGCGGATGCGATCTGCGAGGCCGGCTGGTTCGGCCAGAAGACCGGGCGCGGCTATTTCCTCTATCCGGAAGGCGCCCGCAGCGGGCAGCGCGACCCGGAGGTCGAGGCGCTGATCGCGCGCATCTCGGAGGAACAGGGCGTGACGCGGCGCAGCTTCACCACTGATGAGATCCTGTCGCGCCTGCTCGACCCGATGGTGAACGAGGGTGCGCGCATCCTGGATGAGGGCATCGCGGCGCGCCCCGGCGACATCGACGTGATCTGGCTCAATGGCTACAACTGGCCGGCCTGGCGCGGAGGGCCGATGTATTGGGCCGACACGGTCGGTCTGGCTACCATCGTCGCGCGGCTGGAGCAGCAGGCGGCCGAAACGCGCGACGTCACGCTGCAGCCGGCACCGCTGTTGCGCCGGCTCGCGGACGAGGGCAAGGGCTTCGCCGATCTGAAGACCAGCGCAGTCTAACCGCGCTGTCATCCCGGACGCAGCGAAGCGGAGATCCGGGATGACGGCGGAGATCGAAACAGCGTCGACCTGACAAAGGAAAAAACCCTCCATGACCGAAGCCGTCATCGTTTCCACGGCGCGCACGCCGATCGGCAAGGCCCATCGCGGGGCCTTCAACCAGGTCCGCGGCGCCGACATGGCGGCCCATGCGATCCGCCATGCGCTCGCACGCGCGAGGCTCGAGCCGGAGGCGGTCGAGGAGGTGGTGATGGGCTGCGGCTATCCGGAGGCCGCGACAGGGCTGAACGTCGCCCGCCATGCCGCACTGGTTGCGGGGCTTCCCGTTCAGTCGGCCGGCGTCACCGTCAGCCGCTTCTGCGCCTCCGGGCTGGAGGCGATCGCCCATGCGGCGCGGCGGGTGGTGATGGACGGGGTGCCGGTCGCGGTCGGCGGCGGCGTCGAGTCGATTTCGCTGGTGCAGCCGGTGACCCGGCGCGACCTCGCCCTGAACGACTGGCTGCTCGCCAACAAGCCGACGATCTACACGACGATGATCGAGACCGCCGACATCGTGGCGCAGCGCTACGGCATCTCGCGCCAGGCGCAGGACGAGTTCTCGCTGGCGAGCCAGCAGCGCACCGCGGCAGCCCAGGAGCGCGGCCTGTTCGACGACGAGATCGTGCCGATGAGCGCCGTGATGGCGGTCACCGACAAGGCGACGGGCGAGGTCAGCCAGAAGCCAGTGACGCTGGCGAAGGACGAGGGCAATCGGCCCGACACCACGCTGGAGGGGTTGCTGAAGCTCAAGCCCGTTCGCGGCGAGGACCAGTTCGTCACTGCCGGCAATGCCAGCCAGCTTTCGGACGGTGCCGCGGCCAGCGTCGTGATGTCGGCAGCCGAGGCGGCGCGGCGCGGCCTGTCGCCGCTCGGCATCTTCCGCGGCTTCGCTTCGGCCGGCTGCGAGCCCGACGAGATGGGCATCGGCCCGGTCTTTGCGGTGCCGCGCCTGCTGGAGCGCAACGGACTGAGCGTGTCCGACATCGATCTCTGGGAGCTCAACGAGGCCTTCGCCTCGCAGTCGCTCTATTGCCGCGACAAGCTCGGCATCGATCCCGACAAGGTCAACGTCAATGGCGGGGCGATCGCGATCGGCCATCCCTTCGGGATGAGCGGGGCTCGGCTCGTCGGTCATGCGCTGCTTGAAGGCCGCCGCCGCAAGGCGCGCTATGCGGTGGTGACGATGTGCGTCGCCGGCGGCATGGGCTGTGCGGGCCTGTTCGAGATCAACCCGGGCTGAACCAATCCGTCGCTGCCGCGTCTAGGTGAGGGCGCGGCCGCGGCGGATGATCTGCTGCGCTGCTCTTTATCGTGGAGATGAGACCGTGGCTTCGGGATTGTTCGCGCTGCTCGACGATATCGCCGGGATCGCCAAGGTTGCGGCGTCCTCCGTCGACGATGTCGTCGCGCAGGCGACCAAGGCCGGGACCAAGGCGGCGGGCATCGTCATCGACGACGCTGCGGTGACGCCACGCTATGCTGTGGGTTTTGCCGCAGCCCGCGAACTGCCGATCATCTGGAGGATCGCGCTCGGCTCGCTGAAGAACAAGCTGCTCTTCCTGCTGCCGGGCGCGCTGATCCTGGCGCTGGTTGCGCCCTGGCTGATCACGCCACTCTTGATGGCGGGCGGTGTCTATCTTTGCTATGAGGGTGCTGAGAAAATCCTCGAACTCGTCGTGCCGCATGCGGCCGCGAGCCCCGAGGAGGCCGGCAAGGCCGTGCTCGATCCCAAGCTGCTCGAGGAGCAGAAAATCGCCGGGGCGATCAAGACGGATTTCATCTTGTCGGCCGAAATCATGGCGATCACGCTGTCGACGGTCTCGACCTCTTCGTTCTGGATGCAGGCGACGGTTCTCGCCGTGGTCGGTATCGGCATCACGGTGGTGGTCTATGGCGCCGTGGCGCTGATCGTGAAAGCCGACGATATCGGTCTGGCGCTGGCGCAGCAGCGCTTCGCGCCGGTTGCGCTCTTCGGGCGTGGGCTGGTGCTCGGCATGCCGTATTTCCTCTCCGCCCTCAGCGCGGTCGGGACGGCGGCGATGCTCTGGGTCGGCGGCGGCATCATCATCCATGGGCTGGAAGAGTTCGGCCTGACGGGACTGGGCCATGCCAGCCATGGGCTCGCGGTCGCGGCCGGTTCGATGCTGCCGGCGGGGGGCGTCGTCGAATGGCTCACCGGCGCCGTTTTCTCGGCGGTGTTCGGACTGATCGTCGGCGGCATCGCCATCATCGCGATGCATTACGTCGTGCAGCCCATCACGAAGGGCATGGGCAAGACCGGGCAGCCCGCCTGACGCTGGCTCGCGGCGGCTAATCGAGCCAGGTGGTGAAGCCTTCGACCGGCTCGCGTTCGGCGACGAGGCCGTTCTGGGGCGCCGCAGGGTCGGCGTGCCCAATGGCGATACCGCAGACGACGATCTCGCTGTCGGGGATGGCCAATTCGCGCCGCACCACCGAGTGGAAGCGGGCAAAAATCGCCTGCGGGCAGGATTGCAGCCCATGCCCCTGCGCCGCGATCAGCAGGCTCTGCAGGAACATGCCGAGATCGATCCAGGAGCCGATCTCGAGATCGCGGTCGACCGTCAGCATCAGCGCGACCGGCGCGCCGAAAAAGCGGAGATTGGCGGCGCTCTGGCGCTTCATGCCGGCGATATCGCCCTTGGCAACGCCGAGCAGGCCGTAGAGATCCCAGCCGACCTTGCGGCGCCGCGACTGATAGGGCTCGCGGAAGGCCTCGGGATAGTAGCGGTATTCCTCGGACTGGACGAAGCCGGGATCGTCCAGCGCCGCCAGCAGGGCGCTCTCCAGCCGCGCCCGCGCCTGCGGTCCGATCACCCGTAGCTTCCAGGGCTGCATGTTGGTGCCGCTCGGCGCGCGTGACGCGACCTCGATGAGCCGGTGCAGCAGGGCGGGATCGACCGGCGTCGGCAGGAAGGCGCGGGTGGCCCGGCGGGAGGTGATGGCGTGTTCGACGGCTTGGGCGGGTGTCATGTGTCGTCTCACCTCGTCATGGTCGGGCTTGACCCGACCATCTCGGGCTCCAGCACGAACTCGCCAGAGATTCTCGGGTCGCCGCGCTGCGGCGCCCGAGAATGACGGTTGTCTCAGCCCGCTTTCCGCGCTTCGACGAACGCCGCGTGCTCCTCGACCAGCCGGCCGGCCAACGCCTTGGCAATCAACGCGCGGGTGTTGGCGAGGCCGTAGATCGCGGCGAAGGAGCCAAAGCGCGGGCCCTGATCCTCGCCGAAGAAGACCTGGTAGATCGCCTTCCACCATTCGCCCGAGACGCCGGGCCGTTCCGGCGTGGCGTTCTTGGCGGCGAGGTTCTGGTAGCGTGGGATGGCGCGGGCGACGTCCAGCGCCGTGTCCTGCACCATTTCCGCGGTCGCATCCGCCGGCAGGGCGGCAAGCGCGGCGTCGAGCGCGGTGAAGGCCGCGGCTTCCGTCTCGTCGGCGAGACGGTAATTCTTCGCCGGCTTCACGAAGTCGCGGAAATAGGCGATCGCGTAGCCGACCAGCGCGTCGAGACGGGGATGGGTCTGCGGCGAGATGCCCGGCGCATAGCGCTGGAGGAAGCCCCAGAGAACCGCCTTGTCCTCGGAATTGGCGACGGCGACGAGGTTCATCAGCAGGCCGAAGGTGATCTGCGCGCGCGAGGCGTTCTCGCCCTCGCCGGTGGCGATGACCTCGGGCTGCGGCGGCTCGCCGTGATGCAGGTGCCAGACCGGGTTGCCGAGCCGGTTTTTCCAGTCCTGCCGCTCATAGCCGCCGAGGAACTGCAGATACTCGTCGACCGCGCGCGGGATGACGTCGAAATGCAGCTTCTTGGCTTCGCGCGGGCGCTGGAACATGTAGAGCGCCAGGCTCTCCTGGGGGCCGTATTCGAGCCATTGCTCGATGGTCAGGCCGTTGCCCTTGGACTTCGAGATCTTCTGGCCCTGCTCGTCGAGGAAGAGTTCGTAGTTGAAGCCCTCGGGCGGTTGGGCATCGAGTGCGCGCGCGATCTGCGAGGAAACCTTGACCGAGTCGATCAGGTCCTTGCCCGCCATCTCGTAGTCGATGCCGAGCGCGACCCAGCGCATCGCCCAATCGGGCTTCCACTGCAGCTTGACATGGCCGCCGGTGATGGGCGTGACGAAGCGCTCGCCTGTGGAAGGGTCGGTCCAGGCGATGGTGCCGGCCTCGACGTCGCGCGCCTCGATCGGCACCTGCATGACGATGCGCGTCACGGGATGAATCGGCAGGAAGGGCGAATAGGTCGCGGCCCGCTCCTCGCGCAGGGTCGGCAGCATGATCTTCATGATCGCGTCGTAGCGCGCGAGCATCTTCAGCAGCGTCGCGTCGAACTCGCCCGCGCGGTAGCTGTCGGTCGAGGACTTGAATTCGTAGTCGAATCCGAACTGGTCGAGGAAGGCGCGCAGCCGCGCATTGTTGTGGCGGCCGAATGAGTCATGCGTGCCGAAGGGGTCGGGCACCTCGGTCAGCGGCTTGCCGAGCGCCGCTGTCAGCAGATCCTTGTTGGGGACGTTGTCGGGCACCTTGCGCAGCCCGTCCATGTCGTCCGAGAAGGCGATCAGGCGGGTGGGAATGGCGTCATCGGTCAGCACGCGAAAGGCGTGGCGGACCATCGAGGTGCGCGCGACCTCGCCGAAGGTGCCGATATGGGGCAGTCCCGAGGGGCCGTAGCCGGTTTCGAAGATCACCTCGGTCTTGCCCGATTTCTCGATCCGCGCGACGAGCTTGCGAGCTTCCTCGAACGGCCAGGCGGCCGAACGCTGGGCGGCGTCCACAAGGGCGGGGTCGAAAACCGGCATCTGGGGTGGTGTCCTCTCCAGGTTCTGCGCGAAAAATGCGAGGGAGGGGCTTTCGCAGATTGCGAAGGGCGGCGTCAATGCATCGCATCGGCTGTCGCCATCATCGAAAAGGCGTGCCGGTTTGCATTTCGATGGATTTTGCAGCTGCGCGACTTTGCCGCTTATCCGAAATGACGGCATTCGTCTTCGGCGGTTGTCGAATGGCGTGCGAGGGATAGGGTTGCGACACCGACCCGAAAGGACTGCCCACCTTGGATCCGCACCTGCACGCCCAACTGACCGCCTGGCGACGCCATCTCCACGCCCATCCGGAACTGGGCCGCGACGAGAAGGAGACGAGCGCCTTCGTCCAGGCGAAGCTGGCCGCGCTCGGCGTGCCCTTCACCGCGGGCATCGGCGGCCATGGCGTGGTGGCGACCCTGACGCGCGGCGCCTCGGAGCGATCGGTCGGCCTGCGTGCCGACATGGACGCGCTGCCGATCCTGGAAGCCAATGACCTGCCCTACGCATCCACGCGACCGCACGTCATGCATGCCTGCGGCCATGACGGGCACACCACGGCGCTGCTCGGCGCGGCCGCCCTGCTCGCCCGCGACGACAGCTGGAGCGGCACGGTGCAACTCGTTTTCCAGCCGGCCGAGGAGGGGGCGGGCGGCGCGCAAGCCATGCTCGCCGACGGCATCCTCGAGCGCTTTCCGATGGAGCGCATTTTCGCGCTCCACAACTGGCCGGGGCTGGAGGCGGGCACCATCGCCGTGCATCGCGGCCCGGTGATGTCCGAACCCGGCCGCTTCAGGATCACGCTGCACGGCACGGCGGGCCATGCGGCGCTGCCGGAGACGACCCGCGACCCGATCGTGGCCATGGGGCATCTCATTGTCGCGCTGCAGACCATCGTCTCGCGCAACATCGATCCCATGCAGTCGGCCGTGGTTTCGATCGGCCAGGTGCATGGCGGCTCGGCCTCCAACCAGATCCCGACCAGCGTCTTCATCGAGGGCACCTTCCGCACCTTTGTGGCCGAGGTGCGCGAGCGCCTGCTCGGGCGTATCCGCGCGATCGCGCAGAACATCGCCGCCACCTTCGAGATGCAGGCCGAGGTCGAGACGATGCATGGCGCCGCGACCATCAACACCGCGCCGGAGGAGGAGATCGCCGCGGCGGCCGCGCAGGCTGCCGGCGTGGGGCTACGGCGTGATCTCAAGGCGAGCACCACGGGCGAGGACTTCGCCCATTTCCTGCAGCGGCTGCCGGGCGCCTATGTCTGGATCGGCAACGGCCCGGTGCGCGACGGCGGCGAACTGCACAACGACCGCTACGATTTCAACGACGCGATCCTGCCGGCCGCGTCGGGCTGGCTGGCGGCAGTGGCGAAGCAGGCGCTGAGCGCGAACGCGCCGGCGGCGAAGGCCTGAGATCGCGCGTCATGCTCGGGCGCAGACCCGAGCATCTCTTGCCGGACGCATCTCCTGCAAGAGATTCTCGGGTCTGCGCTTCGCTCCGCCCGAGAATGACGCAGTGGCTCAGAACGGGCTCACCGGGAAGAACCGGAGATAGAGCCGCGCATAGGTGCCGTCGTCCCAGAGCGACTGCAGCGCATAGTCGAGGGAGCGCTTCAGCGGGGCCTCGTCCTTGCGGATGAGGAAGGCGACGCCCTCGCCGAAATAACGACTTTCGAGGAAGGGCCCGCCGGTGAAGGCGAGTTCGCCGCCGGCGCTGCCGGCGAGCAGCAGCGACAGGGCGACGCCATCGGCGAAAACGAATTCGGCGTCGCCGCTGCGCAGCGCCGTGACGGCGGCGGCAAGGGTGGGAGCTTCGCGGCGCTGGATGAAGGGCAGGAGCCGTTCGAGATAGGCCTGATGCGCCGTGCCGGCGACGACGGCGACGCGCTTGCCCTGGAGCGAGCGGGTGTCGAGTTCGGCCTGGGCGTTGCCGCGCGTGGTGACGAAGCGGGCGGTGCCGCGGAAATAGAGATGGCTCGCCGCGAAGCGGGCGCGGATCGGCGGCGTCAGGTTGACCGCCGCCGCCAGCACGTCGCCACGGCCCTCGGCCAGCGAATCCAGCAGCGTGTCGAAGCGGCGGGCCTGGACGGTGCAGGTCCAGCCGAGCTTCTCGCAGGCGGCGCGCGCCAGTTCGACGGAGAACCCGGTCAGCCCGCCATCGGGGCCGGCGAAGTGCAGCGGCGGGTATTCGTCGTCGGTCAGGAAGCGGATGACGCGGGGCGGACCGGGCTCGGGCCGATCGAGCCGGATGCGCGGATCCCAGAAATTCGGCACGGTGACGCGCGACTGGGCCGGCGCGGCCTGCGGGGCGAGCGTCAGCAGGGCCAGTGTGAGGAGGACGGCGCGGATCATGCGGACATCTGGCGCGAGGGGGCGGGTGGGATCAAGGGGGCGTGGTCTGCTGTCCTGACACCATCCTCGACGTCATCCCGGACAAGCCGCGCAGCGGCGCCGCTCCGGGATCCATCATAGGGCGACATGGTGCCCTATGATGGATCCCGGCGCTCCGCTTCGCTGCGGCCGGGATGACGGTGTGGTTCGAGTGCTATTCTTACTCAGCCAGCGCCGCTACCGTCGCCCGGGCGCCCTTGTCGAACAGCGCCGCAAGATGCCGCTCGACGGCCTGGGTGAACCGGGTCTCGCGCGGCAGATCGGCGCCGAAGATCGCCTCGATACCAAGCAGCGAGCGGCTCAGTGCGGCCGCATCGCGGCCGGCGGCATGGGCCTTCTCCGCGAAGGTCGAGGCAAGCGGGTCGCGGACATCGATCGTCGCGCCCTTTTCGTCGGTGCCGGAGACGTAAGCCATCCAGGCCGCGACGCCGAGCGCGAGATGGTCGATCGGGGCGTCCTGCCTGAGCCGGTCGCGGATGGTGCCGAGCAGGCGCTGCGGCAGCTTCTGCGAGCCGTCCATGGCGATCTGCCAGGTGCGGTGGCGAATGGCGGGATTGCGGAAGCGGGCGAGAAGCGCCTGCGCATAGTCTCCGAGGACGACGCCCTGAGGCGCGGGAACCGTCGGGATGATCTCGGCCCAGAGCCCTTCCAGGAAGCGGGCGAAGACCGGGTCGCCGCTGGCCTCCGAGACCGTCTCGTGGCCGGCGAGATAGCCGAGATAGGCAAGGCTCGAATGTGCGCCGTTGAGCATGCGCAGCTTCATGAACTCGAAGGGTGCGACCTCCGAGACCATCTGCGCGCCGACCTTCTCCCAGGCCGGGCGGCCGGCGGCGAAGACGTCCTGGATCGCCCATTGCCGGAAGGGCTCGCCGATCACGGGCGCAGCGTCCTCCAGTCCGATCAGGCCCGCGACCTCGGCGATGTCGGCCTCGGTCGTGGCAGGCACGATGCGGTCGACCATCGTGGCGGGGAAGGCGCCGTTGGCCTCGATCCACTGGCTCAGGCCGTCGTCGCTCAGGGCGGCGAAATCGCGCACCAGCCCGCGCAGCACGCCGCCATTGTGGGGGAGGTTGTCGCAGCTCAGCGCCGTGAAGGGGCCCAGGCCTGCGGTGCGGCGGGCCTTCAGGGCCGCGACGATCAGGCCCACCGCCGAGCGGGGTCTGAGCGGGTTGGCGAGGTCGTGGACGATGTCGGGATGGTCGGCTTTCAGCCGGCCGGTGGCTGGGTCGTGGCAATAGCCCTTCTCGGTGACCGTCAGCGAGACGATCCGCGTATCGGGGGAGGCCATGCGCGCGATCAGTGCGGCCGGGTTCTCCGGCGCGACCAGCACCTCACCGAGGCAGCCGATGAGGCGCAGTTCCGGTCCGGCCGGGGCGCGCTTGAGCAGGGTGTAGAGCCCGTCCTGGGGCTTCAGCCGGTCGCGCTGGTCGGGCCGCTGCAGGCTCGCGCCGGTGACGCCCCAGGCGCCGAACTCCAGCTCCAGCGCGTCCTCGGTGTATTCGCAGAGATGCGCGCGGGCGAAAGCGCCCAGGCCGAGATGCACGATGCCCGGCGTCAGCCGCGCGCCGTCATAGGCGGGGCGGCGGACCGTAGCGGGCAGGGAGGCAAGGGTTTTCGTCGTCAGTCGTGTCAACGGAACATGCCCGGCAGCCAGAGGGAGAAGGCCGGGACATAGGTGATCAGCAGCAGCACGGCAACGCTGGCGCCGTAGAAGGGCCAGATCGTCTTCATGGATTCGCTGATCGACACCTTGCCGATGGCGCAGGCGACGAACTGGACCGAGCCGACGGGCGGCGTGTTCAGCCCGATGCCGGCGTTGAGGATCAGGATCACGCCGAAATGCACGGGATCGACGCCGATCGCCTTGACCACGGGCAGAAAGATCGGCGTGCAGATGATGATCATCGGCGCCATGTCCATGAAGGTGCCGAGCACCAGCAGGATGACGTTGATCATCAGCAGGATCACCAGCGGGTTGTCCGAGATCGCCTGCATCAGTGCGATCGTTGCCTTCGGCACCTCGAGGAAGGCCATCAGCCAGCCGAAGGAGCTCGCCGCGCCGATGATCAGCAGCACCATGGCGGTGGTGCGGACCGCGCCGAGCGTGGCGTGCGTGAAGCCCTTCAGGTCCAGGCCGCGATAGACGAAGATCGTGATCAGCAGCGCGTAGATCACCGCGATGCAGGATGATTCTGTCGCAGTGAAGATGCCGGAACGGACGCCGCCGAAGATGATGCCGATCAGCAACAGGCCCGGAGTCGCCGCCACAAAGAGGCGCGCGACCGTCAGGAAGCCCGGGAAGATGTCGGCAGGATAGCCGCGGTTCACCGCGACGGCCCAGGCAGCCACCATCAAGGCGAGGCAAAGCATCAGTCCGGGAAGGACCCCCGCCGTGAACAGGTCGGCGATCGAGATCGTGCCGCCGGCCGCCAGCGAATAGATGATCATGTTGTGCGAGGGCGGGATCAGCAGCGCGATGATCGCGGAATTGGCCGTGACGTTGACGGCGTAGTCGGGTGCATAGCCGCGCTTGACCATCTGCGGGATCATGATTCCGCCCACCGCCGAGGCGTCCGCCACGGCTGAGCCGGAGATGCCGCCGAATAGCGTGCAGGTGATGACGTTGACCTGGCCCAACCCGCCGCGCAGATGGCCAACCAACGAGGAGGCGAACTGTATCAGGCGGTCGGCGATGCCTCCGCGGATCATCAGGTCGCCGGAATAGATGAAGAAAGGGATCGCCAGCATGGCGAAGGCGTTCATGCCGGTCGACATCTGCTGGAAGATCACGACGGGCGGAATGCCGATATAGAGCACCGTCGCCATCGAGGAGAGCCCGAGGCAGAAGGCCACGGGCACGCCCATCAGAAGGAGCGCGGCGAAAGAGGTGAAGAGGATCGTGATCGCCATCGCTCAGGCCTCCCCGCCAAGACCGTTGGCGTTCAGCGGCATTGGCGCAAGCTTCTCGCCTGTGAAGAAGAGCAGCAGCTTCTCGATCGAGAACAGCGCGATCAGCGCGCCGCCGGCGATGATCGGGACGTAGTCCCAGCCCTTGGAGATGCCGATCATCGGCAGGCGATCGCTCCAGACCTTGGCGGCGAGCTCGGTGCCGTACCAGACCATGGCAAAGGCGAAGAGCGTCACCAGCACCTCGTTGGCGACGATGAGCACGCTTTTCGGCGTGCCGCGCAGGTAATGGAGACCGACATCGAAGCCCATATGGTCGAGCTCGCGGACACCGACCGAACCGCCCAGCAGGATGAACCAGAGCATCAGGAACAGAGAGGCCGGCTCGCCCCAGGTCGGTGTCGCGTTGAGGACGTAGCGGCCGAACACGGTCCAGGCGACGATCGCGGTCATGGCGATCAGGCCCAGGCCCGCCGCGAGCAGGGCGACCAGGCTGAGTCGTGAATTGATGCGTGTGAGCATCCGGGCAAAGCCGCTCATGGACAGGTCCTGACAGGGGCGGGAAACGGAAACGGGCGGCGGGAGGCCGCCGCCCGGGGAACGACGGGGGCGGGGCTACTTGACCGCCTGGATCTTCGCGACGAGGTCCTTGAGGGCCGCGTCGGTAACGAACTTGTCGTAGACGGGCTTCATCGCGTCGATGAAGGGCTGTTTCTCGACGGTGTTGATCACGGCGCCGCCGGCCTTGACCTTGGCTTCCGAGGCTTTTTCGCGGGCGTCCCAGAGTTCGCGCATCTTGGCGACGGACTCCTTGGCGGCGACCTTCATGATCTCCTGGTCTTCCTTGGAGAGCTTGTCGAAGCTGCGCTTGGACATGACCAGCACCTCCGGCGAGAGCGAGTGCTCGGTCAGCGAGTAGAACTTCGAGACCTCGAAATGCTTGGTCGACTCGAAGGACGGCCAGTTGTTCTCGGCACCATCGATGACGCCGGTCTGCAGGGCAGAGTAGACCTCGCCAAAGGCCATCGGCGTCGCATTGGCGCCGAGCGCCGAGACCAGCGCGACGAACATGTCCGACTGCTGGACGCGGATCTTCATGCCCTTCATGTCGGCAGGCGTGTTGATCGGACGCTTGGAGTTGTAGAAGGAGCGCGAGCCGGAATCGTAGAAGGCGAGGCCAACGAGATCGTGCTTCTCGAACTCCTTGAGGATCGAATCACCGATCGGGCCGTCCATCACGGTGCGCATATGCGCGACCGAGCGGAAGATGAAGGGCAGGGACGGCACGTTGGTCGCCGGGATCAGGTTGTTGAACGGCGCCATGTTGATGCGGTTCAGGTCGATCACGCCGAAGCGGGTCTGCTCGATCGTGTCCTTCTCGTTGCCGAGCTGGGCCGAGTGGAAGACGTTGATCTTGATGCGGCCCTTGGTGCGCTCCTCCAGCAGCTTGCTGATGTGGCGGACAGCCTCGACCGTCGGATAGTCGGTCGGGTGGATGTCGGTGGACCGCAGGACGGTCTGGGCGGCTGCGGGAAGCGCGACCGACGCCAGCATGGCGGCGCC
>NZ_JAUXYO010000234.1 GCF_030694325.1 Allobosea sp. | reverse complement strand
CGCGGCATCGGCCCCAATGGCGAGCGCGACCGCGTCGTGCTGGTCCCCGCCCGCGCCGCCCCCGACGCGGAGGGCCCATCCTTCTTCCCGCAGGAAAACGTCGAGGCCACGCTGGACGGCCCCGACCAGCCCGGCGCCTACGAACTGCGCTACGTGATGGACGCCCCCGTCAGCGGCCTGCGCGTGCTGGCGACGCGGGCGGTGAGCGTGGAGTGAGGGGGGCGTCCTTGCGACCGCGCCAGTCCACCGCAGTCATTCCGGGGCTTCGCACAGCGAAGAGCCCGGAATCCATGACCGCCGCGCTTGACGATGAGCCGTACGATGTCCGCATTCGTCCCAGCGAGTGTCGTGGTCATGGATTCCGGGCTCGGGCCTTCGGCCCGCCCCGGAATGACGCCATGATGCGGCGTCTCGTCCACCCGGGAGAGATCGGACGATGACCGGCGAGAGGTTCGACGATGTTTTTGAGGCGCTCCGCGACACACCGGCCGAGGCGCGCCCTCTCGCCATGCGCTCCGACCTCATGGATGCGGTCGAAGCCGTCGTGGCCTCACGGAACCTGTCCTAAACGGAAGCCGCGGACCGCCGCGGCCTGATCCAGCCTCGCCGCAACGATCTCCTGCGCGGCAAGATCAGCGTCTTCAGCCCCTCGACGCCCTGATCGGCATGGCGGCAGCGGCGGGCCTGAGCGTGCTGGAGATCGCGGCGACGGAGACGGTGCCGGCGTGATACGGTTGTGAGGTGGAGGCGAAAGGCCTGATCCCGTGGTCCTTGAATGCGATGACGCAGCCAGCTTGCGACCATTTCAGGGATCCCAAGTGCGGCGCACGGTCTGGCCATGAGCGTGACGGGAAAGCTGAACGAAGGCATGGTCGCTTTGGACGAGCAGCAGATCGTCTCCATCGAGCAGAGCGACCGCCTCGTCGTGCTGGCGCGATCATTGAACACGAGATCGACACAAGCCCGTGAGGCGCTTGAACAGGCGGCGAGTGAATGGGCTGGCTTTGGCAAAACCTGCCTTGGTCGCGCCCTTTACCGCCATCACTCGATCTTCAAGAGCCAATCTGATGCGCCCATCTGGAGCCATGTCGAGTTCGTTTATTTTCGAGATATCGTTCCGAGCGAGGCCGTGGATCAGCTCGTCAATGCCCCGCAGCCAACCGGCGTGGATTTGCTGAGAGCCGAAATTCTTCTGACGACACCTGCCTCTTTTGTCTTTCCACGAGATTGGTCCGGGTCCTCAGATCGCGCGGGTCGAAAACCATCGGTCGAGTATCTCGACGTCGATCCATCCTATCTCCGTGACTACCGAGAGATAATGCGACGTTACATCGGACCGGCCGCTTCAAAGCTCGTTGCTATGGGGAAACTCGGAACATTCAGAACGATGGAGACGGCCGCCATTCTGTTCCAAGCTCCTTCTCTCGTCGCGAAGTGGAACCAGATTCCCTTGAGCGAAGTCGATGCCGAAGGCTTCCAAGGGTTCGGACAGGAACTGGACGCGGCTCTCCGCGAGATTTCGCCGGATGGAGGCTTTGCTCGCGTTTTCGCCGAACTGGACCGAATGCGGAGCATCCCACGCTGGACCCTGAACGAAGCTGTGGTGGAGGCCGACGTTACGGTCGGCGAATGGAGCATTGCCGCGGCGGCCAAGTAACCTCGGCGATGAGGCGCGCGACGTCAGTTTCCGACCCATTTCGGACATCAACTTAACTTTTTGCGCCATGGACAGCATTGCGTCTTCGGATAAACTTTCCGCTGTGCTGGACCACCGAAAACTCGCTGATGCCAAGGGCAAATGTTGATGATTGAGCCCACCTTGCACATCGATCCGAGGACGGAAGCGGAATACCGTCGCCAGAAGAATTCCATTTTGTTGCCGATTATCGTTGTTTTTTTAGGGCCTTTATTCGGAACTATTTATTTTTTTACGTCTACGGCTCTTTATATTTTCATCGCGAGGAGCGGCCAGATTGCCTGGACGTTTTCTTGGGACTTCACTTTAGCGATGATCGCCTGGGGATACATGGCTGGATTTGTCCCAGCCTCAATTGCTGCTATTCCGCTTTCAATTATAGCCCGCCGTGTCCCGGTCAAGCCACATCTGGTCCTCCTGTCGCCGCTTGTAGGCTTCGGTGCAATGATCCCGCTGGCAATCTGGGGCGCTTTCAAGCCAAGCTATAGGGCTACCCTCATCAGTGCGATAGCGGACGCAATTTTTCTCTGCAGCATCGGTGCGGCGGCGGCGATCGGTAGCGTGCTGCTGGCTTGGGCATTCGGCTGCGTTCCCAGCCCTGTGACCAAACTAAAGAAAGCCTGAGGAGAACGTCCTACATCGACCCGAAGCCGACACGGGCATAACCGCCGCCCCTTATCCCCGCAGCCCTGCCCGACCCTATTCTTCCCGCGCTGCACCCGACCAAGGGGGCTGTCGCGAGGCATCGTGC
>NZ_JAUXYO010000229.1 GCF_030694325.1 Allobosea sp. | reverse complement strand
CGCCTTGCCCCATTGGCAGAGGATGAGCCCGGTGCCGCCAGCCGCGGCATGGACGAGGATCGTATCGCCCGGTTTCACCTTATAGGTCCGGTGCAGCAGATACTCCGCCGTCATGCCCTTCAGCATCATGCTGGCGGCGGCCTCGAAGGAGACAGCCTCCGGCAGCGCGACGGTGGAGTTCACCGCGACGATGCGCTCCTCGGCATAGGAGCCGAGCGTCGCGACATAAGCCACCCGGTCGCCCGGTTTGAATTCGGTGACGTTGGGTCCGACCTCCAGGACCTCGCCGGCGGCCTCGTTGCCCGGCACGAAAGGCAGATGCGGCGCGGGATAGAGCCCGGTGCGGAAATAGGTGTCGATGAAGTTGAGGCCGATCGCCCGGTTGCGCACCCGCAGTTCGCCCGGCCCCGGCGCCGGCAGCGTGATGTCCTCGAGCTGCAGCACCTCCGGCCCGCCGGTCTTGTGGATGCGGATCGCCTTGACCATGTCGTCATCTCCCTGAACTTTCGCACAGGACCATAAGGCCTTGGCGCGGCTGCGCAACGGGGCCGGGGTGCGGCCGGCGCATCACGTCCCTGCGATCCTGCGACGCCCCGCCCCGTGGCCAATCCCACCCAGCTGGCGTAACCAGAACGCCATGACGACACCGCGCAGGGACCAGGTCGACATCGCCATCGTCGGGGCCGGCGCCGTCGGGCTCGCGGCCGCGCTCGCGCTGGCCGAGGGCGGGCGCCGCATCGCCCTGCTCGGCCCCATCCCGACCCATCGCGACGGCCGCACCGTCGCCCTGCTCGACGGCTCCTGGCGGCTGCTCGGCGATCTCGGCCTGCATGACGCACTGGCCGACAAGGCCACGCCGCTGGCGGTCATGCGCCTCGTCGACGACACCGGCAGCCTGTTCCGCCAGCCCCCGGTCGAGTTCCGCGCCTCCGAGGTCGGGCTGCCCGCCTTCGGCTGGAATGTCGAGAATGCCGAGCTGGTCGCGGCGCTGGCCACCCGGCTCGCCACCACCGCCGGAATCCGCCACGAGCCGGGCCTCGTCTCCGGGATTACGCCCGACAAGGACGGCGTCCTGCTGCAGGGCGAAGGGTTTTCGCTACGGGCCAGGCTCGTCGTCGGCGCCGATGGGCGCCGCTCGCGGGTGCGCGAGGCGGCCGGTATCGCCGCTCGCGACTGGGATTATCCGCAGAGCGCGCTCACCGCGATTGTCGCCCATGCCCGCGACCATCGCGACGTCTCGACGGAGTTCCACACCCGCAAGGGCCCCTTCACCCTCGTCCCCCTGCCCGGCCGCCGCTCTTCGCTGGTCTGGCTGCTCGATCCCGCCGAGGCCGACGAGGTCGCGGCACTCGACGACGCCGCCTTCGCCCGCCGTGTCGAGCGGCAGGCGCATTCCCTGCTGGGCGCGATGCGGCTCGACGGGCCGCGCGGCCGTGTGCCGATGGGCGGGCTCGCGGTCGAGCGTTTCGGCGCCGGCCGCATGGTGCTCGTCGGCGAAGCCGCCCATGTCTTCCCGCCGATCGGCGCGCAGGGCCTCAATCTCGGCCTGCGCGACGTGATGGCGCTGCGCGACGCGGTCGACGAGACCCCCGATCCCGGCGCGCCGGCAGCGGTTGCGGCCTATGACCGGGCGCGGCAGACCGATGTGCGCCTGCGCACCGGGGCGGTCGACACGCTCAACCGCACGCTCCTGACCGATCTGATGCCGGCCGATCTGCTGCGCGGCGCCGGCCTTCTGGCGCTGTCCCGCATCGGCCCCCTGCGGCGGCTCGTGATGCGGCAGGGGCTCGCCGGCGGGATGGCCTGAGCCACGGCGTCATTCCGGGACGTCGCGCAAGCGACGGGCCCGGAACCCATGAACACAGGGATAGCCCCGGAGGCGCGCGGGTCCCGTGCCGACTGCTTCGCCCGCGTGTTCATGGGTTCCGGGCTCGGGCCTGCGGCCCTCCCCGGAATGACGGCTGTGGTTCCCCGCTCTTATCCCAGCAGCCGCTCCGTATCCGCGCCGCTGGCCGCGACCTCCCGCAGGCCCTCTGCCTGCTCGCGGAACACCGGCGCCAACGGCAGCGGCGTCGAGACCAGCCGGCGCCCGCCCGGCTCCTGGGCCTGCGTGTCGCACAGCCCGCGCGCCGTCGCATGCGGATCGGCCACCGCTTCCTCGAGCGTCCGCACCACCGTGCAGCAGCAGTCGCGCGGCTCCAGCGTCTCGCGCCAGTGCGCGGCCGGACGGTCGGCGATGATCGCCGCGATGGCGGCACGCGTGGCCTCGGGATCGGGGCCATCATCGCGCAACGCAGCCGCGAGCCCGATCGCCTCGCAGAAGACGTCCCAGAACTTCGGCTCCAGCGCGCCCACCGCCAGGAACCAGCCATCCTGCGTCGGATAGAGGCCGTAGCGCGGGCTTCCCCCCGTCAGCAGCCCCTCCCCGCCCTCGGGATAGCGGCCATTCGCCTGGCCCTGCGCCAGCCCATACCAGGCGAAGGCCGGCATGGCGTCCGCCATGGCGATGTCGAGATGGCAGCCCTGTCCATTTCGCTCGCGCTGGCGCAGCGCCAGCAGGATGTTGAGCACGGCCGGCATCGTGCCGCCGGCGATGTCGGCGACCAGCGGCGGCGGCAGTGGCGGCGGGTCGCCGGCGCGCAACGACTGGCCGAGCAGCCCGCCGATTGCCTGGTAGTTGATGTCGTGCCCGGCCTCCTGCGCGCGCGGTCCGGACTGGCCAAAGCCGCTGATCGAGCAATAGATCAGCCGCGGGTTGATCGCCGACAGCGCCGCAGGGCCGAAGCCGAGCCGCTCCATCACGCCGGGCCGGAACTGCTCGATCAGGATGTCCGCCTGCGCGATCAGCGGCGTCAACCGCGCCAGGGCGTCCGGCGCTTTCAGGTCGATCTCGACGCACGCCTTACCGCGGTTGAGCACGGCGTAAGGCGCCGAGGTCTCGCCGAAGCGCGGCGGGAAGCGGCGCATCTCCTCCCCGCCCGGCCGCTCGATGCGGATGACCCGCGCCCCCGCCTCGGCCAGGAACAGGCTCGCCATCGGCCCCGGCAGCAGGGTGGAGAAATCGAGGACCGTCAGGTCGTCCAGCGGCAGCATCGGCGTCCTGCTCAATCTCGAGGCTCGGTAGAAACGTCTCGCTGTGCCAAGCCCTCATCCTGAGGAGCCATTCCGAAGGGAATGGCGTCTCGAAGGATGGTCGAGGAGGCTCTCGAACCATCTGGAGCATCCTTCGAGACGCAAGCCTGTCGGCTTGCTCCTCAGGATGAGGGCTGTTGATCGCCGAGCCGTCTCCCCAAGGCGATCAGGGGAAGAGGTCGGCCGCCATCCTGCCCGTCTTCACCAGCCACAGGAAGCCCGTCAGCGACACCATCGAGACGACGGTGCCGATCAGGATGCAGGCCGAGGCGCGGTCGATGCCGACGCGGTACTGCGTCGAGATCATGAAGATGTTCAAAGCCGGCGGCAGCGCCGCCATGATCACGCCGGTGAAGATCCAGATGTCCGGGAAATTGCCGATCGCCGAGAGCAGCACCCAGATCAGCAGCGGGTGCAGCACGAGCTTGATCACGACCAGCACCGGCACCTCGGGCGGCAGCGTCTTCATCGGCCGCAGCGCCACGGTGACGCCGAGCAGGAAAAGCGCGCAGGGCGCCGCCGCCTGCGCCAGCCACAGCGTCATCTTGTCGAGCACCGAGGGCAATTCGAAATGGGTCGCGCTGGCGAGGATGCCGAGCAGCGTCGCGACGTTGAAGGGATGGCTTGCCACCTGCCAGGCGACGCGCCGGGCGGTTTCGAGCGGGCTCCTCTTCTCGACGCCGGCCAGCGCCATCAGGAAGGGGATGATCGAGAACAGCAGCAGGCTGTCGAAGACGAAGATCAGCACCAGCGGCGCGCTCGCAGCCGGGCCCAGCGCCGCCAGCAGCAAGGGCGGGCCCATATAGCCGATATTGGAATAGGAGCCGGCGACGCCCTGCATCACCGCCTGCGGCAGGTCGCCCCGCGTCGCCCGCAGACCGACCGCCAGCGACAGCATGAAGACGAGGAGGGTCGAGAGCGTCGTCGCCAGGATGAAGCGGCCATTGGCGAGTTCGGTCACCGGCTTGTCGGCGATCAGCCGGTAGAACAGCGGCGGCAGCGCGACATAGATCAAGAAGAACTGCAGCCAGACCAGCCCCGCCTCCGGCAGGCGCTTCCACCGGCCGATGACGAAGCCGAGCAGGATCAGCCCGAAGAAGGGCGCGACGAGATTGGCGATGGTGGCGAGATCGGCCATGCGGTCGACAGTCCCAGCGGAGGCGCCGACCGCGAGAGGGATCGACCTGCCCGGCGCTGTTTAGCCGGTGCCGGCCCGCACGCAAGCGGCAACGGCGCCGGGGCGGGCGGCGCGAGATGCAGACAGGATCGGAAGGACGTTTATATACTTGACAAAGCAGACATGACGAATCAGGTTGAGAACCGACAGGCCGGCACTGAAAAAAGTAAACTCACTCAAGAGGATGCCCTCGTGCGTGAGATTTCACAGATGCTTGCGGACTGGGAGCTTTCGGGGGAGCTTCACGCCGATTTTGCGCGCCGCCTTCTCAGCTTTCTTCGGGGTCGAAGCGCCGAGGTCGCTGGTTAGCCAGTCCCACAATTCGACGTGAAGGCGTCCACACTCGTCGGCGAGCTCTTCGATTTCAGCAAGGTCATAGTCCCGCTGTTCTAAGCCGCCATCTGACAGGCTGACACGCAGGTAGCTTACGAAGGTCGTTTTCGCTTCCCAGGATTCATTCCACAGGACGGCGTGAACCGCCCAATGGCGGTGTTCTACAATCGCTTCAAACCGGGCCAGCAGCGCCTTGCCGCGTGAATGCTGTTCTGGAGAGAGGCGGCATTTTGCGAGCCCTGCTTTGAAGGCCTCGATCCTCCGCTTGGTTGAGCGCGGGATCTGATAGAGCGGATCATTGAGGGCGGCTGCAAACAGACGTAAACAAGAGTCGATTGCGTCCTCCGCGTCGGCCCACCTCACCACGAACCGGCCAACATGAAAGTAGATGTAGTCCAGCTTCACGGGCTTTTTGGGAAAGTAATAGGCCATGGATGATCCCAAAACCGACGAGAAGCGCCGAGACGAGGTGCTCAAGCGGATGCTGGCAACGCCGCCGAAGCCGCATGACGGCAAGTCCAAGGTCGTCAAGGAGGCTCCGGCGAAGCCTGAGCGACTGGCGCCGAAGAAATAACCCACGAGGCGTAGCATGGCACTTGTGGAATCGTTTTGTACAAGTACGCTCCTTCTTCGGGGGGCGCATTGGCAAAATTGGACCCATCGGCAATTCTATCCGGCTCTTTCGACCGGATTAAGCTCGGCACTGGTGTCGTGGGCAAGCTCACCACAGCCGTAGTGGCCCTTTTTGGGGTTCTCGGCGTAATTGCTTACGGCTTGCAGGGGAAAGAAGGAGCACTTCTGACCCTTGGATTTGCGGCCATCGCGGTGTTCATAGCTTTCTGTGGGGGTGTCGCTCTTTACGCGATCCAATTTCCTCATTTGGCCGCATTGGAAGGCGCTGATCTTATTAAATGGCGCCAGATGGATATGGCCGCCAGTGACCCCAAAATTGTAATAGACAATCAGCCAAACGTATTGCCACCCCTGAAAACGGGGCGCGACCATGCCTAAAATGTATAATGTAAATGTTCGGTGGGTAAAAACACCATTGAATAATACGGCAATGGACACAGCTCTTACGCAGGCTGGTGATTGGATCAGGTTCACCGGCTACAACTGGCTTATCTGGACCAATTTTAGCGCGTCAGATATAACAAAATTGGCGCGTAGCGTGTTAAAACATCCCGAGGACAGCGTTTTGGTAATCGCAGTTGACCCCCGTGATTACTCAGGCTGGGCCGCGCCTTGGGTTTGGCAGTGGATAGATAGCAAGACCAATCCAGCCATTGGACTGAACCCACTGCAGAACAAACTACTTCCTTAATTTGGTTGAGCATTTACGCAGCAATCGCTTCGCCTTTTGTCTAAGCGAGAGCGGCGCTACCAACCCGCCGATAGGTGAGGCGCTTGCCCTCGATGCCCTTCAAGGCATTGTCGCGGCGCATGACGTCCGAGACGCCGAGTTTCGTGCGGTTGTTGTAGCGGAAGTCGAACTCCGCGAGGTAGCGGAACAGGTGCTTCTCAGCGCAGTGCTGATAGATGCCCTTCATGCCGCGCTTGAAGACAGAGAAGAAGCCTTCGATCGTGTTGGTGTGGACGATGCCGCGCACATACTCGCCAGCGGTGTGCCTGACGGTTTCGTGACCGTCGAACTCCGCGCCGGTCTTCGTGTAGAGCTTGCTTTCGTCGGTGTGCAGAACCGAGGTGCGGTGAACGTTGGTGACGACGATCTCGCGGATCGTGGTCGCATCGGCGCTTTTGACATGGAAGGAACGAACCGAGCCGCCGCGCTCGACCAGCGCGACGACTGCACGCTTGCCGCCGATGCGGGTCTTGCCGCGCTTGGTGCGCTGGGCAACGACTTCCTTGTCCCCGAAGTAGGTTTCGTCGGCCTCAACGATATGGCCGTCACCACCCATCGGGGGCGGGTTGTCGTCGCGCATGGCTTCGCGGATGCGATGGCACATGAACCACGCCGTCTTGTAGGTCACGTTCAACATGCGGTGGATCTGATGGGTGCTGATGCCCTTCTTGCTGGAGGTCATCAAGTGGACGGCCAGCAGCCACTTGTTGAGCGGGATCTTGGAGCGCTCGAAGACGGTTCCAACCGTCACGGTGAACTGACCACGGCATTCGGCGCACTGATAGACGCCAGGGCGATGGGCCTTGCCTTTGAGGCTGTGGATCTTCTCAGGGTCCGCATTGCCGCACTGAGCGCAGACAACGCCGTTCGGCCAACGCTGAGCTTCAAGATGCTCGCGGGCCTTGTCGGCGTCGGTGAAAATCGGGCTGTCGAGTGCGGCGGCCATGGCTGTCTCCTGCGATTAGGAAGATAGCCTCATGGAATGCTTTGTCAAGTATATAAATATAATCGGAAGCCTAGGAATAAATGGACGGATTATCGTCCTAGGCATTCTGTCTCCCATCCCGTTTCTCCCGCCCAAAGGACGATGGACGCGCCCTGCCCGCTCGGCCACATTCGCTGCACCGCAGCAGGGAGCGCCCGATGACCACCAAGACGCCGCGCCAGTTCTTCCGGCCTCTCGCGATCGGCGCGCCCGAGCCGTTTCGGGAGCTGCCGCTGCGGCTCGAGCGAATGATCCATTTCGTGCCGCCGCATCTGGAGAAGGTCCGCGCCAAGGTCGGCGACCTCGCGGGCCAGGTCGACATCGTGCTCGGCAATCTCGAGGACGCCATCCCCGTCGAGGCCAAGCAGGCGGCGCGCGACGGCTTCATCGCCATGGGCCAGGCGGTGGATTTCGGCCAGACCGGGCTGTGGACGCGGGTCAACGCGCTGAACTCGCCCTGGTTTCTCGACGACATCACCGCGATCATGGCGGCGATCGGCGGCAAGCTCGACGTCGTGATGGTGCCCAAGGTCGAGGGCCCCTGGGACATCCATTATATCGACCAGCTGCTCGCCCAGTTCGAGGCGAAGCATCAGCTTCCCAAGCCGATCCTGATCCACGCCATCCTGGAGACGGCAGAGGGCGTCAAGAACGTCGAGACCATCGCCACCGCCTCGCCGCGCATGCACGGCATGAGCCTCGGCCCCGCCGATCTCGCCGCCTCGCGGGCGATGAAGACGACCCGCGTCGGTGGCGGGCATCCCGAATACAAGGTGATCGCGGACCCCTCCCCCGATGGCGGGCCGCGCGCCGTCGCCCAGCAGGATCTCTGGCATTACACGCTGGCGAAGATGGTCGATGCCTGCGCGGCGGCGGGCATCAAGCCCTTCTACGGCCCCTTCGGGGATTTCGCCGACGAGGCCGCCTGCGAGGCCCAGTTCCGCAACGCCTTCCTGCTCGGCTGCGCCGGCGCCTGGACGCTGCACCCCTCGCAGATCGCCATCGCCAAGCGCGTCTTCAGCCCCGACCCGGCCGAGGTCGCCTTCGCGAAGCGCATCCTCGAGGCCATGCCCGACGGCTCGGGCGCGGTGATGATCGACGGCAAGATGCAGGACGACGCCACCTGGAAACAGGCCAAGGTCATCGTCGATCTCGCCCGTCAGGTCGCCGCGCGCGATCCGCAGCTCGCCGCGCATTACGGGATGTGATGGGGCGCAGCGCGAAAACCGGTTGATTTTGACCTATTTGCGACGCAATTCTCACGCAAGCGCAAGGGTTCACCCTTGCTCGTCCCTACCGATGGATCGCTCACAGATGGAAGCACGTTCCGCCAAGTTCAGGATCGGCCAGGTCGTCAAGCACCGGGTCTACCCGTTCCGGGGCGTGATCTTCGACGTCGACCCGGTCTTCTCCAACACCGAGGAGTGGTGGCTGGCGATCCCCGAGCATCTGCGCCCGTCCAAGGACCAGCCCTTCTACCATCTCTTCGCCGAGAACGACGAGACGGAATACGTCGCCTATGTCTCGGAGCAGAACCTCGTCATCGACGAGACCGGCCGCCCCGTGCGCCACCCGCAGGCGAAGGAGTTCTTCCGCCGCGACCGCAAGGGCCGCTACCAGATCGACCGTGCCGGGCTGAACTGACCCTCGCATCGCGTTTCAACCGGACCGGAAACGAAACAGGCCGCCCTTCCGGGCGGCCTGTTCGCATTCTGGGATCGGGCGATCGCTCAGGGCTTCGGCGGGGTCGCCGGGGCGGCGCCCGGAGCGGGAGCGGCACCGGGAGCGGCACCCGGAGCCGCATTGGCCCCACCGCCGCCGAGCCGCTGGCGCAGCTCCTCCTGGCGCTTGGCCAGTTCGTCCTGAAGCTGCTTCTGCTGCTCTTCGAGCACCTTGGGATCGATGGCCGCGCCGTCGAAGCCCTTGGCGAAATCGGTCAGCGGGATCGCGAAGGACACCTCGCGGGCCCCCTGGTTCTGGACGCTGACGCTGAGCGTGTTGCCCTTCTTCATCGCGTTGATGAAGTCGTCCTTCACCTGCGCCTCGGCGAAGCAGCCATTGGGGAAGCAGATCGCGTAGCGGCCGGCGGTCGGCTGGGCGGTGTCGACACCGAAGCGGATGCCGGGCTGCAGCAGCAGGCCGAGCGGCATCAGGAAGCGGACGATCTTGTTGGGATCGCCCTTCACGTCATAGACCGCGACGGCCAGAACCGGCTGCCCCTGGTCCGAGACGAAATCGCGCGTGGTGTAGCAGATTTCCTTGTTGGCGGTCTCGTCCTTGCCGCAGACCTTGGTCCAGGTCGTCTGGGAGGGCTCGGGCTTGACCTGCACCACGGTGGGGCCGGTGGCGGCCTGTCCCGCGGGCGGCTGGGCGGGCTGCGCCGGCTGAGCCGGACGCGGGGCCTGGCGCGGCTGCGCCTGCTGCGCGAAGGATGCCATCGGAGCGAGGCCGATCGCCGTGCTGAGAGCGATGCTCAGGGCACGGGTGGACAGGCGAAACGAAGCGGACATGTAGTTTTCCTTATCAGCGAATTCGGGATCACGACTTCGCAAGCCGCGCACGTCACCACCGGCAGCCCCATCGCATATCCCTGCCGGCCATCGCAAGCGGTGCATCAGGGGCGAATGCGGCGTGAGCATGACGTCTCCCTCCGGCTTTAGCCAGTTCCGTTGCGGGATTCCAGCCCGAATAGCTGACGGAGACACCCCCCGCCATGCTATCCTGCAGGCCAGAATCAGGTTGGACGATGCATTTGCTTCACGCGGCCGAGACGGCATTCAGGGCCGCCGCCATGGCCCTCCTCGCCCTGCTGGCCCTGCTCGTCGCCTCGGCCACGACGGTTCGCGCCGAATCGCGGCCGCCGGTCGACCACGCGATCGCGATGCATGGCGAGCCGGCGCTGCCGCGCGGCTTCGCGCATCTGCCCTATGCCGATCCGGAGGCGCCGAGGGGCGGGCGCATCGTCTTCGGCCAGCAGGGCACCTTCGACAGCCTCAACCCGCTGGTGGTGCTCGGCGTCGCGCCCGACGCGGTGCCGCGCTATGTCCAGCAGAGCCTGCTCTTCCGCTCCGCCGACGAGCCCTTCACGGCCTATGGCCTGCTCGCCTCGCGGGTCGAACTGAACGAGGCGCGCACCCGCCTCGCCTTCGAGATCGACGAACGCGCCCGTTTCTCCGACGGCACGCCGGTCACGGCGCAGGACGTTCTCTTCACCTTCGAGATGCTGAAGACGAAGGGAAAGCCGTTCCATCGCTCGAGCCTCGGCCGCATCACCAGCGCCACGGCCCCCTCCCCGCAGCGGGTGGAGTTCGAACTCGGAGACGGCAGCAACCGGGAGCTGCCGCTCGTCATCGGCGCGATGCCGATCTTCGCCAAGCACGCAACGGACGCCGAAACCTTTGGCGAGACGAGCTTCAGGCCGGCGCTCGGCTCGGGCCCCTATGTCGTCTCCGACCTCGTGCCGGGCGCCACCATCACCCTGAAGCGGCGCAGCGATTTCTGGGCCGAGGGCCACCCGCTGACCCGCGGCCTCTATAACGCCGACGAGATCCGCTACGATTTCTACCGCGACGCGAACGCCCTGTTCGAGGCCTTCAAGGCCGGACTCTACGACCTTCGCATCGAGCCCGACCCGACGCGCTGGATGACCGGCTACGACGTCCCCGCCGTGCGCGACGGGCGCATCGTGCGGGAAACGCTGCGCTTCGAGGCGCCCAAGGGCATGACCGGCCTCGTCTTCAACACCCGCCGCCCGCTCTTCGCCGACATCCGCGTGCGCGAGGCGCTCGCGATGATGTTCGATTTCGAATGGGTCAACCGCAACCTCTTCCACGGCGTCTATCGCCGCGCCGGCAGCTTCTTCTCGGATTCGGAACTCTCGGCGCTCGGCCAGCCGGCGGGCCCGCGCGAGCAGGCCCTGCTCGCTGCCTTCCCCGGTGCCGTCAGGCCCGACATTCTCGCTGGCACCTGGCTGCCCTCGGCCACCGACGGCTCGGGCCGCGACCGCGAGCAGGCGCGCCGCGCGCTCGCTCTGCTCAACAAGGCCGGCTTCGGTCTGGTCGACGGCGTGCTGCGGAGCATGAAGGGCGGCGATGCGCTGGCCTTCGAGATCACCGTCACCAACCGCCCGCAGGAGCGGTTGGCGCTGAACTATGCGCAATCGCTGGGGCGTCTCGGTATCCGCGTCGACGTCCGGCTGATCGACGACGTGCAGTACTGGCGCCGGTTGTCCGCCTTCGATTTCGACATGATCCAGTGGACCTGGCCGGTTTCCGCCTCGCCCGGCAACGAGCAGATCGGGCGCTGGGGTTCGGCCAATGCCGGCCGCAAGGGCTCGCTGAACTATGCGGGCGTAGCCTCCCCGGCAATCGACGCGACGCTCCAGGCCCTGCTCGCCGCCCGCGAGCGCGAGGATTTCGTCGCCGCCGCGCGCACGCTCGACCGGCTGCTGCTCTCGGGCTTCTACGTCGTGCCGCTGCATTACCTGCCGGACACCTGGATCGCCCATGGGCGCGACATCGTGTTGCCGGCCCGCAAGCCGCGCTATTTCCTGTCCACCGAAGTGCTGGCCCGCCGCGCGGCGCCCGCGCCCGCGAACTGAGAGATTTCGCCGATGCGGGCCGGACCGGACGAAGCCGCTTCCCTCCTCGACGGCCTGCATTTCGACACCCTGCTCCAGGCCCTGGCGGCCGGGCGCGGCTATGAGCCGGCGCTGCGCGATCCGCCCGGCCGCCAGGGCTGGAGCGACGCGATCCCAGGCTCGCAGAGCTTCGGACAGCTCCATGGTGCCGCCGACAGGCTCGCCCGGCTGCTCGCCGTCAACCGCGCCCAGCCCGGTGCGCGCGTCGCGATCCTGGCGCCGCTTGGGCCGGAAGCCATCGTTTCCGTACTCGCCTGCCTGCGCGCGGGGCTCTCGCCCATGCTGCTGCCGATGCATGGCAACGAGCTGGAACTGCTGCGGCTGATCGAGGCCTCCGATGCCGTCATGGCGCTCGGCGTCGCCCGCGTCGGCCCGCTGCGGCCGCTGCTGATGCTGCGCGAACTCGCGGTGCGCGCCTTCGGGACGCGCTTCGTCGGCGGCTTCGGCGCCGATATCCCCGACGGCATCGCCCCGCTCGACCGGCTGATGGACAGCGCCACCCTGCATCCGCTGCCCGAATTCGGCGAGCGCGCGCCGCTCCAGGTCGTCGACGCCGTGACGCTGGCGGGCCCCCTTCCCGTGACCGAGCGCGACGTGCTCGCCCGCGCGCTCGAGATCTCGCGCCTGCTCAAGCCGATGGATTCCTCGCGGATCGTCACGACGCTGGTCGGCGGCGATCTCGCGGCGCTGGCGAGCGGCCCGGCCATGGCGATGCTGACCGGCGTCGAATTGCTGACGCTCGGGCTGTTCAGCCTCGGCGACCTCCAGGCCTGTCTCGCGGCGGGACGCAACGTCCATCTCGTGCTGCCGGGAGCGATGGAGCCGGCGCTCGCCCATTCGCGCCTGGCGAGCCACCCGGCGCTGGCGAGCCTCGTCTTCGTGCAGCGCCCGGCCGGGCAGCGCAGCCTGCCGGCGGTCGACCGGGCCGACATCGCCATCGTCGACATCGACGTGACGACCGCCGCCGAAATCACGGTGAGCCGGCGCTGAGACGCCGGCCTGCGCCTCACGCCGCCTTCTTGCGCTCCGCGATCCGCGCCAGATCGGTGAGCAGGCGCCGCGTACCCTTCAGCCGGGCCTCGGCCGTCTCGAAATCGTCGATGAAGACGACGCGCATGTCCGGGCGCACCTTCGCCAGCGTGCCGATCTTCGCGACATAGGAGACGAGCCCTTCCGGGTTGGCGAACTCGTTGTCGCGGAAGGCGACGATGATGCCCTTCGGCCCGGCCTCGACCTTCTCGACATTGGCGCGTTTGCACAGAGCCTTGATCGCGACGATCTCGAGCAGCTGCTGCACCTCTTCCGGCAGCGGCCCGAAGCGATCGACCAGTTCCGCCCCGAAGGACTGCAGGTCGCCATCGTCGTCCAGCGTCGAGAGCCGCTTGTAGAGGGTCAGCCGCAGCGTCAGGTCGGTGACGTAGTGCTCGGGGATCATCACGGGTGCGCCGATCTGGATCGTCGGCGACCACTGCGCCTCGCTCTCGAACTCGACGCCGGATTTCAGCGCCGCCACCGCCTCCTCCAGCATCTGCTGATAGAGTTCGTAGCCGACCTCCTTGATATGGCCGGACTGCTCGTCGCCGAGCAGGTTGCCGGCGCCGCGGATGTCGAGATCGTGGCTGGCGAGCTGGAAGCCGGCGCCGAGCGTATCGAGGGACTGCAACACCTTGAGCCGCTTCTGCGCCTGGTCGGTCAGCTTGCGGGTCGCCGGCACCGTGAACAGCGCATAGGCGCGCACCTTGGAGCGGCCGACACGGCCGCGCAGCTGGTAGAGCTGCGCCAGGCCGAACATGTCGGCGCGGTGGACGATCAGCGTGTTGGCGGTCGGGATGTCGAGCCCCGATTCGACGATCGTGGTCGAGAGCAGCACGTCGTACTGACCCTCGTAAAACGCCGTCATCACGTCCTCGAGCTGGCCGGCCGCCATCTGGCCATGCGCGATGCCGACCTTGGCCTCCGGCACCTGTTTGTCGAGGAAGTCCTTGACCTCGACGATGTCCTCGATGCGCGGCACGACATAGAAGGAACGCCCGCCGCGATAGCGCTCGCGCAGCAGCGCCTCGCGCACGATCAGCGGGTCGAACGGCGTCACGAAGGTGCGCACCGCGAGGCGGTCGACCGGCGGCGTCGCGATGATCGAGAGTTCGCGTACCCCGGTCATGGCGAGCTGGAGCGTGCGCGGAATCGGTGTCGCGGTCAGCGTCAGCATGTGGACCTCGGCGCGGAACTCCTTCAGCCGCTCCTTGTGGTTGACGCCGAAATGCTGCTCCTCATCGACGATGACGAGGCCGAGATCCTTGAACTCGACGCCCTTGCCGAGCAGCGCATGGGTGCCGACGACGATGTCCATCGTGCCGTCCTTGATGCCGGCCTTCACCGCCTTGAGGTCCTGCGCCGAGACGAAGCGCGAGGCCTGGCCGACATTCACCGGCAGGCCTTTGAAGCGTTCGGCGAAGTTGCGGTAGTGCTGCCGCGCCAGCAGCGTCGTCGGCACCACCACCGCGACCTGCTTGCCGTTCAAAGCCGCCGCGAAGGCGGCGCGCAGCGCCACCTCGGTCTTACCGAAGCCGACATCGCCGCAGACGAGGCGGTCCATCGGGCGCCCCGCCGCCATGTCGTCGAGCACGGCATCGATGGTGTTCTGCTGGTCCTCGGTCTCCTCATAGGGGAAGCGGGCACAGAACTCGTCGTAGATGCCCTCCTGCGGGATCAACCGCGGCGCCTCCTTGAGCGCGCGCGCGGCGGCGATGGCGATGAGCTTGCCCGCCATCTCGCGGATACGCTGCTTCAGCTTGGCCTTGCGCGCCTGCCAGCCGCCACCACCGAGCCGGTCGAGCGCGACCTCGGTGTCCTCCGAGCCGTAGCGCGAGAGTAGCTCGATGTTCTCGACCGGCAGGAACAGCTTCGAATCCGCCGCATAATGGATCTCGAGGCAGTCATGTGGCGCGCCGACCGCCGTGATCGAGCGCAGGCCGATGAAGCGGCCGATGCCGTGATCGACATGGACGACGAGATCGCCCGGCGAGAGCGACGACAGCTCCGCGATGAAGTCCTGCGGCCGGCGCGTCTTCTTGCGCGGGCGCACCAGCCGGTCGCCGAGGATGTCCTGCTCGCCGATGACCGCGAGCTTGCCGGCCTCGAACCCGGTCTCGAAACCCCAGACCGCGAGCGCCGTGGTGCCAGGCTTCAGGTCGAAGGCCGCTCGCAAAGAGCCGGTCATCTGCACGGTCTTGAGGCCGTGATCGGCCAGCACATGGGCGAGGCGCTCGCGCGAGCCCTCCGACCAGGCCGAGAGGATGACGCGCCGGCCATCGGCCTGCAGCGCCTTCACATGCGCGACCGCCGCGTCGAAGACACTGCCGGCATTGTCGGCGCGCTCGGCGGCGAAGCTGCGCCCCTGGCGGGCGCCGAGATCGACGATCAGCTTGCCGTCGCTGTCGGGCAGTTGGAACGGCGTCAGCTTGGCGACACCGGACTGGTCGATGATGCCGCGCCAGTCGGCCGGCGAGAGATAGAGCGCATCCGGCTTCAGCGGCTTGTAGGGCACGCCGCCGGCGCTGGGCTGGTCCATCGCCGCCTTGCGGGCGTCGTAATAGTCCTTGATCAGGCTGATGCGCTCACCGACCGCATCCTCGGCCTGGTGGTCGAGGACCAGAGGCACGTCCGGCAGATAGGTGAAGAGCGTGTCGAGCCGCTCGGCCAGAAGCGGCAGCCAATGCTCCAGCCCGGCCGGACGGCGGCCCTCGCTGACGGCTTCATAGAGCGTGTCGTCGCGGCCGGGCGTGCCGAAGGTGGTGATGTAGCTCTGGCGGAAGCGCTTGATGCTCTCGCTGGTCATCTGCGCTTCGGACATCGGCACGAGGTCGAGTCCGCGCATCTGCCCGGTGGTGCGCTGCGTCTCCGGATCGAAGGTGCGGATCGATTCCAGCGTGTCGCCGAAGAAATCGAGCCGGACCGGCGCCGGCATCCCGGGCGGGAAGAGATCGACGATGCCGCCGCGCACCGCGAATTCGCCGGTCTCGCGCACGGTCGAGGTGCGCAAGTACCCGTTCATATCGAGCCAGCGCGCGAGCTGCTCGGTATCGACCATGTTGCCCGGTGCCGCCGAAAAGCTCTCGGACGCCACCTTCGAGAAGGCCGGCACGCGCTGCAGCGCGGCATTCACCGTGGTCAGCAGCAGGCGCGGCTTGTCGCCGGACTTGGTCTTGGCCAGCCGCGACAGCGTCGTCATCCGGTGGGCGACGATGGAGGGTGCCGGCGAGACGCGGTCATAGGGCTGGCAGTCCCAGGCCGGAAAGGACATCACCTCGAGATCGGGCGCGACGAACTGCAGTGCGGTCTCCAGCACCTGCAGGCGCTGGCCGTCGCGGGCGACGAAGACCAGCATCGCCGGCCCGTCCGCCTTCTTCGCGCGGGCCCGCGTCAGATCCGCGAGAACGACGGCGTCGAACCCGTCCGGCACGCTGGCCAGTGTCGGCTTGTCGCCGCGCTGGAGCGCATCGAGGATGCGGTCGCTCTGCAGCTTGGCGATCTGGGCGGGAGGCGGAATGCTCATGGGTGGGGCGTCATTCTCGGGCTTGACCCGAGAATCTCGGGACGAGAGGTCACTGGTTTCTGAGATGGTCGGGTCAAGCCCGACCATGACGAGCCCTACGGCTCACACGTGGATCGGCCGCTCGTGGTGGTGGAACGCCTTCAGCCGGCGGAAGACGGGGGTGTCGTAGTTCGACGGCACCTGCGCCTCGCCGGTGATCCAGGCCAGCAGATCGCGGTCGAGCACCTCGATCAGCCGCTCGAATTCGTCCAGTTCGGCGTCCGAGAGCGTGCCGATATGGGCATCCGCGAAGCCGCCCATGATCAGGTCGTTCTCGCGCATGCCACGATGCCAGGAGCGGAACAGGATCTTGCGGCGGCGCGGATCGAGATCGGCGCTGGTGCGGGTCGAGCCACTCATGGGAGCCTCGGTCGGATGGGAAACCACGGGATGGTGCAATGCGGATCGGGCCGGCCCCGTCGCGGAGCCTGCCGATGCGGGCTATATAGACGTCGCATCCCGCGAAGTCAGCGGCCCGCGGGCGGCAAATCTTCGCATTCCTGACATAAGCCGAGTTGCCGCGTGCGCCCTTCCCTGCTCGATCCGCTCTTCGCCCCGGTGACGACGCTGCCCGGCGTCGGCCCCAAGACGGCCAAGGCGCTCGACAAGCTGCTCGGCGACGAGACGCGCGGGGCCCGCGTCGTCGACCTGCTGTTTCGACTGCCGACCGGCGCGATCGACCGGCGCCCAAGCGCCTCGATCGTCGATGCGCCGATCGGCGGCATCGCGACCTTTTCGGCGCGGGTCACCGAACACCGCCCCCCGCCCGAGACCAAGGCCAAGGCGCCGTATCGCATCCTGGTCGAAGACGAGACCGGCGATGTCACGCTCGTCTTTTTCCATGCGGATGTCCGCCATCTGCTGCAGACAATGCCGATCGGCGCCTACCGGATCGTCTCCGGCAAGCTCGAACTCTGGGAGGGCATGCGCCAGATGGTGCATCCCGACCGGCTGCTCGACCCCGCCCATGCCGCGACCCTGCCCGCGATCGAGCCGGTCTACGGCCTGACCGAAGGCGTCGGCCCGCGCGTGATGGCGCGCATCGCTGCGGCCGCGGCCGAAAAATGCCCGGCTCTGCCCGAGTGGCAGGACCCGGCCTTCCTAGCCCGCAGCGGTTTTTCGCCCTTCCTCGAATCCGTGCAGGCACTTCACCATCCTTCCGATCTCAAGGCCGTCGAGGGCGACACCATCGCCCGCCGCCGCGTCGCCTATGACGAATTGCTGGCGAGCCAGGTCGCGCTCGCACTGGTCCGCCGCCAGCAGAAGAAAAGCGCTGGCCGTGCCACGGCGGGCGATGGCCGCCTGCGCCATGCCATCGCCAGCGCCCTGCCCTTCACGCTCACCGACGGCCAGCGCCAGGCGCTCGCCGACATCCATGCCGACATGGAGAAGCCCGAGCGCATGCTGCGGCTGCTGCAGGGCGATGTCGGATCCGGCAAGACCGTGGTGGCGCTGATGGCGATGGCGGCGGCCGCCGAAGCGGGCCGGCAATCCGTGCTGATGGCGCCGACGGAAATCCTGGCGCGCCAGCATGCCGAGCGATTGGCTCCGCTCGCCCAGAAGGCCGGTTTGAAACTGGCCCTGCTCACGGGCCGCGAGAAGGGACCCGGCCGGGCCCGCGTGCTGGAAGGTCTGGCGAAGGGCGAGATCGACATCGCCGTCGGCACCCATGCTCTGTTTCAGGAGGGCGTCGCCTTCCGCGACCTCGCGCTCGCCATCGTCGACGAGCAGCACCGCTTCGGCGTGCATCAGCGCCTGCTGCTCGGCTCCAAGGGCGAGGCGGTCGACATTCTGGTGATGACCGCAACGCCGATCCCGCGCACGCTCTCGCTGACCTGGTTCGGTGACATGGATATCTCGATTCTCGCCGAGAAACCCGCCGGGCGCCAACCGATCGTCACCAAGGCGATCTCCTCGGAGCGCCATTACGAGGTCGTCGGCGCGGTGGGCCGCGCGGTCGACAAGGGCGCGCAGGTCTACTGGGTCTGCCCGCTGGTGCAGGAATCAGACACGCTCGACGTCGCCGCAGCGCAGGAGCGTTACGAATCGCTGCGCGAGATCTTCGGCGACAAGGTCGGGCTGCTGCACGGCCAGATGCCGGGACGCGACAAGGACGCCGCGATGGCGGCTTTCGTGGCCGGCCAGACCCGCATCCTTGTCTCGACCACCGTGATCGAGGTCGGCGTCGACGTGCCCAATGCCAGCGTGATGGTGATCGAGCATGCCGAGCGCTTCGGTCTCGCCCAGCTCCACCAGCTGCGCGGGCGGATCGGTCGCGGTTCGGCCGCCTCGACCTGCCTCTTGCTCTACAAGGGCCCGCTCGGCCCGGTCGCCGAGGCACGGCTCACGATCATGCGCGAGACCGAGGACGGCTTCCGCATCGCCGAGGAGGACCTGCGCCTGCGCGGCGAGGGCGAGGTGCTCGGCACCAAGCAATCCGGCTCGCCCGACTGGCGCATCGCCCGTCCCGAGATCGACGGCGACCTGCTGGCGGCCGCACGCGACGATGCGCGCCTGCTGATCGAGCGCGATCCGCAGCTCGACAGCGAACGCGGCCAGGCGGTACGCAGCCTGCTCTACCTGTTCGAGCGCGACGTCGCGATCAGGCTGCTACGGGCGGGTTAGCCGGCGCGCGCGGGAGGGCCTTGGCCGCCGCAGCGCCCGGCTGGATCAGTCCCGCGGACATGATCAGCTTGGCGCCGTCCTCGACCGTGATCGACAGCTCCACCACCTCCCGGCGTGGCAGATAGAAGAAGAAGCCCGTCGTCGGATTGGGCGTGCAGGGCAGGAAGACGCCGATCTGCTCGTCCCCGTCCGGCAGGCGCCCGGCGATCTCGGGCGCCGCCTCCTGCGCGATGAAGACGATCGACCACATGCCCGGCTGCGGGAACTGCACCATTCCGACCTTCCGGAACGACGTGCCCGATTGCGAGAAGATCGTCTCGAACACCTGCTTCACGCCCTTGTAGAGCCCCCGGACAACCGGCATCCGGTTGAGGATCGCCTCGCCGGCATCGATCAAGGTGCGCCCGACAAGGTTGGCGGTCGTGAAGCCGAGCAATGTCAGACCGATCAGGCCGATGATCAAGCCGAAGCCCGGAACGGGATAGGTCAGGTAGGTGTCGGGCCAATAGGCCGCCGGGATCAGCGGTTTGACCAGACCGTCGACGAAATTGACGAACCACCACGTCACCGAGGCGGTGATCGCCAGCGGCGCCGCGATCACGAGGCCCGTCAGGAAATAGCGCCGCAGGCGCGTGCCGAAGCTCGGATTCAGCAGATCGGCCTGCGCGACGAGGCGTGGGTCCGGCGAAGTGGGCGTCATGCGGCGAGGTCCGATGGGTTGAAGAGCGCGAGCGCGGGGACGCGATGCGACAGACGTGCCAGCGCCACCGCAGGAATTCAAGGATGGCGGAGGGCCATGCTTGCGAGCGGTGTCGGGAGGGTGCTTTCGTGGCGGCGGACACAACGGAATCAGCGGAGCTTCCCGGGCGATGACGCGCCGCACCCACCGCTTCCGCCGTCCATTGCTGTTTGCGGCCGGCTCGATCCTGACGGTGCTGGGGGCCATCGGCATGGTGCTGCCGCTGATGCCGGGCACGATCTTTCTGATCATGGCGGCCTGGTGCTTCGCGCAATCCTCGCCACGGTTCGAGGCCTGGCTTCTCGGCCATCCGCGGTTGGGCCCGCAGGTGCGGCGCTGGCGCGACACGGGCATGATCGACCGCAGGGTGAAGCTGGTCGCCTGCGGTTCGATGCTGATCAGCTTCGCGATCCTGACGCGGACGAGCGCACCGCCGATCGCGCTGTGGGCGACGGGGCTGTGCCTCCTCGCCGCCGGGCTCTATGTCGCGAGCCGGCCCGAACCCTGATCCCGGCCGGGCCCAGCCTCACTCGACCGTGACGGATTTCGCCAGGTTGCGCGGCTGGTCGACGTCCTTGCCCATAAAGACGGCCGTCTGATAGGCGATCATCTGGATCGGCAGCGCGTAGACGATCGCCGCGAAGGCCGGGTCCATGTCCGGCATGATGATCGTCGTCTCGGGCTCGATACCGCATTCGGCAGCCCCCTTCGCATCGGTGATCAGGATGATGCGCCCGCCGCGCGCCGCGACCTCCTGCATGTTCGAGGCGGTCTTCTCGAACAGGCCATCATGCGGCGCCACGACGATGACCGGCATCTGCTCGTCGATCAGTGCGATCGGGCCGTGCTTGAGTTCGCCCGCCGGATAGCCTTCGGCGTGGATATAGCTGATTTCCTTGAGCTTCAGCGCGCCCTCGAGCGCAAGCGGATAGCTCGTGCCGCGGCCGAGATAGAGCACGTCTCGCGCCTTCGAGAGCTCGCGCGCGAGCTTCTCGATCTCGGGCTCGAGTTCCAGCGCCTTCGCCATCAGCCCCGGCAGGGCGATCAGGCTCTGGACATGGCGCGCCTCCTCCTCGGCCGAGAGCGTGCCCCGGCCGCGCGCGGCGGCGAGCGCCAGGCAGGCGAGCGCGGTCAACTGGCAGGTGAAGGCCTTGGTCGAGGCGACGCCGATTTCAGGGCCCGCCATGGTGGGCGCGACAGCGTCGCTTTCGCGTGCGATCGTCGAGGTCGGCACATTGACGACGGACAGCACCGTCTGCTGCTCCTGCCGGGCATAGCGCAGGCAGGCCAGCGTGTCGGCGGTCTCGCCCGATTGCGAGACGAAGAGCGCGAGCCCCTTCTCCGGCAGGGGGGCCTCGCGATAGCGGAACTCGGAGGCGACATCAATCTCGACCGGCAGGCGGGCGAGTTTCTCGAACCAGTACTTAGCCGTCAGCCCGGCATAATAGGCCGTGCCGCACGCCGAGACAGACAGCCGCGACAGCGACGCCCAGTCGATCTTGCCTTCGAAGGGCAGGCGCACCCGGCCCGCCGCCATGTCGAGATACTGCGTCAGCGTATGGCCGACGACCTCGGGCTGCTCGTAGATCTCCTTCGCCATGAAGTGGCGGTGGTTGCCCTTCTCGACGAGGAAGGCGCCCGCGGCGACGCGCTGGGCGCGGCGCTGCACGGGCAGGTTCGCCTTGTCGTAGAAGCTCGCACCCTTGCGGTTGAGCACGACCCAGTCGCCCTCCTCCAGATAGGCGATGAGGTTGGTGAAGGGGGCGAGCGCCAGCGCGTCCGAACCGAGATACATCTCGCCGTCGCCGATGCCGACCGCCAGCGGAGAGCCCTTGCGGGCGCCGATGAGCAGATCTTCCTGCCCCTCGAACAGGAAGGCGAGCGCAAAGGCGCCGCGCAGCCGCGGCAGCGAGGCCGCGACCGCATCGACCGGGCTCAAGCCGCGGTCGAGTTCGCGAGTCACCAGGAAGGCGACGATCTCGGTATCGGTCTCGGTGGCGAAGACATAGCCGTCGGCCTGGAGTTCCGCCCGCAATTCGCGGAAGTTCTCGATGATGCCGTTATGAACGACCGCGAGCTTGGCGGTGGCGTGCGGATGGGCGTTGGTCTCGTTGGGCTTGCCATGCGTCGCCCAACGCGTGTGGCCGATGCCGATCAACCCTTCGAGCGGTTCGCTGGACAGGCGGACTTCGAGATTCTTGAGCTTGCCCTCGGCGCGACGGCGGGTCAGCAGGCCATGCTCCAGCGTGGCGACGCCCGCTGAATCATAGCCGCGATATTCGAGCCGCCGGAGCGCCTCGACCACCTGGGTCGCGACCGCTTCCTTGCCCAGAATCCCGACGATGCCGCACATGCGAAGACCTCTTCAGACGTTGCCGTTGGCCAACCGCATAGCGCTCCGCCACCCCCACGCAAAATCACTCTAAATGTCGAACTATGAATACGGGCTTGCGGAGATGGTCGCTTTTCAGGGCTTTTTGGCAGCCGCCTTGCGCGCTTGCGCAGCTTCGCGGAAGCTCTTCGCCCAGCCCTCCTTCACGATCTGCCTGCCCCGGCCGAGCGCCAGGGCATCGTCGGCGACATCCTTCGTCACGACCGAGCCGGCACCGACGATCGCGCCCGCACCGATCGTCACAGGGGCGACCAGTGCGGAATTGGAGCCCACGAAAGCCCCCGCACCGATGGTCGTGCGACACTTGAGGAAACCATCGTAATTGCAGGTGATCGTTCCCGCCCCGATATTGGCGTCGGCGCCCACCGTGGCATCGCCGATATAGCTCAGGTGGCTGACCTTGGCGCCCGGCCCGATCTCGGCAGCCTTGATCTCGACGAAATTCCCGACCTTGGCCTTCTCGGCGAGCCGCGCGCCCGGTCGCAGGCGGGCATAGGGACCGACGCTGACGCCGGGCCCGACCTCGGCCCCCTCCAGATGCGAGAAGGCGTGGATCACGGCATTGTCCGCGACACTCACGCCGGGGCCGAACACGACATGGGGCTCGATCGTCACGTCACGGCCGACCTGCGTGTCGTGGCTAAAGAACACGGTGTCAGGCGCCGTCAGCGTCGCTCCCGCAGCCATCACCGCGCGCCGCTTGCCGCGCTGGAATTCGGCTTCGGCGGCGGCCAGCTGGATGCGGTCGTTGACGCCCTGCACCTCGCTCTCGGACGCGAGGACGGTGGCGGTCGGAAGCCCCCGGGCCCGCGCGACGGCAACCGCGTCGGGCAGATAGAATTCCCCCTGCGCGTTGCTGTTCCTGATCGCCCCGAGCAAGGCGAGCGCCTCGGGGCCGTCGAGCGCCATCAGCCCGGCATTGCAGAGCGTGATCGCGCGCTGCGCCTCGGTCGCATCCTTGTGCTCGACGATCGCCTCCAGCCCCGATTCGCGGACGACCAGGCGGCCGTAGCCGGTCGGGTCGCGCGCCTCGAAACCCAGCGCGACGACCTTTGCACCGCCCGCCAGCGCGCCGCGCAAGGCGGTGAAGGTCTCCGGCCGGACGAGCGGTGTGTCCGCGAAGGCGACCACGACGTCGTCATGGCCGGTCGCCAGCGCCTCGCTGGCCGCCAGGACCGCATGGGCGGTGCCTTTGCGCTCGGCCTGCACCACGATCTCGACCGACGGCAGCAGCGCCTGCGCCGCAATCCCCACCTCCGGCCGGTCGGGTCCGACGACCACGACGATCCTGTCGGCTCCGGCCTTCGCCAGCGCCGACAGGGCGTGGCCCAGCAGCGAGCGCCCGCCGACCTCGTGCAGGACCTTGGGCCGTTGCGAGCGCATCCGCGTGCCTTCGCCGGCCGCGAGGAGAATCGCGAGGCAGGACCGGGGGGACTGCATTTCGGTCATGATTGTCGGTTCCTTTGCCGGCCGCGACCGGCCCGTCGGCTCGACCGATCGGGGTCGTGTCGGCGCATGGTGGTGTTGCAGCGGTGGTGGATAGCCGATCCTATCGGCATTTGCCAAAGTCAACAGGGCTGATCGCGCGCCGAGCCGCGGGCCGCGACGCGAGGAGACGACCCATCCGCCAGAAATTACCGACCCGGCCGCTTTTCATGTCACCGGGAAATGCTCTAGAAGCGCGCAAGGACGAGGGCGTCGTCCGCGCATGTTGGGTCTGATGTCGAAACCTTTGAATCGTCGGCAGTTTCTCGAAGGTTCCGGCGGAGCCGCGGCCGCTACGCTGGTCGCCGCTGGCGCGGCCCGCGCCCAGGCGCCGACGCCGCTGGCCGCGATCAACCAGTCCTTCCTGTTCGACGGCAAGCCCTTCGATCCTTCGCTCGTCATCGATACCGCGCGCATCCTCGCGCAGCGTCCTGTCGTGCCTCTCGTGGCGACGGATCTACCGGAGGGTTACGCGTCCCTCCCCTTCGACCAGTATTCCGGCATCCGGGCGCAGCCGGGCAGCCTGATCTGGGCCGGCGAGAACCGCGGCTTCACCATCGAGCCGCTCCATCGCGGCTACGTCTTCTCCAATCCGGTGAACCTGTTCACGATCGAGGATGGCGCGGTCCGCCGCGTCGCCTTCGATCGCGCCAGGTTCGATTATGGCCGGGTCACGCCGCCCCCGGCCAATGTCGATCTTCAGTTCTCCGGGATGCGCATCGCGACCGGCCTCGAGCGGCCCTTCGAGGTCGCGATGTTCCAGGGCGCCACCTTCTTCCGGGCCCTGGCGCGGGGGCAGAATTTCGGCGCCCTCGCCCGCGCCCTGATCCTGCGTCCAGGCGAGACGCGCGGCGAGGAGATTCCCTTCTTCCGGGCCTTCTGGATCGAGCGGCCGAACCCGGCCTCGGGGCTGCTCGTCATCCATGCGCTGCTCGATTCCGAAAGCCTCACAGGCGCGCTCCGGATGACCCTGCGGCCCGGCGACGTCACATTGATGGATGTCGAGATGACGCTCTTCGCCCGCCAGCAGCTCGACCATATCGGCTTCGGCTGCACCATGGGGACGTTCCTTTCGGGCCCGCAGAGCCGGCGCGGCTTCGACGACATCCGCCCGGCCGTCCACGAGGTTTCCGGCGTCCAGATGCGATCGGGCACGGGCGAATGGATCTACCGGCCGGTGAGCAACCCGGCGGCGCTCCAGGTCTCCTCCTTCATGGACGCCAACCCGAAGGGTTTCGGCCTGGTCCAGCGCGAGCGCGATCCCGCGGCCTTCATGGACGACGACCAGCGCTTCGAACTGCGCCCTAGCGTCTGGATGGAGCCGCTCGGCGATTGGGGCGCCGGCTCGGTGCAACTCATCGAAATTCCCAGCGAGTCGGATGTCAACGACAACGTCATCACCTATTGGCGCCCGCGCCACCCGCTCGCGGCAGGCAGCGAGACCGCGATCGCCTATCGCCAGGCCTGGTGCTGGCAGCCGCCGGAGCGGCCCGGCCTCGCGCTCACCACCCGGGTGCGGCAGGGACGCGGCAGCCAGGGCCGGCGGCGGCGCTTTCTGGTGGATTTCACCGGCGACAGGCTGGCGGATGCCGCCATGGTCGCTTCGACGCGGGCGCATATCAGCACGCAACCGGGACAGATTCACAACGTCCGGCTTTGGCCCTTCCCGGAGCGCAAGCTGATGCGCGTCGGCTTCGAGGTCGATCCCGGCACGGACAGCCTTTGCGAATTGCGGCTCGTCCTGCAGTCCGGCGGGCAGCCCGTCTCGGAAACCTGGTTGAACCGATGGACGTGGTGACGGCGCCCCGCCCGGGCGAGATCTCGGCGCCTGCGCGAACCCTCGCCGCAAGCCCGGAGCCGGCGACGCCGCCCGAAAACCGCCTGATCATGCCGGTCCAGTCCTTCCGCCGCTGGTCGAAGTCCGACCGCCGCGAGCCGGCGGCACCGCAGGCCTGGCGCACGCCCTGGCTCAAGCGCCTCTTCGTCTTCGGCGGGGCCCTCGCCCTGACCGGCTACGGCGCATGGGAGATGTACAACGTCGTGTCGGTCAGCCGCACGACCTCTCTGCAGTACGTTCTGCTCGTGCTGTTCACGATCAATTTCTCCTGGATCGCGCTCGCCTTCACCAGCGCCGTGCTGGGCTTCCTCGGGCTGGTCTTCGCTCGATCGCGGACCGCCCGCGTCGACACGCTGCGGCACCGCACGGTCGTGGTGATGCCCATCTACAACGAATCGACCGCCCGGACCTTCGCGGCGCTGGCGGCGATCCGCGAATCCGTCGAGGCGACCGGTCTCGGCAGCCATTTCGACTATTTCATCGTCTCGGACACGACCAACCCCGACGTCTGGGTCGCCGAGGAACGGGCCTTCCTGGCGCTGCGCGAGCGCCTGGGTCCCGACGCGCGGGTCTACTACCGGCATCGGCCAAAGAATCACCACCGCAAGGCCGGCAACATCGCCGATTTCGTGACGCGTTGGGGTGGGCATTACGAGCACATGGTGGTGCTCGACGCCGACAGCCTGATGACGGGAACCTGCATCGTGCGCCTCGCCGCCGCGATGGAGGCCGATCCGGATGCCGGCATCATCCAGTCGCTACCGCTGATCATCAACCGCAACACCTTCTTCGCCCGCCTCCAGCAATTCGCGGCCCGCGTCTACGGCCCCGTGATCGCGACCGGGCTGGCCATGTGGTCGGGCCGCGACGGCAATTACTGGGGCCACAATGCGATCATCCGCACCAAGGCCTTCGCCGATCATTGCGGGCTGCCGGACCTCAAGGGCAAGCCGCCCTTCGGCGGCCATGTGCTCAGCCACGACTTCGTCGAGGCGGCCCTGATCCGCCGCGCCGGCTGGTCGGTCTACATGCTGCCGGACTTGACGGGCTCCTATGAGGAGAGCCCGCCCTCGCTGATCGACGTCTCCGTGCGCGACCGGCGTTGGTGCCAGGGCAATCTGCAGCATTCGCGCATCATCGGCGCCAGGGGCTTCGTCGCTCCGACCCGTCAGCATTTCGCCACCGGCATCATGGGCTATCTCGCCTCGCCGCTCTGGCTGATGCAACTCGTCGTCGGCATCCTGATCGTGCTCCAGGTCAGCTATGCGCGGCCTGAATACTTCACCTCGGAGTTCACGCTCTTTCCCGTCTGGCCGCGCTTCGACCCCGAGCGCGCGCTCAACCTCTTCGCCTTGACCATGGCGATCCTGCTCGCGCCGAAGCTGTTCGGGCTGCTGCTGACCCTGTTCGATTCAAAGCTCAGGCGGGCCGGCGGCGGCGCGATCCGGCTGGTGATCTCGGCCGTGATCGAGGTGCTGTTCTCGGCTTTCTTCGCGCCGATCATGATGCTGATCCAGTCCGGCTCGGTCTTCCAGATCCTGCTCGGTCGCGACACGGGCTGGAACCCGCAGCGCCGCGACGACGGCTCGATCCCGCTCCGGGACATCGTCCGCCGCCACCGGATGCACACCTTGCTGGGGCTCGTCACCGGCATCTCGGCCTTCCTGATCGCCACCTCGCTGTTCGCCTGGATGTCGCCGACGATCGTCGGCCTCGTGCTGGCGATCCCGCTCTCCTGGGCCTCGGGCCAGCTCGCCATCGGGCTCTGGCTCAAGCGCCGCAAACTTCTCTTCACGCCCGAGGAAAGCGAACCTCCGGCGGTTGCGCAGCGGGCCAATGCGCTGCAGGCCGAGTTCGCGGCGGCAGGCTTCGACGACGCCGACGGGCTGCGCGCCCTGCATGCGGATCCGACCCTGCGCGAGGCGCATGAAGCCATGTTGCCCGAGGCCGCGCCGCGGCGGCGCGGCGAGATCGAGCCGGAGCGCGCCGTCGCCCAGGCCAAGCTGGTCGATGCCGAGACGATCGACGATGCCGCGATCTGGCTGAAGCCGAAGGAGCGCATGGTCGTGCTGCACGACCGGGCGCTGGTGGCACTGCTGGCCTCGCTGCCCGCCGACCAGCAGGCGGGCTGAGAACCGGAAAGCGGTCGCTGTCAGAAGCTCATCGCGGCCGCGTTGATGACGCCGGCCGCCAGCGAGGCGGCGCCGAGGAACAGGGCGGCAGCGAGTTCGCCGGCCGCGATCCGCGCCGAGAGCTTCGGCAGGACGATCCGCACCAGCAGATAGACGACCAGCTGCACCACGATCGCGACCACGCCCCAGACCAGAAGATCGGCGATGGTCGTCGAATGCACCACCGCGCTCGACAGCGGCAGTGCGAAACCGGTCAGGCTGAGGCCGAGCGACAGCGCCGCGGCGATGTTGTTCTGCCGGATCAGCCCGAACTCGTTATGCGAGGTCGCTAGCGTGTAGATCAGCAGGT
>NZ_JAUXYO010000203.1 GCF_030694325.1 Allobosea sp. | reverse complement strand
GTCGGGACAAGCCCGACCATGATTGGTGAACGACCGAGGGTTTACGGCTCAGGAACCCGAGCCGTCCTTGATCGCCTGGATGCGTTCCCAGTCGGCCTTGCGGTAGCCGAACTGCTCGAAGGTGACGTTCTTCTGCACGTTGGCGAGGAAGTCCGCCTTGTCGACCTCGGTCACGGTCAGGCCCTTATCCTTGAAGAACTGGACGAGCTTGACCTCGTCGGCCTGGATCTTCTTGGTCGCCCGCGCGGAGGCCTCCTGCGCGACTTCGCTGAAGATCTTGCGATCCTCGGGCGAGAGCTTGTCCCAGAGCTGCTTGGCGACGACCGTGTTGAGGTGGTCGACGATGTGGCCGGTCAGGACGATGTGCTTCTGGACCTCATAGAACTTCTTCGCCTCGATCGTGGTCAGCGGGTTCTCCTGCGCCTCGACGGTGCCGTTCTGCAGCGCGAGATAGACCTCGGCGAAAGCGATCGGCGCGGTGTTGGCGCCGCAGGCACGCGGCATGGCGAGATAGGCCGGCACGTCGGGCACGCGGATCTTGAGCCCCTTCATGTCGGCGCAGCTCTTGATCGGCTTGTTCGAGGTCGTGTGGCGCGTGCCGTAATAGGTCACCGAAACGATCTGGTGACCGGTCTTCTCCTGGTAGCCCTTCGCCATGTCGGTGAAGACATCGCTCTTGGTATAGGCGAGCAGATGCTCCGGGCTGCGGAAGGTGAAGGGGTAGTAGGTCACCCCGATCGGCGCGAAGGAGCGCGCGGCGAAGCTCGAGCCCGAGATGATGATGTCCACCGTGCCCAGCGTCAGGCCCTGATTAATGTCGGTTTCCTTGCCGAGTTGCGAGGCCGGAAAGACGGTGATTTCGTAGCGGCCATTGGTGCGCTTCTTGAACTCGTCCGCCGCCCAGACCGATTCGGTGTGGAAGGGCTCCGAGGTTTCGTAGACATGGGCCCATTTTAGCTTGGTCTGGGCCTGGGCCGGCGCGCCGACGGCGATCAGGCTCGCGGCCATCGCCGCCATCGTCAGATAGGTCTTAATCATGGTGGTCCCTCCCGTGGGATCGCTCTCGTTGCCTTGGTCGTTTCAGTCTTCTTGTTGTCGTCGTGTTCGCGCGTCAGTTCTTCCTGACGAGGCGGGTCACGACGCTTTCCCGCCTGCCTTGCCGCGTGCCCGTCTGCACGCCATCCCGCCGTATCGGCCCCGCCGGAGCGGGCCCTTCCCCGAAGCTTTGTGAGAACCGCTCCTGCGAGCGCTGCAGATGCCGCCGCATCGCCGTCTGCGCAGCCTCGCCGCGCCCTCCGGCGATCGCGTCGCGAATCGCGCGATGCTCCGCCACGGCCTCGCGCCAGGAATCGGCATTCTCGAAATAGCTCGCGAGCTGCCGGAAATAAGGGTTGATGCGCTGGTCGAAGAGCATGCCCACGAAACGCGCCAGCACGGCGTTGCCGAGGATGGAGGCGATCGCGACGTGGAAAGCCCGATCGAGCGACACGAGGTCGTCGCCAGTGAGTTCGGGATTCTCCATCTGCGCGAGAATGTCGTCGAGACCCGCGACATCACGGGGACCGGCCTGTGACCCTGCCTCCGCGCAGACGGCACTCTCGATCAGCTCACGCGCCTTGAGCACCTCGAAGGGCCCCTCCGGGGCTTCGTCGGCCAGCGTCGCCAGAGCAGGCAGACCGGCAGGCTTGTCGATGACATAGACGCCCGACCCCATGCGGATCCGGACCCGCCCCTCGACCTCCAGCGCGATCAGGGCTTCGCGGACCGACGGACGGGACACGCCCAGCTTTTCCGCCAGTTCGCGCTCCGGCGGCAGCCGGGCGCCCGCCGGATACTCGTGCCGATCGATGAGATGGCGGAGCTGGTCGGCGATCTGTCGATAAAGGCGTGGCGACTCGACAGCTTCGAGCGGCACTGTCTGCTCCCGGTTTCCGTCCCCGGCCTCCTCTGACGGGAAGCTCGCTTTGGCCATGTGGTCAGGCCAATTGACGCAGAGACAAGCACCTGCGCGGCCGGGTGTCAATCGCCGGGGCGGACGGCGCCCTCAGCGATGGCGCCACACGCGCTCGGGCCAGGTCCGACGGTCCGCCGACGCCCGGCTCCCTACTGGTCAGCGGCCATCACCTCGGCGCGGATCTCCTCGACGAGCCGTTCCTTCAGCGCGACGAATTCGGGGCTCGTCTTGATCGTATAGGGCCGCGGATGCGGCAGATCGACGGGGATGTCGGCCTTGATGCGGCCGGGCCTGGCGCTCATGACCACGACGCGCGAGCCGACGAAGATCGCCTCCTCGATGTCATGGGTGACAAAGAGCACGGTCTTGCGTTCGCGCTCCCAGATGCCGAGCAGCATTTCCTGCATCAAGGCCCGCGTCTGGTTGTCGAGGGCCCCGAAAGGCTCGTCCAGCAGCAGGATCTTCGGGTCGTTGGCCAGCGCGCGGGCAATCGCGGTGCGCTGCTGCATGCCGCCCGACAGCTGCTTGGGGAAATGGTCGACGAAGCTCGACAGCCCGACCCGCTCGGCCCAGCGACGGGCGATGTCGAGCCGCTCGCGCTCGGAAATTCCCTTCTCTCGCAGACCGAAGGCGATGTTCTGGACGACGGTCAGCCAGGGGAAGAGCGTGTAGCTCTGGAAGACGAAGCCGCGGTCGGCGCCCGGTCCGGTCACCGCCGCGCCGTCGAGCATGATGCGGCCTTCGCTGGCCGTCTCGAGCCCGCCGATGATGCGCAGGAGCGTGGACTTGCCGCAGCCCGAGGGCCCGAGAATGGCGATGAAATCGTTGTCGCCGACGCTAAGCGAGGTCGGCATCAGGGCGCGCGTCGGCTGCCCGCCACGCTGTGGCGGGAAGACTTTCCCGACATTCTCGACGAGGAGCTTGCTCATCTTCGCGACCGACTATCTCTGCGCCCAGGGAAACAGGCGCTGGTTGACCGCCTTGAAGAGGAAATCCGAGACCAGGCCGATCAGGCCGATGACGATGATGCCGAAGATGATCTGGCCGGTGTTCAGCAGCGCCTGGCTGTCGGTGATCATGTGGCCGATGCCGGAGGACGAGCCGATCAGTTCGGCGACGATGACATAGGTCCAGGCCCAGCCGAGCACGAGGCGGAAGATCTCGGCGATCTCCGGCGCCGCATTCGGCAACAGCACGCGGCGCACGACCGAGGTGTCGGTCGCGCCCAGCGTATAGGCGGCGTCGACAAGGTCGCGCCGGATTGAGCCGACCGCCACCGCGATCATCAGGATGAGCTGGAAGACCGAGCCGATGAAGATGACGAGCAGCTTCTGCGCCTCGCCGATGCCGGCCCAGAGGATCAGGAGGGGAATGAAGGCCGAGGCCGGAAGATAGCGCGCGAAGGAAACGAAGGGCTCGAGGAAGGCCTCGACCGGCTTGTAGGCGCCCATGGCGATGCCCAGCGGCAGGGCGACGAGAGCCGCCAGCACGAAGCCGCCGACGACACGCCAGATCGTCATGCCGATGTCGAAGGCGAATCCATACAGGACGAGAAGGTTGTAGCCCTCCTGGACCATCGTGAGCGGGTCGGCCAGGAACAGCTTCTGGACATAGCCGCCGAAAGTCGCGACCGACCACAGCGCCACGAACAGCGCGAAGAAGGCAACGCCATAGCCGATGCGGGCGGGCGCAGAGACCGGCTGAAGGGGTTTCATCGGGTGATGATCCGCTGCGTCATCCCGGGCGACCGCAGGGAGACCCGGGATCCAGGCCTGAACGGTTCAGGCATGGATCCCGGATCTCCGCTTCGCTGCGTCCGGGATGACGTCGAGGGGTTGGGACAGGGATGCCCGGGTCGGGCCCGGGCATGAGGGTCAGCTCACTTGCCGGCGACGTATTTCGTCTCGACGAGGCTGGCGAGGTCGGGCTTGGACTTGATCAGGCCGATCTCCAGCAGCAGGTCGGCCGCCTTGGCAGAAAAGGCCTGCCATTCGCCCGAGAAGAAGGCCTTGTTGCCGGCCGCGTCCGACCATTTCAAAAAGGCGGCAGACTTGCCGAACTGCTCGCCGGACTGCTTCACGTCGGCGCCCATGATGCCGAAGGCCTTGTCCTTCTCCTTGGCGATCATGTCGAGCGCCTCGAAATAGCTCTTCGTCAGAGCCGCGGCGGCCGCGTCATTGGCGGCAAGGAAGGCCGGGGTGCAGCCGAAGGTGTCCATCACCATCGGATAGTCGAGCGTGGTGGCGATGATCTTGCCGGCGTCGGGCTTGTCGCGCACCGCCGAGAGATAGGGCTCATAGGTCATGGCGGCGTCGTTCTGGCCGGCGATGAAGGCCTGCGCGGCGGGGCCGGGTTCCATGTTGACCACGGTCACATCCTTCACGGACATGCCGTTCTCGTTGAGGAACCAGGCGAGTGCGAAATAGGGCGAGGTGCCGGGCGCCGAGGCGGCGACCGTTTTGCCCTTGAGATCCTTGATCGAAGCGGTGGCGTTGCGCGTCACCATGCCGTCCGCACCGTAGCTCTTGTCGAGTTGGAAGATCTGCTTCGTCTTCACGCCCGCACCGTCCCAGACGATCCAGGTCTCGACCGTCGTCGCCGCGCACTGGATGTCGCCCGACGCGATGGCGAGGTGGCGGTCCTTCTGCGGGATCTTCTTGATCGTGACGTCGAGGCCGTTCTTCGCGAAGATGCCGGCCTCCTTGGCCAGTGTCAGCGGCGCGAATCCGGTCCAGCCCGAGATGCCGATATTGACCTTGGTCTGCGCCTGCGCACCACCGGCGACCAGCGCTGCCGCGAGGCCGAGACCCGCTGCCGTTCCCCAACGCTTCAAACCCGTCATGACGAAACCCTTCCCCTGTTGTGATGTCCAACCCGCTGGCCGAGGGCCGGAGCCCATCGCAGCGCATGGCGCAGCCGGATGCAACCTTCGTTCCAGCGGAGGTTAAATGCATATGCAAATCCGTCAACCCGTCGATCACCCGGGCTAGGGACAGTGATGACATTCTCTCGTTTGACAGGATCGGGAACATCCCCTCCCCTGTGCGTCCCTTTGACGACCCTTCCATTCTTTTCCGTAGGATACTCCGAATGAACGGTGCCGACCGCCTCTGCGACACGCTGCTCGTCAACGGCGTGGATGTCTGTTTCGCCAATCCCGGCACATCCGAAATGCATTTCGTCGCGGCGCTCGACCGCAAGCCGGAAATGCGCTGCGTTCTGGGGCTGTTCGAGGGCGTGGTAACCGGCGCGGCCGACGGCTATGCGCGCATGGCCGACAAGCCGGCGGCGACGCTGCTGCATTGCGGGCCGGGCATGGCC
>NZ_JAUXYO010000200.1 GCF_030694325.1 Allobosea sp. | reverse complement strand
CGCCTGCGGCGGGGTCTGCCGCCGCCGCGCCGGCTTGCGGCCGGCGCTGCCGGGTACCTCGACCATGGGGGGCGTGGCGGTGCCGGCGAGATAGGCCTCGATCCGCCCGCGCGCCTCCTCCCATTCCCGCCGCAGCGGGCGCATCACCACCGGCTCGACGATCTGCATGATCTTGGCCGGATCGGTGTAATGCGCGCCGATCTGGGCGCGCTTGTCGGGATCGAGGAAGCGCTCGAACAGCGTACCGAAGATGGTGGGGTCGATCAGGTCCCAGCGAAAGGAATGCAGCGCCAGCAGCAGGCCGAGTTCGTCCGGCTCCAGTGCCAGCGCGCGCCGCCCGTCGAACAGCCCGCCATTGAAATGCTTGATCTCGGTCAGGTCAAATTCGCCGCCGGTTTCCATCTCGGCGAACAGCTTGTCGAAATAGTCCTTGGCGCGGCTCGGGCGCTTCAGGCTGGTTTCGATCAACCGCTTCAGCAGCCCCTCGGGCAGCAGCTTCACCGAATTGGCAAAGAAGCAGAAGACGAGCTGGTTGACGAAATGCGCCACCGCCTCCTTGTCCGGGTTGCGATGCTGCAGCCGGTCGGAGATGGTCTGGAACTTGTCGGCGGCATCGCGCGTCAGCGAGGCGCGGGTCTGTTTCGGGCGCAGGGCTTCTGGGTCGTGGAAGACGGCGCGCAGCCAGGCGAATTTCTCGGGCTCGGCGAGCTGATCCAGCTCGAACTCGTATTTGGCGGTGACCGTGTTGGTCCAGCGCGTTTCGATCCGGAACCGCACGGTGTCGCAGACGACATGCAGCGGCGGATTGTCCAGCGCCGACGCGTAATGCGTTAGCTGCTGAAGCGCCGCGCCGAGATCGCGCTTCTTCTTCTTGTATTCCCAGGCGAAATAATCACGCTTCCAGACATCGGCGAAGCCGTCGCCGCCTCCGGTTTTGCTGGCGCCCTTCTCGAAGGCGTAATCCTGCCCTGTCGGGTCGGCCTCGGCCGGGGTCTTGTGGCCGAAAAGCCGGCAGAGATCGAGGAAATGCTCATGCGCTGAAGCGCGCTCGGTCAGCGCGACGCGCTTCCATTTTTCGATGAACTCATGCGGGGTCATGGTGATCGGGGCGTCGTAATCCATGCGCCGTGACTAGCATGAATCGGGGCGGTGTCAGCGGGGCACCGGGACAATCCCTCCTGTCAACTCCCGTCACCAATCCGCTCCCCCATGCGCCGCCCCCTCTCGCGCGCGGCGGGGATGCGCCCCATATTGCCGGCATGTCCGAGACACCCGCCAAACCCAAGCCCGCCAAGTCCGCCGCGGCCAAGAAGCCCTCCAGCGCGCGCACGCCCAATTCCAAGGCGTCGCGGCAGGAGCTGAAGCCGCTGGAGGGCTATCTCGCCGATCTGCTCAACCCGGCGATCAACCGCGGCAAGGCCGTGCCCGGCGGCGCGGCCGGGTTCTCCGACAAGCCGCAGGCCGGCTATGAGGCGAAGCCGAGCTACGCCACGGAACGGCCGGGCGGCGAGGAGAGGCCCAAGCGCAAGCTCTCGAAGAAGGCCGACGGCGCCTTCATCGGGGCGGAGGGCGCTGCGGCCGCGACCGCGACCTCGCTGCAGACGCTGCTGGAGAGCGGCAATCCCTTCATCGAGCCGGGCAAGGCCTGGGTGCCGCATCGCCCGCCGCGGCCGGACAAATCCGAAGGCGGCATCCGCTTCCGGATGAACTCGGAATACGAGCCCGCCGGCGACCAGCCGGCCGCGATCGCCGAACTGGTCGAGGGCATTGCCCGGCAGGAGCGCGACCAGGTGCTGCTCGGCGTCACCGGCTCGGGCAAGACCTTCACCATGGCGCAGGTGATCGAGAAGACGCAGCGTCCGGCGCTGATCCTGGCGCCGAACAAAACGCTGGCGGCGCAGCTCTATGGCGAGTTCAAGAGCTTCTTCCCCGACAACGCGGTCGAGTATTTCGTCTCCTATTACGACTACTACCAGCCCGAGGCCTATGTGCCGCGCTCGGACACCTTCATCGAGAAGGAATCCTCGATCAACGAGCAGATCGACCGGATGCGCCATTCCGCGACGCGCTCGCTGATCGAGCGTGACGACGTCATCATCGTCGCCTCGGTGTCCTGCATCTACGGCATCGGCTCGGTCGAGACCTATACGGCGATGACCTTCGGCATCAAGCTGGGCGAGCGCGTCGAGCAGCGCCAGCTCATCGCCGATCTCGTGGCGCTGCAGTACAAGCGCACGCAGCACGACTTCACCCGCGGCAGCTTCCGGGTCCGGGGCGACGTGATCGAGCTGTTCCCGGCCCATTATGAGGACCGCGCCTGGCGCATCGGCCTGTTCGGCGACGAGGTCGAGAGCATCGCTGAGTTCGACCCGCTGACGGGGCAGAAGACGGCCGACCTCGAATTCGTCAAGGTCTACGGCAATTCGCACTACACCACGCCGCGGCCGACGCTGACGCAAGCCGTGAAGAGCATCAAGGAGGAGCTGAAGGCCCGTCTCGACGAGCTCAACTCGATGGGCCGCTTTCTCGAAGCGCAGCGGCTCGACCAGCGCTGCACCTTCGACATCGAGATGATCGAGGCCACCGGCTCCAGCAACGGCATCGAGAACTATTCGCGCTATCTCACCGGCCGCAAGCCGGGCGAGCCGCCGCCGACTTTGTTCGAATACCTGCCCGACAATGCGCTGGTCTTCACCGACGAGAGCCATGTCACCGTGCCGCAGATCGGCGGCATGTATCGCGGCGACTTCCGCCGCAAGGCGACGCTGGCCGAATACGGCTTCCGCCTGCCCTCCTGCATGGACAACCGGCCGCTGCGCTTCGAGGAGTGGGACGCGATGCGCCCGCAATCGGTGCATGTCTCGGCGACGCCGGGCTCCTGGGAGATGGAGCAGACCGGCGGCGTCTTCACCGAGCAGGTCATCCGCCCGACCGGGCTGATCGACCCCCCGGTCGAGATCCGCCCCGCCAAGCACCAGGTCGCCGATCTGCTCGACGAGATCAAGGAGGTCACCGAGAAGGGCTACCGCACGCTCGTCACCGTGCTGACCAAGCGCATGGCCGAGGACCTGACCGAGTATCTCCACGAGAACGGCGTGCGCGTGCGCTACATGCATTCCGACATCGACACGATCGAGCGCATCGAGATCCTGCGCGATCTGCGGCTCGGCGCCTTCGATGTCCTCGTCGGCATCAACCTGCTGCGCGAGGGCCTCGACATTCCCGAATGCGGCTTCGTCGCCATTCTCGACGCCGACAAGGAGGGCTTCCTGCGCTCCGAGACCTCGCTGATCCAGACCATCGGCCGCGCCGCCCGCAATGTCGACGGCAAGGTCATCCTCTATGCCGACCAGGTCACCGGCTCGATGGAGCGGGCGCTGGCCGAGACCAGCCGCCGCCGCGAGAAGCAGCTCGCCTATAATGCCGAGCACGGCATCACGCCGCAGACGATCAAGCGCGCCATCGGCGACATTCTCGGCAGCGTCTACGAGCGCGACCATGTCACCGTCGATGCCGGGCTCGGCGTCCCCGCCGCCGGGCACAATTTCAAGGCGGCCTTGGCCGATCTCGAAAAGCGCATGCGCGAGGCCGCGGCCGATCTCGAATTCGAGACCGCGGCCCGGCTGCGCGACGAGATCAAGCGCCTGCAGGCGACCGAACTCGCGATCTCCGACGACCCGCTCGCCCGCCAGGGCGAGGTCGAGGCCTCGGCCGGCAAGTACAAGGGCGAGCGCAGCTACGGCGCCAGCGCCAACCTGCCGCCGACGCGGGCGAGGAAGCCGACCGACGAGGATATGGGCCCGCATAATTTCGGCGGCGGCGAGGGCAAGCCGGTGTCGCGGGCGCGGCCGAAAAAGCCGACGCTCGACGAGATGGGCCCGCGGACGGAGCAGCGGCCGAAGGGGGCTGGGGAGAGACGGGGGCGGAGGGGCTGACGCCCTGCACCTTCGGCGATCATGCGCGGGGAACCCCTCTCCTTACAGGAGAGGGGTTCCCCGCGCCCTTCACCGCGGCGAAGCGGGTATCAGATCCTTCTGCGGTGCCAGCTCAAAGATGAAGCCAATCGACGCGAAAATGACAGGGCGGGGGATTGAGGAGGCGAATAAATTTTGCGCCCTACATCGATGGAGATCACGATCGCTATAAACACCCTAACCGGAACGAAGGCCGCTCCATTGAACTGAAAGCAAAACCGAGTATCATTTGATTCTATCTTCGTCGGCACTATCTGGCATCACTACAGGCAACGTTTAATAATAAAAAAATTCAATCAGGCTGCCGACATATTATCAATCCGAAAAAGCACTATTGAATTTTTCGCCATCACACTGGTTATAGCTCTAGGTATAAATTTTTTTGCTAGCGGTCTTTCCGCATATTATACTTGGACATCCGGAACAACTATGTTAACCGGACTTATAATTACGATTATATCATGTTTGTATCTGATTTTAAGATCAAACTTAGCGATCAAGAAAAATCTGATGATGGAAGGAGCTGTTGTTGTTGATCGTAAAAATAAGGATATTATTCCATTATATCGCTACGAATTTTCTGAACGATTAAAAGAGACCTTCTCTGCAGCTACTGCGGAGAATAGAGCGCTCATGAGAGCATGGTCAGAAAATACTCAAGATGCAAATCAGGACAATACTGTAACAGATAGGTTTTTAAACAAAGGCCCCTCAAAGCGTCTACTCAACGAGATGGTCGAATATTTTGTTATAAAAAAACTGTCTCTTCATTTAAACTCATATTTTATAAACAACGAATTAATCAACTCTAGTGAAATAACATCACTTGAAAGAAAAGATATTCCATCTGTTCTGCTCGACAACCGGATTCTGGATCTCCTTTCGCGGCCTATGGAAGATAGAGACGTATTTGCAGACCAGAATGATAGAAATACTCCCGGCAAAGTCGTCTTTTATTATGGAAAAAATGGGGTGATATTTGATCATTTTGAGATAACGCTCCCGAAAAAGACACGATTTTCGCGAGGAGCAGACAATACCCTAATAATAAAAACGCCTAGATTTTCACTCGTTATTGATATAATAATTACAGGAATGAACAAATCTCTTCCGCGAGATTTTGAAAAACACTATCTCAAGCGCTCTTTTCTTGAAACGCAATCTTATAAAGTCAGATTGAAAATTAATACAGAGTTTTCACTAGCATCTTTATTCACAGGCAGGGGGTGGGAATATTATAAATGGATAGATTCCTTCATTGAAGCCTTGTATGAATCATTTGAATTTGATGATTTCATTGAGAAAATAGACTGGGACGGCGCAATTACTACAAAAATACTATCCGACAATCAGTCGCGTGCCGCAAAAAGCGCAGATGAAACTGAAATTACGATAACTCAAGAAAGCGAAGAAGAGTAGACCTGTTTCATTATTATTGCATGCAATTTAACTCGAATCGAGAGGGCGTCTTTCTACTTGACTCCCTACACCCGCTGACGTGACCCGCCACCTCACCGAGGCGCGCCTATCTGTAAGGATGGAGACATCGATGACGAGCACGGCCTCCAGCCTCTCTGCAGCGCGCGCCCCATGTCTCGTCTGCCCCCCTGCGCCAAGAGCCCTGGCTGGTCCCTCAAGGCCCTCGGTGACGCAGCACTCATCCGCCTCGCCGTCATGCACGGGCTTGTCCCGAGCATCCATGTCTTGAACACCGCCTTCGATCCGCGAAGACATGGATGGTCGCCACAAGGGCGACCATGACGGTGCGGCCGGTACAAGACGCCCACAGTTCGACAACAGAACGCACGGAACCCCTCTCCTGTAAGGAGAGGGGCAGGGGAGAGGTGTCGGCCCCTGGACCCGTGAACCGCCGAGCCAACCGCCGCGCGCGGGCAGGGCTCGCCCTCTGCGACGGACGGCCGACACCTCTCCCTACCCTCTCCTTACAGGAGAGGGTTCTGCGTCGAGGTTCCGTACCAAGCCTGCGCCCCCCGGAACAATCCTCCCCACGCCCTGTTTCCCGCGAAAGGGCCCTTCCGGCCCCTTCAGGGAGAGACATCATGCTCAGGACCACCCTCATCCTTGCCGCGCTCGGTATCGGGCTGGCGCTGGCGCCGGCCGGGGCGCAGACCGCTCCGGCTGCGCCGGACACCACGCCGCTGCCGCCGACGACCTGCAGCGATGGCGAACTCGCCAAGATGAACGCCGAGACCGCCAAGATGACCGACCCGGACAAGAAGGCGGCGGCGATGAAGGAAATGACCCTGGCCAGCGACATGATGGCCAAGCGGGACATGGACGCCTGCGCCGCCCATCTGCGCAACGCCATCCAGATGATTCCCGGGAGGAGTTGAGGGGAGTAGGGGCCGTGACGGTGGGGTGATCCCTTCTCCCCTCGCGGGAGAAGGTGGCAGCGCGTTAGCGCTGACGGATGAGGGGGCGCCGTGAGCCTTCCGCCGACCACGACGCCAACTGGAGAGGGCACGGCGCCCCCTCATCCGCCCCTGCCGGGGCACCTTCTCCCGCGAGGGGAGAAGGGAAGAGGCGTCGCGGATGGGGCGAGGGGCACGGGGAACCCCTCCCCCTTGTGGGGAGGGGCAGGGGTGGGGGGCGCAAAGCCCAGCGCGGCGTTGGGACGTCGGGTGGACCGTCGAGGCCAGTCCGGCCACCGCTCACCCAGCGGCACCACCCCCACCCCTTCTCCTCCCCACAAGGGGGAGGGGGATCGCGTCGCGGTTCCCTTGCCTTCGGGGCAGCATCAGTGCGGCGATCGTGCTAGGGCGGCGCTAAGTGCAAGGGAAACGGATCATGGCCAAGAAGACGCCCGAACAGCTCGCCCGCGAATTCGAGGGGCGCAAGGCCAAGGGGCTGGCCAAGGGCGCCGCCGCCTTCTGGCCGAACATCCTCGCCAATGCGGTGCTGAAGCTGACCGCGGCGAAGGACGAGATCACGGTGCCGGCGCTGACCGAATTGCTGGCGAAGGATGCCGAGTCGAAGGACACGACGCTCGCCGCCGGCGCCAGCGAGGCGCTGGCGCGGTTGCGGCAGGCGGTGGCGAAGGGGGAGGGTTGAGGGATCTGCAGGTTCGCGACTGAACCTCTCCGTCATTCCGGGGCTTCGCGCAGCGAAGAGCCCGGAACCCATGAACACGGAGTTGCACGCAGCAGCCGGCGCGGTTTCCGCCTCATCTTGGTGGTCCGGTGTGCATGGGTTCCGGGCTCGCCGCTTTGCGGCGCCCCGGAATGACGGCGGAGGTTCTGGAGCTTTACCCCAACTCCCCGGCGATGATGCCCTTGCGCAGCAGGAAGCAGCCATAGGGGCGGGGGTCGCCGACCTGGACCACGGCGAAGGCGCGCCGCGCGACGTCGTAGAAGGCGAAGCGCTCCATGCCGGCGAGCGGGTGGGGCTCGTTCAACGCCGCCTCGACCTCGCGCTGCACGGCGGCCTGCACGGCGGGAATCGTCTTGGGTTCGCCGACGACCTGCATGCGGCGCACGGCATCGGGCTCGAAATCGTCGATCGGCAGCACGGAGAGGATGGCGCGGGCCGCCCGCTCCATGGTGAGGCCGGGCAGGCGGACGAGCCGGCCGCTGGTGGTCGCGGCCGCGATGGTCTCGGCGGGGTGGTTGGCGTCGACCAGCGCGAGATCGTCGCCATGGCCCATGGCGGCGAGGATCCAGAGCAGGTCGGCGGAGAGGACGGGGTCGAGGGTCTTCAGCATGGCGGGGTCGTCCTTCCAGGCGAAAAGCGGGTCACAGCCGCCCCCGCCGGGCGAGATAGACGCGCTGCGCGGTGCCACCGAAGATCGCAGCTCGCTCGTCCGCGTTGCAGCCGTCGAGCAGCGCCTGCGCGGCGTCGAACCAGCGCTCGTAAGGCGCGCGCAGCGTCACCACCGGCCAGTCGCTGCCGAAGATCAGGCGGTCCGGGCCGAAGGTCAACAGCAGATGGTCGACGACCGGCTGCAGCGTGTCGAGGCTCCAGTCCGGACCGGCTTCGGTGACGAGGCCGGAGAGCTTGCAGAGCGTGCCGGGATGGGCGGCGAGCGCGGTGACCCCCTCGCGCCAGGCGGCGAGGTCGCCGGCGATGAGATCGGGCTTGGCGCCGTGGTCGATGACGACGGTGAGCGCCGGCTCGCGGGCGAGCATGGCGAGCGTGGCGGGGATATGCTCCGTCCTGATCAGCGCATCGAAGACGAGGCCGTGGGCGACCATCGCCGCCAGAGCCGGGGCGAGGGCAGGCCGTGCCAGAAATCCGAGGTCGGGGATGTCCTGCACCATCGGGCGCAGGCCGACCAGCAGCGGGTCTGCGGCGAGTGCGACGATGCGGGCAGGCGCATCGGGCGCCTCAAGATCCGCCCAGCCGACGACGCCGGCAATGAGCGGCGTGCGCGCGGCGATGTCGAGCAGAAAGCGCGTCTCGGCCTGCGTCGGCGCGGCCTGGACGAGGATGGTGCGGTCGATGCCGTGGCGGGCGAGCAGGGGGGCGAGATCCTCTGGCATGAAGTCGCGGTGGATCGGCCCGAGCGCGGGCGTCAGCCAGCCATAATCGCCGCGCGCGAGCTGCCAGAAATGCTGGTGGGCGTCGATGCGCACGGTCGCTGCCTCGCTCATCGCCGGCATCCTCCAGCCCTCATCCTGAGGAGCGGCCGAAGGCCGCGTCTCGAAGGATGGTCCAGGAGGCTCCCGAACCCTCTGGAGCATCCTTCGAGACGCCGCTGTCGCGGCTCCTCAGGATGAGGGCTGTGGGGGCGGGGCACGGCGGTCATGCCGGCACCGGGACATCGGCGGCGAGCAGGCCCTCCGCCTTCAGCTCCGCCCAGAGCGCGGCCGGGACGGGCTGCGAGAGCTCGGCGATCTGGTCGGCGACTTCTGCCGGCGAGACCGCGCCCATGACGAGGCTCGCCACCGCCGCGTGGCCGAGTGGGAACTGCAGCGCGGCGCGGCGCAGCGGCACCCCATGGCGGGCGCAGACGGCCTCGATCGCCGCGACGCGGGCGAGGATCTCGGGCGGGGCGGGGTTGTAGTTGTAGCGCGCTCCTTGGACCGGGCCGGTGGCGAGGATGCCGGAGTTGAAGACGCCGCCGAGCATCAGGCCGATGCGCTTCTCCAGCGCCAAGGGCATGAAGGAGGCGAGCGCCGGCTGCTCCAGCAGCGAGTAGCGCCCGGCGAGCAGCATGGTGTCGAAGTCGCCGGCGCGGGCGAAGCGCTCGCACATCTTCGCCTCGTTGACGCCGACGCCGATCGCCTTGACGGCACCCGACGCACGCAGGGTTTCAAGCGCGCGATAGGCGCCGTCCATGGCTTCGGAAAAGCGCTGCTCGATCATCGCCGCGCCATGCGTCCAGACATCGACGTCGTGGATCAGGACGATATCGATCCGGTCGACGCCGAGCCGTAGCGCCGACTGCTCGAGCGAGCGCATGGCGCCATCGTAAGAATAGTCGAAGCGCATGCCGTGCGGCAGGCCGCCGCGATAGCCCGAGCCGTCACCGCGCCCGACGAAAGGCTCCGCGACGCGGCCGACCTTGGTCGAGAGCACGAGCCCGTCGCGCGGCACCCGCCGCAGCGCCGCGCCGATGCGATGCTCGGAGAGGCCGTGGCCGTAGAGGGGGGAGGTGTCGAACAGGGTGACGCCGCCGGTGATCGCGGCCTCGACGGTGGCGACAGCCTGCGCCTCGTCGAGACGGGCATAGAGATCGCCCAGCGGCGCGCCGCCGAATCCGAGCGTCGAGACGGGCAGGCGGCTGCGGCCGAGCGGGCGCGGCGCGAGGGCTGAGGCGGGCGGCATCGGGCGTTTCCGTTCCTGTTGCACGGAGTATGTGCACACCGACATGTTAGCTTGCAACCGTCTTCGATCGGGATTAGCGTCCGGCGCAAGATGGTGGCCGGCGATCAGGGACGAGGTCCCGCGCCGGCGCCGCAGAACAGCCCGAAACGGGCGATGCGCGAGAAGTCCTGGGAGGACGACAGATGAGCCAGACCCCGATCAAGCCGAGCCGCCGCGCGCTGCTGCGCGGCACCGCCGCTCTCGCCGCCACCGGCGCGATCGGCTCGCCTTTGGTGCTGCGCGAGGCGCGCGCCCAGGCGGCCTTCAACTGGAAGCGCTTCGCGGGCACGAGCATCGACGTGCTGCTGGTGAAGAACCCGCGCTCGGAGATGTTCCAGGCGGCGGAGAAGGAGTTCACCGAGCTCACCGGCATCAAGGTCTCCTCCGAGCAGGTGCCGGAGCAGCAGCAGCGCCAGAAGGCGGTGATCGAGTTCGCCTCGGGCAGGCCGAGCTTCGACGTCTCGGGCATCTCGCTGCATGTGCAGAAGCGCATGGCCGCCAAGGGCAAGTGGTTCGAGGATCTGAACCCCTATATCAAGGACGCCTCGCTGACCTCGCCGGACTTCGCCTTCGAGGATTTCGGCGCCGGCCCGGTCGCCTATGCGCGGCAGGCCGACGGGGCGCTCGATACGCTGCCCTTCTTCGTCGATTACTGGATGGTCTACTACAACAAGGAGCTCTTCGAGGCGAAGGGCGTCGCCTTCCCCAAGACGATGGAGGAGATGTTCACTGCGGCGCAGAAGCTGCACGACCCCGCCAAGGGCGTCGCCGGTTTCGTCTCGCGCGGCCTCAAGAACGCCAACGTCCCGGTCTGGTCCTGCCTGATGCTCGGCCAGGGCATGGAGGCCACTTCGGCGGACGGCAAGCTGCAGACGGATACGCCGGAGGCGATCTGGGCGGCGGATCTCTACCGCAAGCTCAACAAGGAGACCGGTCCTGTCGGCTCCGTCGGCTTCAACTGGAACGAGTGCCAGACCACCTTCATGCAGGGCCGCGCCGCGATGTGGCTCGACGGCATCGGCTTCGCCACGCCGCTGGAGGATCCGTCCAAGTCGCGCATCGTCGGCAAGGTCGGCTATGGCGTGACGCCGCCGGGGCCGAAGGCGCATCATGCCGGCATGTTCGGCGACGGCATCGGCATCTCGCGGGGCTCGCAGAAGAAGCAGGCCGCCTGGCTCTACATCCAGCACATGACCAACAAGGCCCAGCAGCTCGCCATGCTCAAGGCCGGCGCCGGCGCGCCGGCGCGCTCCTCGGCTTATCTCGACACCGCGACGATCCAGGCGTCGAAGTTCGGCAAGCAGTATTTCGACTGCCTGCTGGCCTCGGCCAAGATCGCCCGCGCGGCGCTGCCGCAGATCGTGCCGGTCACCGAGTTCCGCGACGTCTTCGGCGTGGCGCTGGCCAACATGATCGGCGGGGCGGATGTCGCCGCCGAGCTGAAGAAGGCGACGGAGGCCTTCGCGCCGGTGCTCGCCAAGAGCGAGCAGGGCTGAGGTTCGGCGCATTGTCGTCATGGTCGGCCTTGTGCCGACCATCCACGCCTTCGCTCGGCGAAGGCTGTGTTCAAGACGTGGATGCTCGCCACAAGGGCGAGCATGACGGGTTGGTTCGAGCGATCAAGTCATGACAGCCACATCACTCCCATCGCCGACGGCCGTCGCACCCGCGCAGCCCGCGCCCTTCGTCCACTCGGCCGATTTCACGCCGCGCTACTGGCTGTTCGCGGCGCCGGCCGTGCTCGTGGTGGGCACGGTGATCGTCTTCCCCTGGCTGTTCACGCTCTACATGTCGGGCCATGACTGGAAGATCGGCGGCGGACCGGAATTCGTCGGCCTGCAGAACTTCGCCGAGCTGTTCCGCGATGCGCGCTTCATCGAGTCGATGGGGCACACGCTCTATTTCACCGTGCTGGCGGTCGTGCTGCCGATCCTGTTCGGCACGGCGGCAGCCTTGGTCTTCCACCGCGAATTCCCGTTCCGGGGCCTGCTTCGCACGGTCTTCGTGATGCCGATGATGGCGACGCCGGTCGCCGTCGCGCTGGTCTGGACGATGATGTTCCATCCGCAGCTCGGCGTGCTGAACTATCTGCTCTCGCTGGTCGGGATCGGGCCGCAGGCCTGGGTCTATTCGCCCGATACGGTGATCCCGACGCTGATCCTCGTCGAGGTCTGGCACTGGACGCCGCTGGTCATGCTGATCGTGCTCGGCGGGCTCGCTGGCCTGCCGCGGGAGCCTTACGAATCCGCGCTGATCGACGGTGCCAATGACTGGCACATGTTCCGCCACATCACGCTGCCGCTGGTCTGGCCCTTCATCATGGTGGCGATCGTGATCCGCACGATCGATGCGCTGAAGGCCTTCGACACGATCTTCGTGATCACCCAGGGCGGGCCCGGCACGGCGTCGGAGACGCTGAACATCTTCCTCTATCTGCAGGCGTTCCAGTTCTACAAGATCGGCTACGCCTCGGCCGTGGTGGTGATCTTCTTCGTCATCGTCATCATGCTTTCCCTGCTGCTGCTCTATGCGCGGCAGAAGTCGAAGTGGAACGCGTGATGGTGAGTTCGCAGGGAAACACGCCGTCATCCTGGGCTTCGCGCAGCGAAGTCCCGGGATCCATCCTAGAGCCAAAGTCGTTGGAAGGATTTGCCCTCCGATGGGTCCCGGGACGGCCTTTGGCCGCCCAGGATGACGGAGCATATTTGGTACAAGGCGCACGCTCATGACCCGCCTCGCCAAGAAACTCGGCTTCTACGCCTCCGTCTTCGTGCTGGTCTCCCCGGCGGTGCTGGTCTTCCTCTGGATGATCTCGCTGTCGCTGAAGAACGAGCTCGACAACACCGCCTTCCCGCCGGTCTTCATTCCCGATCCGCCGACGCTGAAGAATTACATCGACGTCTTCGCGCAGAATAACTTCGCGCTCTATCTGTGGAACTCGATCCTGGTCACGGGCGGGGCGGTGCTGATCGGGCTCGCGGTCGGGGTTCCGGCCGGCTACGGCATCGCGCGCGGCAAGGCGACGAAGTTCGCGATCCTGATCCTGGTCGCGCGCATGACGCCGGCGCTCTCCTATCTGATCCCGCTCTTCCTGCTGTTCCAGATGACGGGGCTGGTCGGCACCATCACCGCGCTCGTCATCACGCATCTCGTCATCACCATCCCGATCATCGTCTGGATCATGATCGGCTATTTCGAGAACATCCCGATGGAGCTGGAGGATGCGGCGCGGATCGACGGCGCCTCGAGCTGGCAGGCCTTCCGCCATGTCGCGCTGCCGCTGGCGATGCCGGGCGTCACGGTCGGCGGCATCCTCGCCTTCATCTTCTCCTGGAACAACTTCATCTTCTCGGTGGTGCTCGGCGGCAAGAACAGCCGCACGCTGCCCTCGGCGGTCTACAACTCGCTGACCTTCGAGCAGATCTCCTGGGGCCCGCTGGCGGCGGCCGCGCTCCTGGTGACGCTGCCGGTGCTGCTGGTGACGGTGCTCGCGCAGCGCCAGATCGTCGCCGGGCTCTCTGCCGGAGGGCTCAAGGATGGCTAATCCGATCAAACTTCCAGCCTGCGGGGCGCACGGTCCGCTCCAGCAGCCCCCGCAAAACACCCATTAATCTCTCGCTCTGAAAGACGGCTCTCCATGTCCATCGATCCCAACCGCTTCGGCCTCTCCTGCGCCATCACCACCCCGATGCGGGAGGGCGGCAGCGTCGACCTGCCGCGGCTGGTCCACCATGCCCGACATGTCCTCGCGCAGGGCTGCGACAGCGTCACGCTGTTCGGCACGACGGGCGAGGGCGCCGCGCTCGGCCTGCCGGAGCGGGCTGCGATGATGGGCGCGCTGATGGGCGCGGGGATCGATCCGGCGAAGCAGATCTATGCCGGCGTCGCCGCGGCCTCGCTGAACGAGTCGGTCGAGCAGGGGCGCCTGGCGCTCAATGCGGGCGCCAAGGGGCTGCTGGTCGCGCCGCCCTTCTACTTCAAGGGCGTCAGCGACGAGGGGCTCTATCGCTGGTTCTCTGAGCTCTTCGAGACGCTCGGCCCCTCCGTGCGCAACGTCATCCTCTACCACATCCCCTCGGTGACGGCGGTGGGCCTGAGCGTCGGGCTGATCGACCGGCTAAAGAAGGCGTTTCCCGGGGTGGTCACCGGCGTCAAGGACTCGTCGGGCGACTATGCCAATACGGAGGCCTATCTGAAGGCGCATGGCGAGCTCGCCATCCTCGTCGGCGACGAGCGCCTGCTGGCCAAGGCGGTGCGCAACGGCGCGCAGGGCTCGATCTGCGGCGTCGCCAATCTGGTTCCGCATCTGCTGCGCCCGATCGTCTACGAGGGCAAGGACGATCCGGTGGTGAATGCGCTGGTCGACGAGATCTGCTCGCATCCGGTGCTGGCGGCGGTGAAGGCGCTGGTCGGCCACTTGCACGGCGATGCCGGCTATGGCGCGATGCGCCCGCCGCTGGAGGCGCTCGACGTCGGGACGCGCCAGCGGCTGTTCGGGGCCTTCGACAAGATCACGCAGGCCAGGGCGGCCTGAAGGAGGATGTCTTGAACCAGTCCGAGCCGGATTCACGCGAGGGCGAGCCGCTGAAGCTGAGGGAGCGCGCCTACGCCTCCTTCACCGAGCGGCTGCTGGCGCGCGAGATCAAGCCCGGGCAGTTCGTGACCCAGCGCGAGCTTGTGGCGCTGACGGGCCTGCCGCTCGGCGCCATCCGGGAGCTGATCCCGCGGCTGGAGGCGGAGGGGCTGATCAAGACCGTGCCGCAGCGGGGCATGCAGGTCGCCCATGTCGATCTCAACCTGATCCGCAACGCCTTCCAGTTCCGGCTCTTCCTCGAGAAGGAGGCGACCGCGCTCTACGCGGTCAACGCCACGGACGAGGAGATCGCGGAGCAGCGCGCCCGGCACGAGGCGATCATCGCCCGGGCCGAGGTCGGTGGTGACCCGCAGTTGATCGAGGATGCGGAGGATGTCGACCGGCTGATGCACGAGGCGATCATCGACCATCTCGACAACGACATCGTCTCCAAGGCCTTCCGCGTCACCTGGCTGAAGATCAGGCTGATCCGGCAATATGAGACGCGCATCCAGAACCACATTCTGGTGCCGGTGATGCGCGACCACCTCAAGATCATCACCGCCATCGAGGCGCGCGACCCGATCCGCGCCGCGGAGGAGATGGGCATCCATATCGGCAACGCCCGCACGCGGGCGATGAGCTACTGAGGAAGGAATTTCATAGGAACCACCGCGTCATTCCGGACAAGCCGCGTAGCGGCGCCGCTCCGGAATCCATCGAAGGGCGTGGCGCTCTACGATGGATTCCGGGTCTCCGCTTCGCTCCGCCCGGAATGACGGCGTCGTGGATTTCCAACGGGCAGCCGGCTCAAGGGCCGGGACATGACATCGAGCCGGAAAACCGGCCGCATTGGGAGGAGACCATCATGACGACGCTGACCAAACGCGACTTTCTCGCCGGCTCGGCTGCGCTTGCGGGCGCAGCCATCGCCATGCCGAGCGTCCTGCGCGCCCAGGCGACCGTGCTGCGCTGGGGCGAGATGCTGCCCACGACCCATCCGCAGGTGCAGATGGTCGAGCGCATCGCCAAGCAGGTGAAGGAGAAGAGCTCCGGGCGCATCGATATCCAGGCCTTCCCGGCCGGCCAGCTCGGCTCCGGCAAGGACATGATGGAGTCGGTGGCGTCGGGCGCGCTGACCATGACCACGGACGGGGCGGCCGCACTCGGCTCCTTCCTGCCGCAGCTCTCGGTCGTCGAGGCGCCCTATCTCTGGCGCGACGCCGCCCATATGGCGAAGGTCTCCAAGGCGCCGGTCTTCACACAGATGAATGCCGAGCTGGAGAAGAAGCGCGGCATGCGCATGGCGGCCGTGACCTATTACGGCAAGCGACACCTCACCACCGGCTCGAAGGCGGTGAAGAGCGCGGCCGACGTCGCGGGCCTGAAGCTGCGGGTGCCGCCGGTCGACACCTTCCGCGCCATGGTCGAGGCCTGGGGCGCCAAGGCGACGCCGGTGAACTTCAACGAGCTCTACCTGGCGCTCAGCCAGGGCGCGGTCGACGGGCAGGAGAACCCGCTGCCAACGATCCACTCAGCCAAGCTGCAGGAGGTGCAGAAGCACCTCATCCTCACCGGCCACATCATCACGCCGCGTCTGGTCATCGTGAACGGCGATTTCTGGAAGGGCCTCAAGGACGCCGACCGCAGCCTGCTGGAAGCCGCCATCGCGGAGGGCGTCGCCTGGCAGGACGCCGAACTCGCCAGCCAGGAGGGCAGCCTCGTGGCGACGCTGAAAGCCGCCGGCATGACCGTGACCGAGCCGGATCTCGAAAGCTTCTCGAAGCCGGTGCTGGCGAGCCTGCCGAAGCAGTTCGAGAGCAAATGGGGCAAGGGCACCTGGGACGCGCTGGCGGCGCTGTGAGCTCTTTTCCTTCTCCCCTCGGGGGAGAAGGTGTCTGCGAAGCAGACGGATGAGGGGAGGCTGCCGCCGCCCTCGTCCGTCCGTCCCTCATCCGACCCGGCTCCGCCGGGCCACCTTCTCCCCCGAGGGGAGAAGGATTGCGCGCAGCGGGCCAACGCCGCCATGAAATCCATCCTCCACCTCTCCGACCGGATCGTGCGCTGGGCCGCCGTGGCGCTGCTACTGTCGCTGCTGGTCGCGGTGCTGCTCGGCGTGCTGTCGCGCCAGCTGAATGCGCCGCTGGCCTGGACCGATGAGCTGGCGCAGTACCTGCTGGTCTGGACCGGCTTCGTCGGCTGGATCATCGCGGCGCGGCGGCGCTCGCATATCCGCATCACCGTCTTCGCCGAGAAGCTGCCGGCGGGGGCGGGGCGGGTGCTGGAGGTCGTGACGCAGGCCGCGATCATCGTCTTCGCGGCCGTGCTGATCCGCTATTCCTTCGCGCTGATCGAGCGCAACTGGGATGTGGAGTCGATCGCGCTGCCGATCTCGGGGGCGGCGCTCTACATCGTCATGCCGCTGGCAGGACTCGCGCTGATCCTGCAGGCGCTGGCCGAGATCGCCGATGTCGTGGCGGGCCGCCGGCATGTCGCGCCCGAGCCGGGGAGCCAGCCGCTGTGACCACCCTGATGCTGCAGATCCTGCCCGTCTGGTTCGCCGCGCTTTTGATCGGCGTGCCGCTCTTCGTCTCGATGGGGCTGGCGGCGATCGCCTTCGCGTTTCTCGGCGGCTTCCCGCTCGGCATCGTGCCGCAGAAGATCGCGCAATCGGCCAATTCCTTCCCGCTGCTGGCGGCGCCCTTGTTCATCCTGATGGGCAACATCATGAACTCGGCCGGCATCACCGATCGGATCTTCGCTTTTGCGACGGCCTGCGTCGGCTGGCTGCGCGGGGGCCTGTGCCACGCCAACATCCTCGCCAGCGTGATCTTCGCGGGCATGTCGGGTTCGGCGGTGGCGGATGCCGGCGGCGTCGGCACGCTCGAGATCAAGGCGATGAAGGACGAGGGCTACGACGCCGAGACGGCGGCCGCGATCACGGCGGCGTCCGCGACGATCGGCCCGATCATCCCGCCCTCGCTGCCGATGGTGATCTACGGCGTCTCGGCGGATGTCTCGATCGGCGGGCTGTTCCTGGCCGGCGTGATTCCGGGCCTGCTGATGGCCGGCGGGCTGATGGCGATGGTGGTGCATGTCGCGAAGAAGCGCGACCTGCCGCGCCATCCCTTCCCCGGCGCGGCCCAGCTCTGGGTCGCCTATAAGGAGGCGCATTGGGCGCTGATGACGCCGGTGATCCTGTTCGGCGGGATGATGGCCGGCATCTTCACGCCGACGGAGGCTGCGGCCGTCGCCACGGCCTATGCACTGGTGCTCGGGCTCTTCGTCTATCGCAGCTTCGATCTCGACGATCTGCCGGAGCTGGTCGTGCAGACGGTCGAGACCACCGGCGTCGTGCTGGCGCTGGTGATGACGGCCGCCGCGCTCGGCTGGTGCCTGTCGATCTCCCGCATCCCGCAGGTAGTCGGGCCGATGCTGGTCGACCTCGCCGGCAATCCGCTGGTCTTTCTGCTGATCGTCAACCTGCTGCTGCTCTTCGTCGGCTGCTTCATGGAGGCGCTCGCCGCCATGCTGATCCTGATCCCGATCCTGACGCCGGCGGCCAGCCAGTTCGGGATCGACCCGATCCAGTTCGGGCTGATCTTCGTGCTCAACCTGATGATCGGGACGATCACGCCACCGGTCGGCGTCGTCCTGTTCGTCACGGCGAAGGTCGCCAGGATCAGCTTCGAGTCGATGTCGCGGGCGATCGTGCCCTGGCTGATGCCGCTGCTGGCGGTCTTGGTCGCGATCACGCTCTGGCCGCCGCTGACGACCTGGCTGCCGAACCTGGTGATGGGGCGCTGAGGCTTTGAGGCCCCGAGCGCCCATCCGGGGTCAGCTCTTGCGGTGGATCTGGAAGCCGGCGAAGGACTGGCTCACCGGCATGATCTCAAGGCTGTTGATGTTGACATGGGCCGGCAGCGTCGCGACCCAGAACACCGTGTCGGCGATGTCCTGCGGCTGCAGCGGATCGGCCCCGCCATAGAGCGCGTCATAGGCGGCCTTGTCGCCGCCATTGCGCACCAGCGTGAATTCGCTCTCGCAGAGGCCGGGCTCGATCGAGGTGACGCGCACGCCGGTGCCCTGCAGGTCCGAGCGCAGGCCGAGCGAGAACTGGCGGACGAAGGCCTTGGTGCCGCCATAGACGTTGCCGCCGGCATAGGGCCAGTTCGAGGCCACGGAGGCGATGTTGACGATGGCGCCGCGCCGCTCGATCAGCCCCGGCAGGAGGTGATGGGTCAGCGTCACCAGCCCGGTGACATTGGTGCCGATCATCGTCTTCCAGTCGGAAAGCTTGGTCTGCGGCGCCGGCTTTGTGCCGAGCGCCAGCCCGGCATTGTTCAGGAGCACGTCGATCTGCGCGAAATCGGCCGGCAGGGCCGCGAGCGCCGCCGTCATCGCCGCCTCGTCGGTGATGTCGAAGGTGGCGCCGTGGAAGCGCTCGCCGAGCTCGGCCTTCAGGGCGTCGAGCCGGTCGGCCCGGCGGCCGGTGCCGATGACGCGCCAGCCGGCGGCAATGAAGCGGCGCGCGGTCGCGGCGCCGAAGCCGGCGGTGGCGCCGGAGATCAGGATGGTCTTGGTCATGGTCGGGCTTCCGGGTTGGTGGGCATCGAAAAGGCAGCGCAGGGCCGGGCATTGCCGTGCCGTGGCGAGGTGATGAGGGACCGCAGGATGGACCTGCGTCGGTGGCGGCTCAGACCTCGCCGCCCTTGTGGAGATAGTCCTTCACCTCGAGGACGATCTTGCGGTCGAGTTCGCCGATCGCGGCCTCGTCGCGCCCGTCATAGGGGATCGAGAGCAGGACGTGGCGAATGGCGTTCAGCCGCGCGCGCAGCTTGTCGTTGCCGCGGATGACATGCCAGGGCGCCCGGTCGGTCGAGCTGCGCCGGAGCATCGCGTCGAAGGCTTCCGAATAGGCGGCGAAGCGCGGGATCGCCTCGAAGTCGATCGGCGAGAGCTTCCAGCGCTTGAGCGGGTCGTGCCAGCGCGCATGCAGCCGCTGCATCTGCATTTCGGGGCCGATGGTGATGAAGAGCTTGATCAGCCGGATGCCGTCGCGCACCAGCATGCCCTCGAACGCCGGAGCCTCGTGCAGCAGCGTCTCGGTCTGTTCCGGCGTGCAGAAGCCCATGACGCGCTCGACGCCGGCGCGGTTGTACCAGGAGCGGTCGAAGAAGACGATTTCGCCCGCGGTCGGCATCTGTGCCGCATAGCGCTGGAAATACCATTGTCCCGCCTCGCTGTCGGAGGGTTTGGACAGGGCGACCACGCGGGCCTGGCGCGGGTTGAGGTGCTGGGTGAAGCGGCCGATCGTGCCGCCCTTGCCGGCGCCGTCTCGCCCCTCGAACAGGATGACGACGCGCTCCTTTCGCTCGCGCACCCAGGTCGCCAGCTTCTGCAGCTCGATCTGCAGCGGCTGGATCTCGGCCTCGTAGCGCTTGCGCTTCATGCGCTTGCCGTAAGGGTAGTCGCCGCTCCGGAAGGCCGCGTCGGTGATGGCGTCGGGCAGTGTCGGCGCCTCGATGTCGAAGCCCTGCGGGCCGGCCGGCTTACGCGCCGGTCTGGTCCTGGCGTTGCCTGCCGGCTCGGGCGGGGAGGCGTCCTCCTTGCCGCCGGAGACGAGGCGGATCGTGGTCTTGCGCTTGCTTGCTGACAGGCTCTTGGCCATCGGGCCCTCCTTGGCAATCGATCCAACCTAGCGGGGCGCGGCGGCCAAGGGAATTGACGGGCGCCGGGCTTGCCATCGGCCGGGCTTGCCATCAGGAAGAAGCGCCCGCGCGGTGCCTCTCCGTCCATCGGCGTCGCGCGCGTCGAGGTCTCCCATGCCCGATGCCGTCGATCCCCACTCACCCGCGACGCAGGCCCTGGTGGAGGCGATCGGTTCGGCCGCCGTGTTGCTCGACGGCCAGGGCGTGGCCCAGGCGCTGAGCCCGGCGATGCGCGCGCTGATCCCGACGCTCGATGTCGGGCAGCCGCTGACGCTGGTGATGCGCGATCCGGACCTGATCGAGGCGATCGAGGGCGTCGCCCGCCAGGGTGGCCGCCAGGTGATCGAGCTGGTCGAGCGGGTGCCGGTCGAGCGCACCTTCCGCATCCATATCGCGGCGCTGACGGGGGCGGGCTGGCGGCGGCCGGTGCTGCTGACCTTCGAGGATCTGAGCGAGCAGCGCGTGACCGAGCGGATGCGCGTCGATTTCGTCGCCAATGCCAGCCATGAGCTGCGCACGCCTCTGGCCTCGCTGCTCGGTTTCGTCGAGACGCTGCAGGGGCCGGCGCGCAACGACGCCGGCGCGCGCGACCGGTTCCTGGCGATCATGCGCGAGCAGGGGCTGCGCATGGCGCGGCTCGTCGACGACCTGCTCTCGCTCTCGCGCATCGAACTGCGCGCCCATCTGGCGCCCGAGACGCCGGTCGATCTCACCGGCATCTCGCGCGAGATCGTGGACTCGTTGACGCTGATGGCGCGCGAGCGGCAGGTGACGCTGACGCTGAAGGCGCCGGCCGAGCCGGTGAAGGTCGCCGGCGACCGCGACGAGCTGCTGCGGCTGATGGAGAACCTCGTCGAGAACGCGATCAAATACGGCAAGAGCGGCGGCGAGGTCGTGATCGACGTGGTCGACGGCCCGCTCGAGGTCAGCGTCGGGGTGCGCGACGACGGGCCCGGCATCGCGCCCGAGCATCTGCCGCGGCTGACCGAGCGCTTCTACCGGGTCGACACGGCGGCGAGCCGCGAGGCCGGCGGCACGGGGCTGGGGCTCGCCATCGTCAAGCACATCGTGCTGCGCCATCGCGGGCGGCTGACGATCGAGAGCGCGCTCGGTCAGGGGGCGACCTTCAAGGCCGTGCTGCCGCGTTTCGGGGCGCCGCCGCGCAAATCCTGAGCGGCAGTGCTTAACGCTGCGTGACGACTTGATGACAGCTCGCGTGACGAAGTGTCATGAAGCTGTCATGCAGACAGTGTTCTGAACGGCTCGCTGAACCTGCGACCCAGAGAGGACATCTCATGCGCAAACTTCTCATTCTCGCGGCTGCGACGATCGGTCTGTCCGGCGTGGCCCAGGCCGCCGACATCACCGGCGCCGGCGCGACCTTCCCCTTCCCGATCTACTCGAAATGGGCCGAGGCCTATAAGAAGGAGACCAATGTCGGTCTCAACTACCAGTCGATCGGCTCGGGTGGCGGCATCCGCCAGATCAAGGCCAAGACGGTCGCCTTCGGCGCCACCGACGCCCCGCTCAAGGGCGAGGATCTGGCCAAGGACGGCCTCATCCAGTTCCCGACCGTGATGGGCGGCGTCGTCCCCGCGATCAACATCGCCGGCATCGACGCCCGCCAGCTCAAGCTGACCGGCCCGCTGGTTGCCGAGATCTACATGGGCACCGTCAAGAAGTGGAACGACCCCAAGATCGTCGCGCTGAACCCCGACCTGAAGCTGCCCGACGCCAACATCACCCCCGTCTACCGCTCGGACGGATCGGGCACGACCTTCGTGTTCACCGATTATCTCTCCAAGGTTTCGCCGGAGTGGAAGTCCAAGGTCGGCACCAACACCTCGGTGCAGTGGGCCGTCGGCATCGGCGGCAAGGGCAATGAGGGCGTTTCTGCCTCGGTCAAGCAGGTCGCCAACTCGATCGGCTATGTCGAATACGCCTATGCCAAGCAGAACAAGCTCGCCTACGCGCTGATCCAGAACGCCGATGGCAACTTCCCCAACCCGGATGACAAGTCCTTCCAGGCCGCGGCCGCCAACGCCAACTGGAACGAGCAGCCCGGCTTCGGCATCTCGCTGAACAACCAGAAGGGCGCCGAAGCCTGGCCGATCACGGCCGCGACCTTCCTGCTCGTCCACGCCAAGCCGGAGAAGCCGGAAGAGGTGCAGGCCGCGCTGAAGTTCATCGACTGGGCCTTCAAGAACGGCGACAAGCTCGCTCTCGACCTCGACTACGTGCCGCTCCCGGCCAACGTCAAGGATCAGGTCCGCAACGCCTGGAAGGGCGTCACGGATCCGGCCGGCAAGCCGATCTTCTGATCGCGCTCTTTACGACAGGGCGAAGCGGAGACATCCCCGCTTCGCTTCTCTCCCGAC
>NZ_JAUXYO010000192.1 GCF_030694325.1 Allobosea sp. | reverse complement strand
TCGACTGCCGCCGCTCATTCCCTCTCGCAGGAGGCCGACCGCCTGGCCGCGCTGGTCGCGCGCTTCCAGCTCGGCGGTGACGTCGCGGGACTGAAGGCAATGGCGCGCACGATGCAGGCGGCGGTCGCTCCCGCGCCGCGCAAGCCCGCGCCGCCGGTTGCCCGGCCCGTCGCGGCGGCAGCCAGCAGCGGCGGCGCTGCGCGCAAGCCCGACATGAGCGCCCATGACAAGGGGTGGGCCGAGTTTTGAGCGACCCCTCCGGCAGCGCCGCCCCGGCCGCGGCGATCGGCTTCGACGATTTCCTGAAAGTCGACATCCGCGTCGGCACGATCGTCGAGGCTTTGCCCTATCCGGAGGCGCGGAAGCCCGCGATCAAGCTGGTGATCGATTTCGGCGGCACGATCGGCCTGAAGAAATCCTCGGCGCAGATCACGAAGCACTACACCTGCGAGGATCTGCCGGGCCGACAGGTGCTGGCGGTGGTCAACTTCCCGCCGCGCCAGATCGGCAAGTTCATGTCCGAAGTGCTGACGCTCGGCGTGCCGGACGAGCAGGGCGAGGTCGTGCTGATCGGGCCGGGGATTGAGGTGCCCAAGGGCGGAAGGTTGTTTTAGCCCCCGCGATTCCAGGGATCGCGAGTGCGGCACCTTCAGTCAGGCCACCCTGCGGTATGACTTCGATCGATCCATGAACCAGTGTTGGGAGCCGCTCTGTCGTCAGCAATCTTTGCTGGCCGGGGGATGAAGGGCCAAAAGCGAGCCGAACGACGTCGTGGCGTGGGATGAGCCATCCCTCCCTGCGCCAATGGGCCGCCCATCGGGACATGCCTGAGCGAGGCCGGCCGCGAAATCGCCTGCGCCGACAGGGGGACCGAACAGAAAGCCTTGGCCGATTGGACATCCCATGCCGGCCAGCAACGCACGCTGTGCCTCGGTCTCAACTCCCTCTGCCACGACGGCAACGCCCAAGGCGCGCCCGAGATCGATGATCGCCCGGACGATGACGATCTTCGACTGACTGGATGCCAGTTCGGCGACGAAGCTCCGGTCGATCTTGATCTCAGTGACCGGAAACACCTCGAGCAGGCGCAGGTTCGAATAGCCGGTCCCAAAATCATCGACGGACAGGCCCACGCCGAGATCCCGAAGCCGGCGGAAGGCGTCAAGCACGCCGGGCGTGTCGTTGAGAAACATGCTTTCGGTGATCTCGAGCGTCAGCCAGGCGGGATCGACCCCGGCCTGTCGGATGACCCGCTCCATAATCTCGGCCATGTCGCGGTGCAGGAATTCCGTCGCGGACACGTTGACCGAAAAGCGCAGCGGCCGCTGTCTGCCTGAATTGATCCTGCGAGCAAAGGCGGCGACGGCGGCGAGTCCGCGCTCGCCGAGATCGAGCAGCAGACCGGTTCGTTCCGCCGCTTCGATGAACCGACCCGGCGGCAGGATGCCGAATAGCGGGTGGTTCCATCTGATCAGGGCTTCGGCGCCGACCCATTCGCCGGTCGTCAGGTCGATCTGCGGCTGGAAATGATGGAAGAATTGATCGCCTGCCGCAGCGGCCTTCAGCTCGCGGGTCAACTGGACCCTGTTGCGCGCCTCGTCCTCGTCCGCCCGCCGAAACCGGCGCGGCCCGCTCAGCGGCGCCGCCTTCGCGGCATGCAGCGCTGCGCCGGCGTTCCGGATCAGGGAGATCACTTTGCCCTCGGCCTTGCCTTGCGCGTATCCGATGGCGAAGCGCAAGGAGACGTTCGCGCCCGGAATCACGAAATCGGGCGCCAGCGCCGCGCAGACCTCGGCCACGAACTCTGGCCCGCTCTCCTCAGTCGGGGGTTCGAAGGCCAGGGCGAACTCGTTCGCGCCGATCCGGGCGACCAGGGCAGCCCCGGTCTCCCGCAGCCGGCGGCCGGTTTCCATCAGCAGCGCGTCCCCGACATCGAAGCCGTATCCGGCGTTGATGTCGTGGAAGCCGATCACGTCGAGCTTCACGATCAGCACTGGGCCGTCGCGTGTCGCGAAGCGCCGTTCCGCACTGACGAGAAACGACTGGCGGTTGAGACACCCCGTCGCTCCGTCGAGGTTCGCGGCGCGGTCGAGCGCTATCTCGGTCTGGCGCGTCGCCGACGCATCTCGCAGGATGCCGAGATAGAGCAGTTCGCCGCTGATCGTGAACGGCCTCAGGCTGAGGCTATTCCAGAAGACCGAGCCGTCCTTGCGCTGGTTGCGGAGCGTGACGTCCACCGCTTCGGCCGCCTTGATGGCCGCTGCGATGCGGGCGATTTCCGGTTGTTCGCGATCATTGCCCTGGAGGTAGCGGCAGTCCTTGCCGAGAGCCTCGTCCCGGGCGTAGCCCGTCAGCCGCTCGAAGGCCTTGTTCACATAAAGAAGCGGCGCGTTCCCCGCCGAAACCCGGGCGATCGCCACACCGTCGCAGAACTCCTCGACGAGCGTCGGCAGAAGCGAGCGGAGACGGGTGTCCGAGCCCCGGTCGCCGCTGCCGCCAAACCTCGGCGGCAGCTTCGTGGAGTCCGCCGGCTTGGATTGCTTGAGTTCTTTCATGGCCGCAGCAATGGCGCCGTTGGCCGCGGCGCGGCAATCGGCACGCGCAGCCGTTTTGGGACAACCGTCAGCCGTTATCGGACAATCCGGGTCTCGTTCCGTCTCCAGAACTGCGGAAGCGCTCGCGGTAGTCCGACGGCGTCGCTCCGAGATGCGCCAGAAAGGCCCGGCGCATCGCCCGCGCGGAGCCGAAGCCGGCTTTCGCCGCGATCGCCTCGATCGACAGGCGGCTGCCTTCGAGCAGGAAGCGCGCGACATCGATCCGCGTGAGATCGACATATTCCGCCGGCGGAATCCCGACCTGCTGCGTGAAGACCCTGGTGAAATTGCGCGGGCTCATCGCGGCGATGTTCGCCAGCGCGGCAACGGACAGATCGGCGCTCGGGTGGTTCAAGATGTACTGCTGGACATTGTACAGCCGGCTGTGGTCGACCGCTTGTGCCGCCAGATGCATGCTGAATTGGGATTGGTCTCCCGGTCTCTTCAGGAAGACGACCAGGCGTCTGGCGACGAAGAGCGCCACATCCCGGCCGAGATCTTCCTCGACCAGCGACAGGCCCAGATCGATCGCCGCACTGGATCCGGCGGAGGTGACCATCGCGCCATCCCGAACGAAGACGCGATCTCCATCCACCTTCGCATCGGGAAAGCGCTCGGCGAGGAGGGGCGCATATTGCCAGTGTGTCGCCACTCTGCGGCCGGCGAGGAGGCCGGCGTCGCCGAGCAGGAACGCTCCCGTGCAGACGGAGCCGTAGCGCCGCGCCGTCGCAGCGGTCCGGCCCAGCCAGTCGATCATCTCGCCGCTCGGAGCCGTCGGAATGCCGACGCTCCCGGCGACGAGCAACGTGTCGGGCCTGCCCGAGTGCGTGTGGAAACTCGTGTCGGGCAGGACTCGAAGCCCGGATCCGCAGCGGATCGGCCGGTCGTCCTCCGCGACGATGCCGACCTCGTAATAGGTCTCGGCCGCACGCGCATTCGCTTCGGCGAATACGTCCATGAGGCCGGCCAGTTCGAGCGAATGAACGTTGGAGGGTATGAAGATGACGACCTGCATGTCGGGATCTCCCTCGCAGAGGCAGAGGCCGAATGCGCAGCGAGACCGACCCGATCAGCCAGACGGGCGGCGTGACGACATCTGACGCGTGTCCGAGGAGCGGGTCAATGGCCGCGACGGGCAGTCAATTGGGAAACATCAGCCGAGCCCCGCTTGCTCGCCCCTCAAGCTTGGCTCGATCGTCGTCCCACCATCCTCTCGGAACTTGGTGGCTCCGACAAATTTGGAAGGGTGCACTTCTCGCCGACGCCTGCCCTTAACAGCCTTACACCGGCAGCCGCACCGTCGCCCGCAACCCCCCCAATGACGAGTCCGCCAGGATGATGTCGCCGCCATGGGCGCGGGCGATGTCGCGGGCGATGGCCAGCCCTAAGCCCGTGCCGCCCGAATCGACGTTGCGCGCCTCGTCGAGGCGGAAAAAGGGACGGAAGACGTCCTCGCGCTGGTCGGCCGGGATGCCGGGTCCGTCATCGTCGATCATCACGATCAGGTAGCGCGCGTCATGGGTGGCGCGGATGGCGATGCGGTCGCCATAGCGGGCGGCGTTGGAGACGAGGTTCGTCATCAGGCGCCGGAAGGCGTCGGGCCTGACCACGACCAGAGGGTCGCCGACCACGGTGAGCTCGGTCTGGTGGCCCTGGCGCTCGGCGTCCGATTTCAGCTCTTCCAGCAGGCCGCGGATGTCGGTCTCGATGGCCGTCTCGCCGGCGTCGCCGCGGGCGAAGGCGAGATAGTCCTCGAGCATGCGGGCCATCTCGTCGACATCCTTCTCCAGCGCCTCGATCTCGGA
>NZ_JAUXYO010000191.1 GCF_030694325.1 Allobosea sp. | reverse complement strand
CAGAGATGGAAATTGTGCATCGAACCCGCGAAGGCATGCAGAAGTCGAACCGGATCCGAGAGCTGGCCGACGCCCCAGAAGCCCGTGCTCGGCTCCTGCAGTCGGTCATGCCAGGCGAAGAGCTGTTCGAGCGCTGCCGCGACCCGCGCCTGCACCGCCGCTTCGCCATGGCGCGCCATCAGCAGCCAGAAGCTGCCGAGATTGACGATGTTATTGCCCTCCTGCCAGGGGTCGCGCAGGTCGCGCAGGCTCAGCCAGTGGCCGAGTTCCCTTGCGTCGAGCCACGGCTCGGCGAAGGCGAGGACCGGCTTGCGGCCGGGATCGAGGGCCTCGATCGCGCCCAGCGTATAGTTGGTGACGTGGAAATCGATGTACCGCCAGGTCTCTGCGAGGTCCGGCTTTTTGAAGATGGCCTCATCCGTCATGCCCGCGATGCGGAAGCGGCCATCGGCCAGGCGGGCGCGCTCGAACCAGGCGACCAGAGCCGCCTTCTCGCCCGGAGCGTAGTCGTCCAGCCCGCCGAGCAGGTCGAGCGCCATCACGCCGTTGTAGCTCCCGGGCAGCAACATTCCCGGCCACCGCGCGGCGTCGTGATGGCCGCTGATCCGCATCACGCCGCGTGGGGCCTCCGGCACCTGCATGCTGGCCAGCCAGTCCAGCGTCCGCAGACGCGCCTCTTCGATCCTGTGCCACGTCGCCTCGAGCGGATCCCCCGCCACGGCCCGTCGCGCCGCCCGTCCCATCGCCGGTCTCACCCTTTCACCGCTCCTGCCGCCATGCCTTCCATCACGCGCTTCTGGGCGATCAGGAAGAGCACCGCCACCGGCAGCGTCGTGATCACCGAAAGCGCCATGATGCCCTGGAAATTCGCGCCGAGTTCGCCGTTCATCGACAGCAGCGCCACCGGCAGCGTGTAGGTGTCGGGGGTGCGCGAGATCACCAGGATCGGGAACCACTGGGCCCAGTTCAGCAGGAAGGTGATGATCGCGACCGTTGCGACAACGGGGGCGGCCATCGGCATCACCACCTTGAACAGGATCTGGCTTTCGCTGGCGCCGTCGATGGTCGCGGCCTCGATGACTTCGGGCGGGATGGCACGGAAGAACTGCTCGAATAGGAAGAACTGGATCGGCCCGAGCGCCAGGAACAGGATGATCCCGGCGTAGCGGCCGAGCAGCCCGAGCTTGAACATCACCAGATAGACCGGGATCACCAGCAGCATGTAGGGGTACATGATGGTGATCAGGAAGCCGTAACGCAGCAGCGAGAACCCCGGCAGCCGTGGCCGGCGCACGAGCGCGTAAGCCCCCAGCGCCGTGACCGTGACGCCCAGCAGGGTCGAGGCGCAGGTGATGGCAACCGAATTGAAGCCGTAGCGCCAGAGATCGACGCCGCCGATGCTGCCGATCTCGGACAGAATCGATAGGTCGAAGCGTTCCGGCAGGAGGCGCAGCGGCGCCGAGAGCATCTCACGCGTCGAGCGGAAGGCCGAGACCAGCATCCACCAATAGGGGTAGAGGAAGAGCAGGCTGACGGTGCCGGCGACCCCATAGGCTGCCGTGTAGGCGAGCGGCAAATGGCTGCCGGACGGTGCGGCTGCGTCCTTCATGCCGGCCTCCGGTCACCGATGCGGAAGGCCGTCAGCGAGATGCCGATGACGATCGCGAACAGGATCGACGCCATCGCGGTTGCCTCGCCGTAGCGGCCCTGGTCGAAGAGCTGGTAGGCGTAGTAGCTGACGAAATTGGTCTGGTCGCTCGGCCCGCCCTTGGTCATCACCACGACCACGGTGAAGGTCTTGAGGAACTGGATCAGCGCATAGACGGTGTTGATCATCAGCGCCGGCCGCAGTTGCGGCAGGATCACATAGCGCCAGCGCTGCCAGGTGGTTGCGCCGTCGATATGGGCGGCCTCCTCCAGCGCCTTGTCGCGGATCGAGAGATTGGCGAGGAAGATGATCACGTAGAAGCCGGCATGATGCCAGAGCTCGGCGATCAGCACCGCCAGCATCGCGGTGTTGGGGCTGGACAGGCCCCCGAAGGCCGGCAGACCCAGCAGATCGAGTCCGGCATTGATCGCTCCGAAGGAGCGGTCATAGAGCCAGCGCCAGACGACGTAGCCGGCGACGTCGGGCGTCACAACCGGCAGGAAAATGGCGAGCCTGAAGAACAGGTTGCCCCGCTTCAGCAGCGTCGAATCGAGCAGCGTCGCGAAGCCGAGCGCGAAGGCGAGATTGGCCACGACCGACAGCGCCGTATAGAGCAGCGTGCGCGCCAGCGAGGCCAGGAAGATCGGATCGGCCAGCACCGCGGCGTAGTTCGCAAGCCCGACATAGACCGGGTTCGGCTTCAGCGCGCTGGCCGACGCCGTGAATGAGACCTGGATCGAGAGCAGGATCGGCCAGATCCCGAACAGGATCGTCAGCGCCGCGAACGGGGCGACGAACAGGTAGAAGATCCGGTGCCGCCAGGCCTCGTCCCAACGTCCTTCGAGGACGGGTCGTTGGCCGGAGAGGGGCAGGGCGAGGCTTGTCATTCCGGCATCCGGCTCAAATCTGGGATCGCGTCTCCCCGTCTTGCCCGGGGAGGCTCGCGCGGGCTCTGCCCCGCGCGAGGTTGTGGGGAGCGGCGTCTGGCGTCAGCCCTTGGCGAGTTTCGCCGCGAGGTCGCGCATCTCCTTGGCGGTCTCGGCGATGAAGGGCTTCCAGTCCGCCGGCGGGCTCGCGAGCCCGGCGAGCAGCTTGCGGTGGAAGGCGGCCTCCAGCTCTGGATAGAAGGGGTGGATCGACTCCGGGAAGTCGTAAGCGACCAGCCTGCCTTGCGCCTTGGCGAAGAACTGCTGGCGCTCGGACAGCTTCGCGACGTCGAGATCCTTGCGCACGCCGGCGCCGAGCAGTTCGAGCGAGGCCTGCTGCGCCTGTTTGCCGAGCAGGAACTTGGCGAATTCCACCGCGAGCGCCTTGTTGGGCGCGTTCTCCGGCACGGCGACGCCGCGCATGCCACCGATCACCACCGCGTTCTGGTCGCCCTCGGTGAAGCGGGGCCAGGGGCCGGAGACGAAATCGCCGTTGAGGACGCTGGCGCCGTCCCATTTGCGGACGTTCCAGTCGCCGACGCGGAACATGCCGGCGCGGCCGCCCTCGATCACCTGGTACATCTCGTTGAAGGAGTGGTTGATCGTGTCCGGCGCGACGAATTTGTAGGTGGAATAGGTCTTGAGGAATTCTTCCAGCACGAGCGCGTGCTTTGGCTGGTCGATCGTGATCTTGCCATCGGGGTCGATCAGTGTGTGACGCAAGCCCGCTCCGAAGGTGAAGAGATCGAGCATGTGGATCAGGTCGCGGGGCTTGGCGGCCTGCAGTGCGAAGCCGAAGGTGTCGGCCTTGCCGTTGCCATCGGGATCGGCGTCGCGGAACTTGGCGGCGACGCGCTTGGCGTCGTCCCAGGTCTCGGGGAACTTCTCGCCGGTCTTGTCGAGCCAGCTCTTGCGCACGCCGAGCGCCATCTGCACGCGCTGCGCCGGCAGGATGATCGTCTTGCCCTTGTAGGTCGCGACCTTGAGGTCGTCTTCGCCGAGGAAGTCCTTGTCGGCGATCTGGCCGAGGACCGGTTTCAGGTCCATGACCTTCCCGGTCTGGCTCTCGATGCGGATCACGCGCTCGTAATTGTTGAAGATCAGGTCCGGCGAGGTATCGGTGTTGAGCGCACCCACGACGCGCCCGAACCACTGGTCCGTCGGATAGGACAGCGAGCGGACGGTGACGCCCGGCCGGCTCTTGGCAAACTCCGCACCCGCTGCCTGGAACCACTTGATCCCGTTGTCGCCGAGATCGTGCCAGATCGTGATTTCCTGCGCCTTGGCCGGCGCTGAGAGCAGTGTGGCGGCAGCGAACGCCCCGCCGATGAACAAGGCCAGCCTCATGATCGAACCTCCCTGGTTCCGTGATCGTTTGCCGTCACGTAAACGTTTTCGTTGACTTATCATAAAACCAACTCGATCAGGACATCAAGGGGTCGGGCGGATCCGGGCGGAGGGCAGGACGTGAAGGACAAAACAGGGGTCCCGCGCCGAAGTCGGCAGGCCACGGCCGATCGCGGCGTCTCGATCCGGGCGGTCGCGGCCCATGCCCAGGTCTCGATCGCGACGGTGTCCCGGGTGGTCAATGGACTCGCCAACATGGCCACGCCCGAGACGGCCGCCCGCGTCAGGGCGGCTATCGCAGAGCTGGGCTACCGGCCGAGCAGCGCCGGCCGTTCGCTGCGTCAACGCGAGAGCCGTCTGGTGGCGGTGATCGCGGCCAACCTCGCCAACCCGGCGATGACCGCGATCGCGGCCTCCGTCGAGGTCGCACTGCGCAGCCGTGGGCTTGTGCTGGCGCTTTGCGACAGCCATGACCAGCCCGAGCTGCAGGACGAGTATCTGCTTGAAATGCGTGCACATTTGGTTCGGGCGACCGTCCTGCTCGGCGCGGTGGCGAGCCCGAAGCTGGTGGCGATGATCGAGGCCGGCGAACCGCTTCTTTTCGTCAACCGTCGCTGCCCTTGCGACGACGATCAGCCCTTCATCGGCATCGACAATCGTCGGGCCGGCCAGGATGCAGCCGAATTCCTGCTGGCCAAAGGGATTTGCGACGTCGCCGTAGCCCATGGCCATCTCGCTTCCTCGGCGACCCTCGACCGCATCGCCGGCATCGGCGAGGCCTTCGCGGCTGCCGGCGCGCCCGTGCCCCCGGAGCGCTTCCTGACCACGCAGGGCGCAGAGCATTTGGAAATCGGCTACCGCGCCGCCGACCATCTTCTGTCGGCTGGCAAGCCACCGGCCGGGCTCATCTGCGCCAGCGACATGATCGCCTTCGGCGCGCACCGACGGTTGGTCGAGGCGGGACTGGCTCCTCAGGCGATGCCGCAGTTTCTGGGGTTCGACGACAACCCGCTCAACCCTTGGGTCGCGCCCTGGTTGTCATCCGTGCGCATTCCCTACCAGGCCTATGGTGATGCGGTTGTTCGCATGATCGACGCCGGCGGGCCACGCCGTATCATCCTCGAGCATCAGATTGTGGATCGATCGCCGCATTGACCGCTGATGGCTCAGCGTCTTTCATGCGGGTGCGGCATTATCTGCGCAGGCCGCTTCCCGAACCTCAGCGGAAGTGCGCCAGAAGCGTCGGACGCGGGGCCGAGCGAAAGCGCTTCTTCCTGCGGTTCGAAGGCGGCATCCAAGCGGACATTGCGTGCAGGCGCTCAGTAGCCGCCCCTACGCTCGGCGACCTCTTGGAACGGAAGCAGCAATTCACGCAGTTGCCGGATCATCAAGCCGACATCCGAGCCCAACCCGATCAGGCCGAACCCCTGCTGCCGGCGCTTGGCGATGTCGTCGGCGCTCGTGCCGATGATGCCCGACGCGATGCCGCGCTCGTCGGCCAGGCGCTTCATGCGGAGAATATCCTCGGCAATGCCTGGGCCCTCCCAGACCGCGAGATGGCCGAAGCTCTGCGAGAGATCGGACGGGCCGAAGAAGATCGCCTCCAGGCCCGGCGTCGCGAGGATGCCGGCGATATTGGCCGAAGCCTCGGCGGTCTCGATCACAGGGATGACCATCGTCTCCTCGTTGGCCACGGCGACATAACTCTCCATCGCCATGCCCCAGCGCAACGCGCGCTCATGCCCGAGCCCGCGCTTGCCGGACGTTGGATAGCGCGCATGGCCGAACGCCTCGGCGAGCTCCAAAGGCTCCCTTATCAGCGGCAGCAGAACCCCATGGGCGCCGAGATCGAGTGCGCGCTTGATGGTATCGACCGAAGCGGTCGGGACCCGCACGATGACAGCCAGATCGCTGCCTTTCGCGGCACGGAGATGGTCGACCACGTCGCGATAGCTCAGGCTGCCATGCTCCATGTCGACGCACACCCAGTCGACGCCGAGTTCGGCGGCGACCTCTGTGACGGTCGCACTTTCGAGAGTAGCCCAGAGCCCCACTGTCGACCGACCGGATCGTAGTGTTCGGCGCAGCGGATTCGAGAACGCAGGTGACGGCATGGGGGTCTCCGTTGCCTCGGCCTAGTTCATGAGAAGCCGCGGCAGGATGAGGGTTATTTCAGGGATGAAGGTGATGAGGAGGAGGGCCGCCACCAGCGGTATGTAGAAGGGGGAGACCGCCACCAGGGCTTTGTTGATCGGGACGTTGGCGACCTTTGCGACAGCGAAGAGCACCATACCGACGGGCGGGGTCAGCAGGCCGATCATCAGGTTCAGAACCATCATGATGCCGAAATGCACCGGGTCGACGCCCAGTGCGACGGCAAGCGGCAGCAGCATGGGGGTGAAGATGGTGATCGCGGCATTGGTTTCCATGAACAAGCCGATGATCAGCAGGAATACGTTGATCGCCAACAGCAGCATGACTGGGGAGAGATCGAGTCCGGCGACCAGCGTCACCAATTGCTGCGGGATCTGCGTGAAGACCAGCAGCCAGCCATAAAGTGCGGCGGCCGCGAGAATCATCATGATGCCGGCCGTCTCTCGCATCGTCTCGCGCAATACCTGAACAAGTTGCGCGAAGGAGATCTCACGATAGACCAGCATAGCGATCAGGGTCGCATAGATGGCCGCGATGGCCGCCGCCTCGGTCGGGGTGAAGACCCCGCTCATCATGCCGCCGATGATGATCGCCGGCGTGATTAACGGCGGAAGCGCCCGTAAAAAGCTGCGGATCAGCGCAGCCAGGCCGCGCCATTTCTCCGTCGGCAGGTTGCGACGCTGCGCCTGCCACCAGACGACCAGCATCATCATCGCGCCCATCAGCAGGCCGGGCAGGATTCCCGCGATCAGGAGTGCGGTGGCCGAGACATTAGCGACGACGGCGTAGATAATCAGCGGGATGCTGGGTGGGATGACTGGTCCGATCGTCGCCGAGGCCGCCGTGACGCCGACCGCGAAATCGTCGGGATAGCCGGCCTTGCGCATCGCGCGGATTTCGACCTGGCCGACGCCGACCGCATCCGCGACCGCCGAGCCAGACATGCCCGAGAAGATGATGGACGCGGCGATGTTGACCTGACCCAGGCCACCACGCATGTGGCCGACAAGGCGATCAGCGAAATCATAGATCCGATCGGTGATGCCGCCGGTATTCATGATCTTGCCGGCCAGGATGAAAAACGGGATCGCCAGCAGGGGAAAACTGTTGACGCCGTACACCATGCGCTGAGCAAGGATCGTGTAGGGGATGTTGTTGATGCCTCGCTCCACGAGCGTGACGATCAGCGAGGACAATCCCAGCGCGAAGGCTGCCGGAACGCCGATGACGAAAAGTGCCAGCAATCCGCCGATGAAAAGCGCAAGGATCATGGTTCCACTTTCCTGGCGCGACCGGCCATGTGCATCGCGCGCTCGAACATGTCGAGCAGCAGCAGGAAGGTCATGACCAGCATGGAGATGCCGACGGCCGCGTAGATGTAGCCCGTGCGGAACCAGTCCATCGTCGCGGTGAAGGTCTCCCAAGTTGCGTTGGTCAAGCGCCAGCAGCCATAGGCAACCGAGAGCAGGAACCATGACATGAGAAGGTCCACCAGCATGGCGACGGCGTCGGCCGATCTTCCGGAAACGTAGTTGTCGATGATGTCGACGCGGATATGCTCGCGGGTCATCAGGATGACGACACCGCCGAAATAGGTGGTCAGCACGCAGGTCAGACGGGCCAGTTCCTCGGTCCATTGCAGGGGGGAGTCCAGCACGTAGCGAAAGAACACCTGCAGGACAGACGAGGTGAGCATGATCAGGAACGCGCAGATCGCGAGCGTTTCGAAGACAACGTAGATCGTCCGTCGGATATCGTTTATCGGGGCCATCATGGTCTCCAGGCTGCCGTTCGGTCCGGGCCGCGGCGAGAGGCGATTGCCCCCGCCGCGGCGCGCGCTCACTTCAAATACTTGGAGACGGCCTGTACGACGCTCGGCGCCCAGCTCTTGGAGAGCTCGTCGATTGCGGGGCGCGCCTTGGCGATGAACGGCGCGCGATCGACCTTGATCGCGGTCATCTTGTGCTTCTCGACCAGCGCATTGCAGACGCCGTCGATCTGCTGCTTGGTGACATCGTCGCCGTATTTGGCGGCGTCGACGGCCGAGCTGACAACAGCTTCGCGCAGTTCCGGGCTCAGGCTGTTCAGAAAGCGCGAGCTGATGGTCCAATGCCAGACCGCCGGGACATGCGCCGTGTACATAAGATGCGTCTGGACCTCGTAGAGCTTGGCTTGGTTGACGTTGAAGCAGGGATTTTCCTGCGCCTCGATGACGCCCATCTGCAGGCCGCTGAACACCTCCGGCCAAGCGACAGGCGTCGGCCGGGCACCCAGTTCCGACCAGACCCGAACCCAGGACGGAATTTCCGGGACGCGCAGCTTCAGGCCCTTCAGGTCGTCGGGCGTCCTGATCGGCTTCTTGGCGGAGAGGTGACGGTCGCCCCGGCGGAAGAAAGAGACCAGATCGAGCTTGGCCTTGTCCTTGATCATCTTCTTGCCTTCGGCGCCGGCCGAACTCGCCCAGAACTCGAAGATCTCTTCCGGACCGGGGAAGACGAAGGGCACCACGGTCGCGGCATAGGGCGGGGCGACGACATTCGGCAGCGTGTCGCCAAACAGGGTCATCTGGACTTCGTTGACCGTGAGCTGCTCGAGGTTGTCGCGCTCGCCGCCAAGCACGGCGGAGTGGAAAATCTTGACGTTGACCTTGCCCTTGCTCCGTTCCTTGACCAGTTCGATGAACTTGTCGACGGCTTGGAACTCCGGTCCCGGAGGCGAGGTATGCATCGCAAAGCTGATATCGACGGCCTTGGCAGATGTGGCCGCGAGCAGGGCACCAAGTGCCAGGATGGATAGATTGAGCTTTCTGTTGAGCATTTTTAGTCCTCCCTGTGATTGTTGTTGTTGATCGTGGTCGATCGTTGGGCCTGGTTTACTCCTCCTCTTTTTGCGCTGGGCCGAGCTACTGCCCGCTGGCTGCGTCCACCGCGTCCTTCACGCTTTGGCCAGCCTCGAGCCCTTTCTGTCGCGCCGCATTGCCGACGGCGCTGAGCACGCCGCTCAGCCAGGCATCTTGCGCGTCGCCGATACGGGCCGTGCTGTGTGAAGTCGTGGCGCAGGCGATACCTTTGGCGTCGAGCATCGCGATACAGGCGCGTCCTGCGCCGGCCTTGCCCCCGCCGGCATCGTTGAACACCACCAGATGCGGCGGATGCAGCGCCGCGAAGGCGCCCGAGATCAGCCCGCCATGGGAGCCGCAAATGATGATCGAGCCTTCGTCCTGCGGCGCGATCAGCGAGATCGAATCCATCAGCACGACGCGACGGCCTGCGATTTCGACGACGGTCTCGTTTCTCATGTCCGTCCTCCGAAAATTCGGCGCACGGCCTGAGCGACCGGCTCCCCGCGCGTGAAGCCCGCCTTCTCCGCCAGCGGGTTGAGCGCGGAGACGACCCCCGACCGCCAGGTTTCCAGCGCGTCGCCGATGAGCGCGCTGTCATGCGAGACCGTGCCGGCGATGATGCCGCGCGCCTCGAGATAGGGCAGCGAGGCAATGCCGGCATCCTCCTTGCCGATACCCGCATCGTTGAAGAACACGGCCGTTACCGGCACCCTGGCGGCATATTCGCCGGAACTCTGACCGCCATGAGAGCCGGTCATCACCACCTGTCCGGCGTCCTCCGGCTTCACATGCGCGATCGTATCGACGGCGACGACGCGGCGCGTGCCGACGGTTTCGACGATCTCGCGCAGCATGACGAAATCCCGCGAGGCCGCGTTCATTCCTTCGACTCCGGTTCAATGCCGGACATTTCCTGCATCAGGAGCGCCAGCGAGGAGTTGTCGAGGTCGGCGCGGCCGGTATTGGCGAGCACGCCGTAGAGTTGCTGGACCAGCGCGGTGACGGGGAGGGCCGTCCCCGTGGCGCTGCCGTTCTCGAGCGCGAGCTTGAGGTCCTTACGCTGCAGGGTGACGCGGAAGCCGGCCACGAAATTGCTGTCGAGCACGCGCTGACCATGCAGGTCGAGCGCCTTGCTCTGGGCAAATCCCCCCAGCAGCGCGGTGCGGATCTTGTCGGGATCGACGCCGTTCTTGCGGCCCAGCGTCATCGCCTCCGCGACGGCCTGGATGTTGATCGCGACCGCGACCTGGTTGCAGACCTTGCAGACCTGGCCGGCACCTGCCCCTCCGATATGGCTGATGGTCTTGCCCATCGCCTCCAGAATCGGCCGGCAGCGTTCGAGCACCGCGGCATCGCCGCCGATCATGATCGACAGCGTCGCGTTCTCGGCGCCCTGGTAGCCGCCGCTGACGGGGGCATCGAGCATATCGACGCCTCTCGCCGCCAGCGTCTCGGCCATGGCCCGCGTCGCCGTCGGCGAGATCGAGCTCATGTCGATCAGGACGCTACCCGGGCGCATGGAGGCGGCAAGCCCGTCCTCGCCGAGCACGACGGCTTCGACATCGGGCGTGTCAGGCAGCACAGTGATGACAATGTCGGCGGCGCCGGCGCCGGCAATTGACCCGGCGTCGATCGCTCCGGCCGCGACGAGTTCGGCGACAGCGTCCCGGTTGAAGTCATGCACGGCGAGATCAAAGCCGGCCTTGCGCAGATTGAGCGCCATGCGGCGGCCCATGACGCCGAGGCCGATGAAGCCAATTTTCTGAGATGGGTTTGCGGTCGTCACGGCCCGCTCCTCAATGCGTCTTGCAGTGCAGGCCGCCATCGACGCACAGGTCGATGCCGGTGATGTATTTCGCATCGTCCGATGCGAGGAACAGCGCCGCATGCGCGATGTCCCAGCCATCGCCCATGCGCTTCATCGGTGTCACTTCGGCACGCTTGCGCTGCATCTCGGTGAAATCGGTGTAATGCGCCTTCATCGCCTCGTAGATGTGCGGCGTATCCATCAGGCCCGGCAGCACGGTGTTCGCCCGGATGCCCTTCTCGGCATATTGCATCGCAATCGCCCGAGTGAAGTGGTTCACCGCCGCTTTCGAGGCGTAATACGAAATATAGTTGAAGTGCATCCAGCGTATCGAGGCGAGAGAGGAGATGTTGACGATTGCGCCTGATCCTTGCGCTTCCATGATCGGCAGGACGCATTTGCAGGCGAAGAACATACTCTTGAGGTTCACGTCCATGACGCGATCCCATTGTTCTTCCGTCGTCTCGACCGGGCCGCCCTCTATGTTCATGCCGACATTGTTGTGCAGTACGTCGATGCGGCCCCAGGTCGACTTCACGCTGTCGACGACCTCGCCCACGCGCTCCAGGTTCACGACGTCGGCCTGCAGGGCCAGGGCCGTGCCGCCCTCGCTCTCGATGATGTCGCGGGTGCGTTCGGCCGCGGCGGCATTGAGGTCGACGCAGGCGACCTTGGCGCCCTCGCGCGCATAGAGCACGGCCGAGGCCTTGCCATTGCCCCAGCCCTCGCCGACGGAGCCGGCGCCGAAGACCAGCGCAATCTTGTTCTCCAGGCGTTTGGACATGTGCTCTCCGTCTCTTATGAAATTCCGAATGGGGCGATCATTTCGTGTGCCGCTCGAAGGTCTCGATCGCCCGCCTGAGGGCCGGCATCTCTCGGGCTGCCGCTGCGAGCGGAATGCCCGCTCGGGCTGCTTCCCAGGCGGCCCGCAGCGCGCGCGTTCCTGCGGCAATGCCGTCCGGGTGGCCGACGATGCCCCCGCCGCTGGCGTAGATCAGGTCCGTCGTGCCAAGCGCCGCATAGGTGTCATGGACCTGCAGCACGGTCTGCGCGCTCGACAGCACCGGCATCACGCAGGGGTCGCCATCATGCAGCGGCGTCAGGCAGGCGCGGGCGGAGGCCAGGACCGACTCGTCGCTCTCGGCGAACTTGCTGCGCAGCCCGTTGACATGGATGTGGTCGACGCCGGCAAGACGATGGATCTTCTGGTAGACGCGGTAGTCCAGGCCCAGCATCGGCGCACGCGAGAACAGCGCCCAGCCATTGCGATGGCCGTGGATGAAGAGGGGGAACTCACGGCGCAGCGCCAGCTCGGCTGGGGTGCCGACCCAGTTGAGGCTGAGCATCGCGCAGTCGCCGCCCGCCTTCAGGATCGCCTCGGCGCCCCGACGCATCTGGTCGAGATCGCCGGTGATGTTGAAGGCATACATGATGCGCCGGCCGCTTCTGTCGGCATGTCGGTCGACCGCCGCCATGACCGCCGCGATCCGGGCATCGAGGGGCGCGAAGACGGGGTTTGACGTCAGTTCGTCGTCCTTGATGAAGTCGATGCCGCCTTCGGCGAATTGGGTGACAACCTGCGCGGTCTCATCCGGCAACAGGCCGATGCTCGGCTTCACGATGGTGCCGATGGCAGGCAGCCCGTCGAGCCCGAAACGCTGTCGCGTCCCGGGGATGCCGAAGCGCGGGCCGGGGAATGCAGCGATGAATTCGGACGGCAGATCGACATCCAGCAGTCGGATGCCGGAGAGCTCGCTCAATTCGCCGAGATTGCCGCAGATGGTCGCCATTAAAGTCTGCAGATCCGGCCCGATATTGGCGCAAGGCCAGACGATTTCGATCCGTGCCTGGGTGTAGCGGCCCCGTGGGGAGGCGAGCGCACCCGGAAGGCTCGGCACCGCCACCTCGGCAAGCCGTTCGATCCGCGCGACCCGCGCTCCTGCCCGCGCCGTCACGTCAGTCGTCTCCGAGGCGAGTTTCATGAACGTGCCGGTCGACTGTTCGCCGGCAATGGCGGCAGCCGCCTGTTCCACCGGCAACGACGTCTCGATCAGGTAGTGGGCGCGGATCTCGGTCATGCTTGGTATGAGGTATGATCTTTGGGTTGCATCGCTGAGCTGCTTGGCTCGCTCACGGCGTCATGACATCGCCGCCGCTCACCACCATCGTATGGCCGGTGATGAAGGAGGCGCGGTCGGAGAGCAGGAAGGCGATCGCTTCGGCCGGCTCGCTGGCCTGACCGTAGCGCTTGAGCGGGATGGCGGCGACACGGGCGGGCAGCAGCGATTGATCCAATTGGCCGAGCATGTCGGTCTCGGTCAGGCCAGGCGCCACGGCATTGACCCGTACCGCCGGTGCCAGCGCCTCGGCAAAACAGCGTACCAGCGCGATCACGCCGGCCTTGGCGGCGGCGTAGTCGATCTGGCGAGCACGGGGCCGTAAGGCTGCGATCGAACTCAGGCAGACGATGCTGCCATGGCCATGGGCCAGCATGTCGTCCTTGACCTGCTGGATGCCGATGAAGACGCCGTCGAGATTGACGCGGATGGTTTCGCGGAAGGTGTCGAGCGTCAGGTCCGAGTGATGGAGCGCGCCGGTCGTGCCGGCATTCGCAACGAAATAGGAAATCGGGCCGAGACGGCTGCGCACGGCCGAGACCGCCCCGGCAAACGCCGCCTCGTCGCCGACATCGGCCGGAAAAAGTTCGCAGACGCCGCCATGAGCTTCGATCAAGGCCTTGGTTTCAGCTGCGGCAGCGTGGTTGGCAGCATAGTTGAGCGCGATCTTCGCCCCGCCCGCGGCCAGCCGCTGGCAGCAGGCGCGTCCGATGCCCCTTGCCCCGCCGGTCACCAACGCGACGCGGCCGGCAAATTCCGGCGCAATCTCAGTCATCATTTCCTGCCCTGTTGCGCGCCGCTCGTTGTCGGCTCGCTTATCGTTAAAGGTATGATGTCTTGCCTTTCATCGGGCTGTCAAGCTAAGGAATCGGCATCACGGGGACCGCGGTCCCGCCGACAGGTGACATCATGGACGCCGCCTCGGGCCGACACGACACGACGAACGGCAAGGGCCGCAAACCGCTCAGCCGGCTCGAGATCGTGCTCGAGCACATCAAGCAACGTATCGCCGATGGCACGTTGAAGCCCGGTGCACAGCTGCCGCCGGAGATCGAACTGGCGCGTGAGCTCGGACTGAGCAGGACGCCCGTGCGCGAGGCGGTCAAGGTGCTGGGGGCGGCCGGCATCCTGGTCGTCAAACACGGCCACGGAACCTTCGTCAGTGCCAGCGCGCAGGCATCTCTGGGACAGCTGCTGCTGTTCGAGATCTACATGAAGGACACCACGCCGCAGAAGCTGATGGAGGTGCGGCTGCTCTTCGAACGGGCCTGCGCCGAACTTGCGGCGCAGCGCCGCACGGAGGAGGACCTCGCCGCCATGCGTGAATGCATCGACCGGCTCCGGCCCTTGATCGCGGCAGACCCCGTCGATTACGACGCCACGGTCGAGGCCGACCTCGCCTTCCACCGCGCGATCTACCGCGCCGCCCAGAACGAACTGGTGGAGACGCTGGCGAACTTCGTGCTGACCATGGTCTCGGGCTGGCTGCGACGTTCGCACGCGCATGGCGGCCTCGCCGACACCGTCCGCCTGCATGAGATCATGTACAGGATGATCGAGACCCGCGACGCCGGCGGAGCGCGCGAAGCCTATGGCGCCGAGGTCAATATGGAGCACTTCCGCAAGGTGCTCGAACAGATCGACAGCCGCGAAGGCAAGGCGGGCGGGCGGCCATGAGCAGGCCGGTCATCTGCTTCTATGGCGACGACTTCACCGGAGCGTCGGAAAACCTTGCGCAGTTTCACAAGCATGGCCTGCGCTGCCGTCTCTATTTCGAGCCGGCAGACCCCGCGCGTGTCGAGGCGGAGGCGGCGTCGCTCGATGTCGTCGGCATCGCCGGCGTCGCCCGATCGCGCGCGCCCGACGACATGCGCGGGCTGCTGAGGCAGGCTTTCGCGCTGTTCGGCGTGCTGGGCGCGTGCCTCAATCAGTACAAGATCTGCTCGACCTTCGACTCGGCGCGAGAGACCGGCAATTTTGTCGTGGCGATCGAGGAAGCGAGACGCGTTTGGCCCGACGCGCTGCTGCCTGTGCTGCCGGCGACGCCGGATTTCGGCCGCTATACCGCCTTTGCCAATCATTTCTCGCGCCATCGCGGCGACATCTTACGGCTGGACCGCAATCCGGCGCTGATCGAGCATCCGTCAACGCCGATGAACGAAGCGGATCTGCGTCGTCATCTTGCCAATCTCGGCGCAGCGGCAACGGCTGCGATCATGCTGCCCGAGCTAAGCCTGGATATGGATGCCCTCGCGGACCTCATCGCTCAGCGTTCCGAAGGCGGCACACCCGTCATTCTCGATACGATCGACAATCGGCAGCTCGACCATGTCAGCGGCGCGATCTGGCGGCTGGCGCAGCGGCGGACCGTCTTCGCCCTTGCCGCACAGGGTCTGCCGCAGGGGCTCGGCGGCGCGGTCGCGGCGCAGCTTGGCCGCGTCTCGAAACCTTCGACGCATACGCATGATGGGGCCGGCCTCGTACTCTCGGGCAGTTGCTCGGCGCAAACTGCGACGCAATTGGCCGTTGTGGAGGCCGAGGGTTGGACCATGATCCATCTGCCGGCCGAACGCCTCACCGGACTGGAAGAAGCGCACCGCGCCGCTGCCGCACTCGCTCCGGGGATGATCGCAGCGCTGCAGGCGGGGCGCTCGGTCGCGGTTTACACGGCGCGCGGAGAGGTCACGCAGTCTTTCAATCTCGACCGGGCGCCTGCAGTCGGTCACGCGCTTGCAGGCCTATTCCGGAAAGCTGTTCGCGAAACGGGGCTGCGCCGCGTCATCTTCGCCGGGGGTGACAGTTCGAGCTTCGCCATGCGCAGCTGCGGCGCGTATGCGCTCGATATCGCCTCATCGACCGGACAGCAGGCAAGTCATATCTGCCGACTGCTCTCGGTGGACGAACTGGATGGCGTCGAAATCATCCTCAAAGGCGGACAGGCCGGCAAAGACCGCTTCTTCCTCGATCCGATGGCGGGCTGAGGCGGGCGATCAGATGAGCCTGCGCCGCTTGTCATCGCAGCGACCCTTAGCGATCGACATCGGCTGTTTCCTGTCCGCAGCGTGCCGACTGGCGTGAGGCTGCGCGATCCGTCGCCGACTTAAAAAGACGAACTGACTTTCGGCTGTTGGTGCGGCCCATAAAGCCGCTGGCCATAATGCCTTCCGCGAGGACGGGTCCCGAGGGAAAACCGAACATCCTGCGCCTTCGCGGAAATGGCCGTCTCAATGACGCCGTCGCCCAACGGAATGCGCAGCGTCATGCCCACCACGCGAGACCTCACATCCCGAGGAATGTGCCGAACAAACTGATGGGTAAGAGGAGCCGGTACGCTTCACCGGACGAACGAGCCGAAAGAGCATTGTTGCTCACCGTTGTTGAACAGTCGGTGAGGCGTAAGCCCTCATTATCAGCTAAGTCCTTGAGGTTGGTAGTCCTCAAGGAAGAGTGGTGCCCAGGAGAGGACTCGAACCTCCACGCCCTTGCGAGCGCCAGCACCTGAAGCTGGTGCGTCTACCAATTCCGCCACCTGGGCAACGGCGGTTCGTTTACGGAGGCGCTGCGGGACTGTCAACGGGCCCGCAGCGATTTGTTGGCGATCGTGCAAAATTCCCGTGCCGGTATTCTGCCGGGAGCGGTTTGCGCGGCGGGCGCTCGCGGTCAGGCGGCGCGCTGCACGAAGGCGTGGGTGCCGCGAGCAGACTCATCGCCGATCCTGGCCTCCGGCCCGGTCTTGAAGGCGGCGACGAGGTCGTTGAGCTGGGCGATCTTGCCCGAGAGCGAGCCGGCCGAGGCCGCGCTCTGTTCGGAGAGGGCCGCGTTCTGCTGGGTCATCTCGTCGAGATGGGCGACCGCCTGGCTCATCTCGTCGATGCCGCTGGCCTGTTCGCCCGACGCCGCCGAAATCTCCGCGATGGTGGCGGCGACCTTCTCCGAGGCGCTCAGGATCTGGCTGAGCTGCTCGCCGGCCTGGCGCACCAGCTTGACGCCCTCGCCGACCTCGGTGTTCGACGACGAGATCAGCGCCGAGATGTCCTTGGCCGCCTCGCTCGAGCGCTGGGCCAGCGTGCGCACTTCCGAGGCCACGACCGCGAAGCCCTTGCCGGCATCGCCGGCCCGTGCCGCTTCCACCGCCGCGTTCAGCGCCAGCAGATTGGTCTGGAAGGCGATGTCGTCGATCACCCGGATGATGTCGGAGATCTTGGTCGAGGCGCTCTCGATGCGCGCCATGGCGTCGACCGCCTGGCCGGCGATCGTCCCGCCGGTCTGGGCCGCCTGCATCGCATCCTGGGCGACGCTCGCCGCCTGGCGCGAGGCCTGCGCGGTCGCCTTCACCGACGCCGCGAGCTCTTCGGTCGTCGCAGCCGTCTCCTCCAGGCTCGAAGCCTGCTCCTCGGTGCGCTTCGAGAGGTCGTCGGCGCCCATGTTGATCTCGCGCGCCGCCAGCCCGACATCCGCCGAGGTCAGCTGGATCGTCTTCACCGTCGAAGACAGACGGTCCACCGTCTCGTTGATCGCGCTCTTCAGATCGGCGAAGCGGCCGTGATAGGCGGTGTCGACCCGGTGCGTCAGGTCGCCGGCCGCGATCGCCTGCAACGTCTGCGAGAACTCGCTGGTGGCGCCGTCGACGACCGAATTGATCGCGTTGATGCCGGCGACGAGCTTCTGCATCTGTTCGTCGGCATGGTCGATCTGCAGCCGCGCCGAGAAATCGCCCGCCGCCGCCGCGGCCACGACCTCGCCGACATCGCTCACCACCGCCTCCATCGACTGCGCCCGCGCCAGACGCGCCGCAGCCGCTGCCTGCTCCTGCTGCTGCAGGATCGCAACCTGTTCGGAACTCTCGCGCAGCACCGCGACCGCCTTGGCCATGGTGCCGATCTCGTCCTTCCGGTCGAGATGCGGCACGGCGACCTTGAGATCGCCCCGCGTCAGCGCGCCCATCACGCCGCTGAGGTCGAGGATCGGCTTGGTCAGCGAGCGCTGGGCGAAGAAGAGCGCGATCAGCAGCGAGCCGAGCAGCATGACGCCGAGCGTGATCGGCAGGCCGATCTGCGCCATCTTGGTGAAGCGATCGGCCTCCTGCTCGAGCGCTTCCGACGCGTCGTTGTTGACCTTGCCGAAAGCCACCAGCAGATCGTTGAGCGCCTTGCGATTGGCGCGGTTGCCGTCGTTGTTGCCCTGGGCGTTCGCCGCAGCCGTCGATTCCTGCCTTCCGAGCCGGATCGTTTCCGTGCGAAAGGCGATGAACTCAGCCACTGCCTTCTCGATCGCCCTGGCCTGCTCGCGCCCGGCCTCCGGTGTGATGCTGACGAGATGAGCGGCGAGACTGCTCAGCTGCGGGAACCGCGCCTCCATGCCCTTGGCGAAGGGCTCGGCCGCGGCGGCATCCTTCGACATGTAGATGCCGCGTGCATCCATCACCACGCCCAGGACGTGCGAATTGATCAGGTCGGTGTCGTGCGTGACGTTCGCCAGGTTTGCCGCACGCTGGCTCAGGTTGTTGCTGTGCGACAGCGCCCAGAGGCCGAGGCCCGACGAGACCAGGGCGCCGAACGAGACGATCGCCAGGATCGCAATGATTTTGATGCGGATCGATTTCAACGACTTCGGGCCCCATGTAGCGACGCAGCGCACGCGCCGGCGGGTTTGAAAAGGTAGTCTGTTCGAATGCCGCAGGGATTACGAAGATCGAAAGCAATACCGCTACGTCATGACTCGACCCGATTTCCGCCTTATACGTTTAAAATACGATTAATCTCCGATAACGACAGCCGCCTGAACGCGCATCGACGAGGCAAAACGTGTTCAGCATCAGCGACATGGCCTCGGATCGAAAAATCGAGCCGAACGTCCTTGCGTCATGGATCGCATGGCGGGAGCGCACGCGCTCCGCGCCGAAGCAGCCTCAGCCCCGGCCGCGCCCGCTCGCCTGCGGCTTGACGCGGTGATCGAGGAAATTGCGCAACTCGGTGACGCGGCGGGTGTCGTCCAGCACCTCGGCGTCGAGCCCATGCGCCCAGGCGAGGTCCTGGCGGCCCCTGTCGGCGTCGAGCACGCGCAGTTCGGCGAGCCAGTCTTCCGCGGCGGCCTCGTCGCGCCGGAAGCCCTCCTCGATTAGGATCGGCACCATCCGCCCGAGGATCGAGGCGACCTGGCGCAGCGGGAATTCGGGATGGTACTGCACGCCCCAGAACACGCCGCCCTCATGGCGGATCTCGGCCGCCTGCACGTCGCTACAGGCGTTCGAGGCCAGGATGGTGGTGTCGCCGGGCGGCAGCACCACCGTGTCGAGATGGATCGCCGGCGCATCGAAGGCGGCGGGGCGCCCGGCCAGCAGCGGATGCTTTCGCCCGGCCTCGTTGACCGTGATCCGACGGGCGAAGCCGACCTCGCGGCCGCGCGGATTGCGGGTCACGGTGCCGCCGGCCGCGACCGCGCCCATCTGGATGCCCCAGCAGGAGCCGAAGCAGGGCGTGCCGCTGGCATAGATCGCGCGCATCAAATCGATCTGCCGCGTCACCGCCGGCTCGAGCTCGTAGATGTGGAGCGCCGAGCCCGTGAGGACGATGCCGTCATAGGATTGCAGGCCGGCGCCGTCCGGCAGGTTGGCGCCCGCGTCGGCCGGCAGGCAGATGTCGGTCACGATCCCGGGCTCGATCGCGGTGATCTCCGCGGCATAGGCCTCGGCCGGCTGGGCGCCGTAGCCCGCGGCATGGCTCTCGCGCTGGGCGCGGGTGTTGCCGTCCACGAAGAGCAGGCGGAGCGGGCGTCGGACGACATCGAGCATGGGAGAAGCCGAAATGACGGAGGATGAGGGATGCGCCGGGCGCCGGGCGCCACTGCGCCTCATCCCACATGACGCGAACCGCACGCAAGGCTATTGCAGGAGCCCGTTTCCGGATCGGTTGACCGCTTGCCCGCGAACCAGACCCTGCCGCATCGCCTCTGGGGCAATGCCTATCTGCTGCTGACCCTGACGACCCTGATGTGGGGCGGCAACGCCGTCGCCGGTCGCCTGGCGGTCGACGCGATCTCGCCGATGGCCCTGACCTCGCTGCGCTGGGTCGTGGTCTGCGCGGTGATGCCGGTGCTGCTGCGCCACCAGATCAGGGCCCATTGGCCGGTGCTCAAGGCCCATTGGAAGTTCATCGTCGCGATGGGCACCGTCGGCTTCACCGCCTTCAATGCGCTGATGTATCTCGCCGCCTATTCGACGACGGCGATCAACATCGGCATTCTCCAGGGTTCGATCCCGGTCTTCGTGCTGATCGGCGCCTTCATCGCCTATCGCACGCCGATCGGCCCGGTGCAGGCGCTCGGTGTCCTCGTCACCCTGCTCGGCGTCGCCGTCGTCGCCAGCCGCGGCGAGCTCGCGGTGCTCCGGCAATTCGCCTTCGCGCCCGGCGATCTCTTCATGATCGTCGCCTGCACCTTCTATGCGGGCTACACGGTGGCGATCCGCTCGCGGCCGCAGGTGCCCGGCCTGGTCTTCTTCTCGGCGCTGGCCATGGTCGCCTGCCTGGTCTCGCTGCCGCTGCTCGCGATCGAGGTCGCGCAGGGTGCCTTCACGGTGAAGAGGCCGCAGGGCTGGCTGATCCTGCTCTATGTCGCGATCGGCCCCTCGATCCTGTCGCAGCTCTTCTTCATGCGCGCGGTCGAGCTGATCGGGCCGGGCCGCGCCGGCGTCTTCGTCAATCTCGTGCCGGTGTTCGCGCCGATCCTGGCCGTGCTGATCCTCGGCGAACAGCTCGCGCTCTACCATGGCGTCGCCCTGCTGCTGGTGCTCGGCGGCATCTTCATCGCCGAGCGGCTGGGGCGGCGGGGCTGAGGCCGCTCGCCCTGAAGCCTGTCGCCGGTCCGAAGGCTCAGGCGAAGAAGCTCTTGTCGAGGCGGCCTGCGAGAAGCAGCGGCAGAGTTCGCTTCCAGACCTCGACGAGTTGCCGATAATAGGCGGGTTCGGGCCGCAGCACCGCCTGAACGCCCATGCCACGCATCAGGCAGAGCGTTAGGTTCAGGATGATGCCGGCCTCTTGGGAATCGCGCGCCGAGGACGCGCACACCCCGGCCCAGGCGATATCGAGTTCCGCGTGGAAGCGCTTCACCACCGGGATCATTTGCGCCCGCAGGGAGGCGTCGTTGCGGGCCTCGGTGATCATCTCCAGCGACAAATAGAAGAAGCGCCCGGAGAACATGCGCCAAGCGAATTCCACGAACTCCTCGATCGTCATGCTCTCATTCGCGACCCGCCCGGCGACGGTGCGGATTTCGGCGATGCCATCATCGAGAAGTCGTTCCATCGCCGCGAGCACGAGCTCGGCCCGCGTTGGGAAATGATGGAGAAGCGCCCCGCGCGAAACGAGCGCGCGCGCCGCGATGTCCTGGGTGGTCGCCGCGTGATAGCCGCGCTCATGGATCTCGTCGAGTGTGGCCAGGATCAGTCGCTCGCGGGTCTCGACGCTTCGAATCTGCTGCCGTCTCGCGCTCTTCGCCATGCTCGTTCCTCAGCCCACACCTCGCCAAGGATAGCCGCTCGTCCCGCTCTCGCAATAAAAACAATCTTGCCTGCTTTTTTCATCGTTCTAGCATCCCTGGCCAGGGGCGCGGGACCCCGGCAACGACCACAGGAGCGTTTGATGACCGACGATTATGCGCGCAGGAGCTATGGCGAGATCGAGGTCGGCTTCGGCAAGAAGCCGGGCATCGTCGTCGTCGACTTCATGCTGGCCTTCACCGATCCCGCCTATCCGCTGGGCGGCGCGCCGCTGGTGATGCGCGCGCTCGAGAACACCATCAAGCTCCTGGAGGTTGCACGGCGCTACGGCGTGCCGGTGGCGACCTGCAACACCGCCTATATGAACGAGCGCGAGATGCCCTACTGGAAGATCACGGCGGTGCGCGAGACCTTCCGGCACGATCACCCCAGCGCGCCGATCGATCCGCGCGTCTACGATCCCGACTATGACCTCGCCGTGGTCAAGAAGGGCCCGTCGATCTTCTTCAACACCGGCGTGGCGGACTATTTCACCAAGGAGCGGGTCGACACCGTTATCGTCACCGGCTGCAACACCAGCGGCTGCATACGGGCGACCTCCCTCGACAGCTTCAGCTATCGCTACCGAACCATCGTGCCCGAAGATTGCGTCGGCGATATCGAGGAGCAGCCGCACAGGGACAATCTGCGCGACATCGGCCGCCGTTATGTCGACGTGTCGAACCTCGACACCGTGCTCGCCCAGCTCGAAACCTGGCACCGGCAGAACGCGGCCTGAGCCCGATCGGCTTGTCGGGAACCCATCCCCTCCGGGGCTGGCTCCCGTCTCAGCGCAGGGTGGCGACCGCCAGCCGCGACACCGCGGCATGGGCCGCCTCGCGCTGCTTCGCATCCGCGGTCGAGCCCGCCAGATAGACCGCAATGGCGAAGACACGCCCGTTCGGCAGGGTGACGAGGCCGATGTCGTTGGTGGCGTGGTTGATGCCATCCATCCTCAGCCCGGCGCCGGTCTTGTGGGCGAAACGCGCGCCCTCCGGCAACCCGGCGTGGATGCGGTCGGGACCGCTCTTCGTCTGTGTCACGATGCGGTCGATCAGCGCGTTATGGGCCGGGTCGCGCAGCCAGTTGCCCTTGGCCTGCGCCTCGATGAAGGCGACGCTGGCGTCGGGCGTGGCACTGTCGCGCGAGTCCTTCAAGGCCGCCTGGAGGGCCGCCTTGCGCTTGGCCGGGTCCAGGGCCGACAGCTTCGCGCGATAGGCCGGCTCGTCGATCACGTCCGACCAGCCGAAGCCCGGCAGGCCGAAGACCTCCGGCTGGAACTGCCGCTCATAGCGGTCGACGGAGATGCCCGCGATGTCTCCCGCTTTCAGCATGGCGGTGACCGCCTGCGGCCCGCCGATTTCGCGCATCAGGATATCGGCCGCGGTGTTGTCGCTCTCGCCGGCCGCCAGCGCGATCAGCTCGCGCACCGGATAGGCGTTGGCCTCGCCCTTGAAGGCCTTGGCGAGCGGGCTGTGATAAAGCGAGAACTCGGCGCGCCTGATCGTGATCGACTGGTCGAGCCGAAGCTTGCCGGCCTCGACCGCCTGCAAGGCTGCGATGGCGAGTGGCCATTTGAACACGCTCTGCATCGGGAAGCGCTCGCCGCCGCGATACGACCAGAGCGAGCGGTCCTTCAGATCGAGCAGGGCGACGCCGAGGCGGCCCTTGGAGTCGCGTTCGATCGCGACGATCTCGCGCGCAAGCCTCGCCTTGTCCCAGTCGGCAAGAGCCTGCGCTGGTCCGAGCAGGGGCGCCGCAGTGGCGCAGGCGAGGATGGCGGTGATGATGAAGCGAGGCATCGGCGTCTCCCGTGAGCGGCGCGTACGGAAGACGGCGAATGGGGCGCCGGTTTGTCGAAGCGGCGGTGCGCCTCAGCTCGCCTGCTTGACCGCGATGCCCTTCTCCTCGAGCAGGGTTTGCAGTTCACCGGCCTGGAACATCTCGCGGGTGATGTCACAGCCGCCGACGAACTCGCCCTTGACGTAGAGCTGCGGAATCGTCGGCCAATTCGAATAGGCCTTGATGCCCTCGCGGATCTCCTGGTCCTCGAGCACGTTCACGCCTTTGAATGGCACGCCGACATAAGACAGGATCTGCACGACCTGGCCGGAGAAGCCGCACATCGGGAATTGCGGCGTGCCCTTCATGAAGAGCACCACATCGGCGGACTTCACTTCGGCATCGATGCGGGCGTTGACGTCGGACATGTTCATATCTCCGGAGTTCAGTTCTGGCTCGCCAGAGCGTCCTGCTCGTTGAGGCGATGCACGATGCGAAGGATCTCGTTGGTCTGGGTCAGCATCCGGTTTTCGAGCAGGACGAGATCACTCTTCACCTCGCCGACATCGCGCTCCAGCCGTCCGAGGCGAACATCATGCCGCCCGAGCGTCTCGATAACGTGGTCAAGCTTCCGGTCCATGCTCCGCAGCAGAACGAGCGTATGGTTGGCGACAGTCGGATCAGGCTCGGCCATAGCGGCTGCTCCAGGGTTCGCCTCAAATATCAGGCGTCGCCGTCGTCAGCGCAAGGGCGTGCAGGACCCCGCCCATGTTCCCCTGCAGCGCGGCATAGACCATCTGGTGCTGCTGCACCCTTGTCTTGCCCTTGAAGGCGGCCGAGATCACGGTCGCGGCGTAATGGTCGCCGTCGCCGGCGAGATCCTTGATCTCGACCACCGCATCCGGCAGCGCCGCCTTGATCATCGCCTCGATGTCGCGCGCATCCATCGCCATGGCGGCTCTCCTCAGGCGGCCTTGCCGGCCATATAGGCCGGCAGCCAGGTCTCGTGGGCGCTCTTGAGCTCGGACAGGGCCAGCGGTGTCTCGCCGGCCAGCGCCAGCGTGGCGCCACCCGTGCGGCCGAGCACCGTCACCGGCACACCCGCTGCCGCGATCTCGGCCCGCACCGCCTCGGACGAGGAGGCCGGCACGGTCATCAGATAGCGCGCCTGATCCTCGCCGAAGAGCACGGCATGGGCCGGACCCGCGGGCAGCGACTCGATGGTCGCGCCGATCCCTCCGGCCATCGCCATCTCGGCCAGCGCGACGGCGAGCCCGCCATCCGACAGGTCGTGGCAGGCGCTGACGCGCCCGGCCGTGATCAGGCCGCGCACGACATCGCCATTGCGGCGCTCGACGGAAAGATCGACCGGCGGCGGCGCCCCCTCCTCGCGGCCGCAGACCGTCGCGAAATAGGCGCTCTGGCCGAGCCAGCCCGTGGTCTCGCCGATCAGCAGGATCGCCTCGCCCTCCGCCTTGAAGGCGACGGTCGCATGCTTCGTCACATCGGCGAGAACGCCGACGCCGCCGATGGTCGGGGTCGGCAGGATCGAGACGCCGTTGGTCTCGTTGTAGAGCGAGACATTGCCGGAGACGACGGGGAAGTCGAGCGCGCGACAGGCCTCGCCGATGCCCTTGATGCAACCGACGAGCTGGCCCATCACCTCGGGCCGCTCGGGGTTGCCGAAGTTGAGGTTGTCGGTGACGGCGAGCGGGGTCGCCCCGGTCGCGGTAAGATTGCGCCAGGCTTCCGCCACCGCCTGCTTGCCGCCCTCGAACGGGTCGGCCTCGCAATAGCGCGGGGTGACGTCGGCGGTCATGGCCAGGCCCTTCGGCCCGTCCTCGATGCGGATCAGACCGGCGTCGCCGCCCGGTGTCACCACCGAATTGCCGAGGATCAGCGTGTCGTACTGCTCCCAGACCCAGCGCTTCGAGCACAGGTCGGGCGAGCCGATCAGCTGCAGCAGAGCCTGGGCGTTGGCCATCGGCGCCTCAACGCTTTCGGGCGCGATGCGCTGCTGCGGCGGCGTCTCGATCCAGGGCCGGTCATATTCGGGCGCCTCGTCACCGAGCTCCTTGATCGGGAGGTCGGCCATGGTCTCGCCCTGATGCTTCACGACGAAACGCAGATTGTCGGTGGTGTGGCCGACGACGGCGAAGTCGAGCCCCCATTTCCGGAAGATCGCCTCGGCCGGCTCCTCATGGCCGGGCTTGATCACCATGAGCATGCGCTCCTGGCTCTCCGAGAGCATCATCTCATAGGCGCTCATGCCGTCCTCGCGGCAGGGCACGGCGTCGAGATTGAGCTCCACGCCCAGATCGCCCTTGGCCCCCATCTCGACGGCCGAGCAGGTCAGGCCCGCCGCGCCCATGTCCTGGATCGCGTCGACATGGCCAGCCGCCATGATCTCGAGGCAGGCCTCGAGCAGGAGCTTCTCCGCGAAGGGATCGCCGACCTGGACGGTCGGGCGCTTCTCCTCGGCGCCCTCGCCGAAGGCGGCCGAGGCCATGGTCGCGCCATGGATGCCGTCGCGTCCGGTCTTGGAGCCGAAATAGACGACCGGCAGGCCGGGGCC